>JABEUM010000002.1 GCA_013044475.1 Acidimicrobiaceae bacterium | reverse complement strand
TCTTCTCCTTCGGTGACGCAGCCTTCTACGGTTCGACCGGTGCGATGACACTGAACAAGCCGATCGTCGGGATGGCTGCTTCACAGGACGGATTAGGGTACTGGCTGGTGGCTTCCGACGGTGGAATCTTCTCCTTCGGTGACGCAACCTTCTACGGTTCAGCCGGTGGATCCCCAGTTTCGGCCCCTATCGTCGGGATAGCTGCGGTCAACATTCCGACCGCCTATTCCCCGGGCGCTACTGGATATGACATCTCTAACTTCCAATGTTCCGCCCTTCCACCTACCGCTCCGCTGGCAATAGTGGAGGCCACTGGGTGGAGCTTCAGCTATCAAAATCCCTGCCTAGTACAAGAGGCGCAGTGGGGAGGTCAGAACCTATCGCTATATGCATTTATCAACTGGCCATCTGACGGCACCAACAGTCCGACGGCTTTCGGCTCACCGTCGTTTATGACGGGGCCAGCTGGTAACTGCGCCGCTACGGACCTAAATTGTCAGGCTTACAACTTCGGATTCAAGCAGGCCCAATACTCCTATCAGTACGCTCAGACCTCGAACGTCTCCTCGCCAAACTGGTGGCTCGACGTGGAGACAAGTGGGCAGTGGGCAGCGACAACTTCGGGCCCGAATCTGCTCGCTCCTGCGGCTCAGGCCCAGGACTATCAGGACGTACTCGGTGCGATCAACTTCTTCAAGTCCGTCGGGGTCACCGTGGGTGTCTACTCGACGCCTAGACAGTGGGGAGAGATTACCGGCGGGGCGAACCTGCCGACGAATACCCAGATATGGGTAGCTCTGCCCGGCGTAGATCCGTCCACCGCTTGTTCGGCCTCAAACTCCTTCGGCGGGGGTCAGGTGGTATTGGTACAAACCGGATCGGCGACGATCAATGGTCATACCTACGATACCGACCTCACCTGCTAGCACCTAGGAGCTGAAAACAAAGTCTCTTTCCTGGTAACTTTGAGGGACCAAAGATCCATGCACTCGCCGGGGAAGTCGCCCTGACGAGTGCGTCTGGGTCTACTCCAATGGTCATTTCGGCGATCGATCTAATCACGCCGAGGTGTGTTACGATCCCCACCCCGCGTTCCACTGCGCAGTCAGCCAGGTCGGCCAGGTAGCTTTTCACCCTCTTATTGAGGTCCGAAACCCTCTCCGCCCCGGGCAGGTATGGAACATCTGGATTGGAATAGGGATCGACGGACGCTGGAAGCGAAACGACACTTTGGCCATCGTAGGGCCCCGGGTGCAGTTCACAAATACCGCACGAGGGTTCGATAAGTTTTGCAGAGAGGTATGGGGCGATAATCTCCGCAGTCTCTTGGGAGCGCAAAATCATACTCTGGCCTAAGAGTTCGAGTTTAACCCCCATAGCCTTTAGCTTCTCGGCCTGGGTCAAAGCCTCCAGCCTGCCCTTTTGGCTAAGACCACGACAGCCACCGTGACCGCCTACTACCCCCAACTCTGCGGAGAGTCCAGAACCGTGTCTTATCACTACTAGCACCGGCGTTCCAGATCAAATAGCTTCGGTGATGAATCGCTCGAGGTGGCGAAGGGACCTAACTTCATAGACCCCGTCGCAATACTCTGCATAGCTAGAAATGACCGAGTCGCCACTGTTCCAGTAGGCATGGGGTTCCGGATTCAGCCAGAATAGGTGTTTGGAGGCCCCTTTGACAAGCTTTAGAACCTCAGCTTTGGCCGAATGGTAGTTATTTCTTGCGTCTCCACAGATGATAACGCTCGACCTTCTGGTCAGGTCCGAATGGTACCTTTCCCAAAAGCTTTCCAGGCACCTGCCGTAGTCTGAGTGCCCGTCCAACCAGACGACCTTCGCCTTCGTGTTGACCAATCTCATCGCTTCGTTGATATCTTTGGCGGAGTTGAAGTAACTCGTGACCTCATCAACCTCATCAATAAAGGCGAAGGAACGAACCTTGGAGAATTGCGAGCTCATTGCGAATACTAACTGCATCGTGAACCTTGAGAAGCTGGCCACCGACCCAGATACGTCAGCGATCAAAAATATCTCTGGCTTATGTGGCCTTGGAGGTTTGGTGACTAGTTCGACTGGAGTTCCACCGTAGCTAAGCGAAGCCCTCATCGTCTTTCTCATGTCGACTTGGCCCCTATTTTGACTTCTGTGCTTCTGTGCGAGCCTCGCTGCGAGTTTTCGAGCCAGCGGTTCGACGGTTCTTTGCATACGAGCCAACTCTTCCCGAGACGCCCTGACAATCTCGATATCCTCTGGCAGGGTAACCGCCAAGGTCTTCGCTACGGCAACTGGTCCACGATCCTCGACGAGTAACTCGGTCACCTCCTTGGTCACCTGGGCCTTGAGGGAATCGATCAGCCTTTTTGCGTCTAACTTGTGAAGCTTCCTATCAAAGTCGGATCCAGACTCGAGGTCAAGGTCGGCCTCCAGTAGGAGCAAGAGTCGATCCAGGTCGATCTGGCGCAGGGTTCGATAAGCGTAGTAGAGCCCGCTAACCGCCCTTCCCTTTTCTATGCCCCCGAATCTGCTCACCGCCTGACGGACGTATCGGGACAACTTCTCACGATCATTTTGTAGAAGGGCCTTGGCCAAAAGGTCCGTCAGATCGACGTCGTTCTGGTAATCCCCCTCTTTGCCACCCTCGGTATCATCATCTGACCCCGCTGAGTCGAAGCTCCTTAGGCTGAAAAATACGTCAAAGAGGCGGTCAAAGGCTTCGATGTGCAATGGGTCCTTCACCATCGCGCTCCTAAGGGAGTCCCTCAACTCGTCTCGATCCAAGAAATCTATCTCGCCCAAAATCTGCGAAGCGTCAATCAGCTCCGACTGAGAGCATGAGATTCCCGACGCCCTAAGCGCAGTGGCGAAGCCGACAAGAAGTTCGAGCATGGAGCTCTAGCTGCGATCCGAAGAGGTCAGTTCCTTGATTCCCGCCTCTACGTCAGATCTGTACTTTAGCAATAGGTGCAGGGTATCGGGAACAGATGAGTCCTCGAGGGTTACAATTCCCATCTCTAGTAGGGCCCTAGTCCAATCGAGGCTCTCCGATATAGATGGGGACTTCTTGAGATCAAGGCTCCGAAGGCCGGCTATAAATCCCACGATCTGTTTGGCGAGCTGTGAGTTCAACCCTGGGACCTTAGCGACGAGGATCTCGAGCTCTCGCTCCGGCATCGGATAGTCGATATATAAAAAGAGGCATCGCCTCTTCAGCGCTTCAGATAGATCCCGCGTACCATTCGAAGTCAAAAAGACCAGCGGCAGGCTCTCGGCCACGATCGTACCTAGCTCGGGGACGCTAACTTGAAAATCCGAGAGTATCTCGAGGAGGAGGGCCTCGGTCTCAACTTCCATCCGATCCACTTCGTCGACGAGAAGTACCGAGGCTTCCTGGGATCGGATGGCATGCAAAAGTGGACGTTCCAATAGGAACTCTTCGTTAAAGATGTCTTGGCCAACCTTGGACCAACCCTCTTTTTGTTCTACTTCCTCGACACCCGCACGGTCGGCTTGAATTCGTAACAGCTGCTTTCGGTAGTTCCACTCGTAGAGGGCCTTTGATTCGTCTAGTCCCTCGTAGCACTGGAGCCGGATCAGTTCAGCCTGAGCGAAGCCAGCTACCGCTTTGGCGAGTTCAGTCTTGCCCGTACCGGCGGGACCTTCAACCAGAATAGGTTTGGCGAGGCGAGCCGCTAGGTACACAGTCGTAGCAATCTGCCGAGAGGGAAGGTACCCCACCGTTCGCAGTGAATCGGCGACCACTTCGATGCCCTGAAACTTCTCGTGGTCCCTCCAGTCATTCCTAATCACTATCTGACCTGCCCCTCTCCCTCAATTACGAATCGAAGGGTCGTCAACGCCTCTAGTCCCATAGGACCCCTCGCATGCAGCTTCTGGGTCGAGATGCCTATCTCCGCTCCGAAGCCGACTTCAGCGCCATCGACAAACCTCGTAGACGCATTTACTAAAACGGCCGCCGAATCGACGTTTGCGACAAAGAAGTTTGCGCTTGAGATGTTGGAGGTCACTATCGCCTCGGAATGGCCGCTACCGTACCTTTGGATGCGCCTAGTCGCCTCTTCGATCGAGTCGACCACCTTGACGGAGAGGATGAGATCCAAGAACTCAGTTGCATAATCCTCTTCGGTGGCCAATACCGATCCCGGGTAGTAGCCGAGCGTGCGCTCGTCCCCCCTTATCTCCACTCCCACGAGATCCTTCCGCAGCATAGAAAGAAACTCTTCCGCCACCGCTGCGTGAACAAGTAGCGACTCGGCGGCATTGCATACGCCGGGCCTTTGACATTTTGCGTTGACTACAATCGAACTCGCCATCTTTAAATCGGCGTGTTGATCAACGTAGATATGGCAGTTGCCGTCGCCGTCGATGATATAGGGAACCGTGGCACTCTCTTTGATCGCCCTTATCAAAGACTTGCCGCCCCTTGGGATTAGGCAGTCAATAAATCCTTCTAGGCGCATGAAGTCGAGCGCGGATTCCCTCCTGGTATCTTTCACGAGGCTCACCGCGTCCCGGGGCAATCCGGCCTTTTCCAGCGAATCGGAGATCAGATCGCAGATCGCTGCGTTGGAATGGTAGGCCGAAGACGAACCGCGGAGCATGGTGGCATTGGCACTTTTCAGACACAGAGCCGCTGCATCGGAGGTCACATTTGGGCGGTTCTCATAGATGATGCCCACTAGTCCAAGAGGAACTCTCACCCTTTTTACCCTGAGTCCATTCGGCCTTACCCAGCCATCCTGTACGTTTCCCACAATCTCTGGGAGCTTCTGCACGTCCCTGACACCAAGGGCCATCGAGTCGATACGCTTTTGGTCGAGGCGAAGCCGATCCATCTGGGTTGGGGTCATTCCTGCGGCGGCCGCAGCTTCGAGGTCTTTAGCATTTGCCTCAAGTATTGCCTCTTTAGAGTTCAAGATCGACTCAGAGATGTACCCTAGAGCATCATTTCTCACTGCGGCGGTCGAAGAGAAGAGCACTCTGGAGGCTCTCTTAGCCCTTTCGGCTTGCTCTAAAAGGGCGGGATTTTGAATTTGATCCATCCAAAGAGCCTATAGTCTTTACGGCTCTAAAGTTACTCAGGCCCGCAGTAGCACCAGGTCATCACGATGGACTACTTCGCTGGAACCGTCGTCGCCTAACTCTGAACTCTTGCGCCCCATAATCTCTCTAATGGAACTTGAATCCCGCTTCACTATCCCCTTGGCGAAAACCTCACCGCTCTCATCGGCGATCGAAGCTGCTGCACCCGAGAAGAAGTCGCCTTCCACGGATCGGATACCCGCAGGCAGGAGAGATTTCGAATTGACTTCTAATGCCCGTCTCGCTCCCTCGTCTACGACAACTACCCCCTCCGAAACGGTTGCGAAGGCTATCCAGAGCTTCCTAGCCGGCAGGTGAGCGTCCCGAGCCTTAATCAGAGTCCCGACACCGGCTGGCGATTTCTTCACGGCGTCGATTATCACCGAGCGCCTCTCTGCGGCGGCGATCACAGTTGTAACTCCCGAAAATGACGCCATCTTTGCGGCCTGAAGCTTGGAACTCATCCCCCCAGTTCCCCGTGTCGTCCCGGCCCCGCCTCCATAGTCGGCCACTCGGTGATCTATCTCAGAAATCACCTCGATCAGCGAGGCTTCCTCATCTCTCCTTGGATCACCGGTATAGACACCCGCCTGATCAGTAAGGAGGATCAAAAGGTCAGCTCCGACGAGATTTGCCGTCAAAGCCGCTAGCCGATCATTGTCACCAAATCGGATCTCGTCTACAGCAATAGCGTCGTTCTCATTGACCACCGGAATTGCGCCCAGGTTCCAAAGCTCCGAAATCGTCTGCCTGGCCCGCAGGTATTGCCTTCTGTCTGAGAAGTCCCCGGGGTCTAAGAGGACTTGGCCGACCTTCAGACTGCGCTGAGCAAAGAGCATTCGATAGGCTTCGATCAGTCGACCCTGCCCAACGGCCGACGCCGCCTGCAATACGGCAACGTCGTTCGGTCGATTCGAGCCAAAGCCAAGCTCAAATAGCCCGGCGGCAATGGCTCCGGAAGTAACTAGCACGAAGTGGTTCCCGAGGGCGCTCAGCTCGGATATCTCTCCGGCTACCCGGTCGAGCAGCCCGAGGCTAGTACCGCCATGCTCATTGGTCACAGAAGACGAGCCGAGCTTGACCACGACCTTCATTATCTAGCCTCCCCGTCGTATTCAAAGCTGAGGTCGCCGATGACCACTTCGTCTCCGGCTTTAGCTCCCGCCCGCCTAAGCGCCTTATAGACGCCCATTCGCTCGAGTCTCCGCTGAGCGATCTGAAGAGCACTCGGATCACCCAGATCCGAAAGGCCAACCGACTTCAAGACGTCACGACCCTCCACCGCAAATTTGTTATGGCTAAGTCTAAGTACCTCAAATCCCGTAGCCTCAAGCGGCCGAAGAACGACCCGAGGCCTAACCGGCGCCGGTGTCTCATCCGCTTCAGAGACCCTTTGCGCCAGGTACTTTACCAACGAAGTGATCCCGAATCGGGTGGAGGTGGATACCGCCCGGTCGAATTCGACCCCAAACTCACTCTTTACCAACGCGAGGAGCATCTCCGGATCGTCGTTGTGCGAAGGTGAAAGTTCGCCAAGGAGGTCGACCTTGTTACCAATGACGACCTCTGGCCTTTCGGCTAGGTCAGGAAGGTACTCGGCTACCTCTCGCTTTAGAACTCGATACTGCTCTTTTGGTGAATGCTCCGCTCCTGCGGAGAGATCTAACACGTAGGCGAGGATTCTCGCCCTCTCGATATGGCGCAAAAACTCGTGACCAAGTCCACGGCCCTGAGCAGCGCCCTCGATAAGCCCCGGGACGTCCGCCACGATAAAGTCCCGAGAGTCGTCCATTTGAACGACTCCAAGGTTAGGTTCCAAGGTGGTAAATGGATAGTCAGCGATCTTCGGTCTAGCTCGAGAAACCACCGAGATCAAAGATGACTTGCCGACGTTTGGAAATCCGACTAGCGCCACATCTGCCGCCAGCTTCAGCTCAAGGTTAAACCAGATATCCTCGCCGATCTCACCCTGTTCAGCGAAGGCCGGAGCCCTGCGCGAATTGGAGAGAAATCGGGCGTTACCCTTTCCGCCGCGACCACCGCGGACGGCCCTCCACCTGAGCTCGTCCTCGGCCAGATCGACAAGCACCTGACCCTCGAGGTCCCTAACTATCGTTCCTATCGGAACGTAGACGAGTGCCTCTTCGCCCCTCTTGCCGATCTTCTTCTTTGATCCACCGTGGGTGCCGTCTTCGGCGCGTCTAAAGGGCTGATCGCGAAAGCCGATCAGCGAGGAGACGTTGTAAGACGCTACCAACCATACGTCGCCGCCGTCACCGCCGTCGCCGCCATCGGGTCCGCCTTTATCTACGTAAGCTTCTCGACGAAATGAAACCGCGCCAGCACCACCGTCGCCGGCTCGCGCGTGTAGCTGTGCCCTGTCGACGAATTCGGCCAATTTAGTCCAGTCATCTACTCCCCAGATCTACTGGGGACACCAAAGACCCCTAGTCAGGCCTGCGTATCGGAAACGATGTCGACAAGCTTCCGGCCCCTGCGGGACCCGAACTTGACCTTCCCAGGCGCGGTTGCGAACAAAGTATCGTCGCCACCACGACCCACATTAATGCCAGGGTGGAACTTAGTCCCCCTCTGACGAACGATGATCGCTCCGGCCCTTACCTCGGTCCCATCAAAAACCTTGACGCCTAATCTCTGAGCATTTGAATCGCGGCCGTTCCTAGTGGAACCTCCGCCCTTCGTCTTAGACATCTCACTCCCTAAAAATACGGGTATGACCCGAAAAAACTCTAACTTACGCGGAAATGGAGGTGACTTTGATCACCGAATAATGCTGCCTGTGTCCCCAACGCTTGCGCTGGTTGGCCTTAGACTTATACTTGAAACCGATAATCTTCGGTCCTTTAGCTTCGCCTACGACCACCGCCGTGACCGAAGTTCCGGCCAAGTCTGCTGGTTTTGACAGCACGCGATCCCCATCAACTACCAAGACGGGAGTGAAATTAACCTCGGCACCATCGGAGGTGCCCAAAAGCTCCACCGTCACTACCGAGCCTTCTTCGACTCGCTCTTGTTTTCCACCGGTACTTATGATTGCGTACATAGCCCAACCATCCTATACGTCTCTGAGCAATACCTGATCAAAGATGATTCCTCTACCGCCACAGTTTGGGCAGTTTTCCGAAAAAGCTTCAACCAATCCTTCTGAAACCCGCTGACGGGTCATTTCTACCAGCCCCAGCTGGCTCATGTCATACACGTGAGTCTTGGTCTTATCCCTCGCCAAGGCGGCCCTAAAGGCACGCATCACGTCTTCACGATTTTCTTTAATCAACATATCGATGAAGTCGATCACTATAATTCCGCCGATGTCACGGAGGCGCAGCTGCCGTGCAATCTCTTCGACCGCTTCGAGGTTATTCCTATGAATAGTCTCTTCCAAAGAGACAGTTCCCACGTTTTTACCGGTGTTTACGTCGATAACCGTCAGGGCTTCAGCCCGGTCGATAACGATAGACCCACCCGAAGGCAACCAGACTTTTCTCTCTAAGGCCTTATGGAGCTGTTCGTGGACGTGATAGGACTCGAATACCGGGATCTGCTTCGAGGCGTTTTCATAGTACTCCACCCTGTCCGCCAGCTCGGGAGAGATCGCCGACACGTAGCTTACCACCTCTTCATAGAGTTCAAAATCGTCGATTACGATTCCTCGGTAGTTGCGGTTGAACTCTTCTCTAACGACCCTCAGCGCAACCTGCGGCTCTCGGTAGAGGAGGGTCGGGGCATGGGCCAATCGAGCCCTGGTCTCAATCTTGTCCCAGATCTCCTTCAATCTCGCTACGTCACGCTTGAGCTCGTCTGGCGAAGAACCCTCCGCAGCGGTGCGGACAATCACACCAAAACCCTCCGGCTTGACGTCGTCAAGAATCCTGCGAAGCCGCTTTCTTTCGTCGTCTGGGAGTCTCTTCGAGATCCCGTAGCTGTTCGAGTTAGGGATAAGCACCACGAAGCGTCCCGGCAGCGATACCTCCTGGGTGAGGCGGGCTCCCTTGGATCCAATTGGATTCTTCGTCACCTGACAGATCACGGTCTGCCTCGGCCTAAGGAGCTGTTCGATCCTTACATTACGGTCACCAACTTCGATGTCGTCGCGCTCAAATCTGACATCACCCCGGTATAAAACGGCGTTCTTCGAGGTACCTATATCGACAAAAGCGGCTTCCATCCCCGGTAGGACGTTGGTTACACGACCAAGGTAAATATTGCCGTCGATGCTGTACTGGTTGTCTGACTCTCGGGCCACGTAGTGCTCGATGAGGGTCCGGCCCTCGAGTATCGCTATCTGGGTGACATCATCGCGCACCTGAACACACATAAGATACCGACCTACCGGTCGACCATTGCGCTGACGGCCAACCCTCTGGTTAGCCCTTCGATCGGACTGCGAACCAAATTCAATTGCATCCGCCAGCTGGTCGGGGACGCTATAAACGACGGGGCCCTGAGCGAGTAGCTTGTCTCGTTCATTCTTAGAGCGACCGTAACGCTTTTTCCGCCTTTGCGAAGACGGCGTCGATTTAGCCGGCTCCGAGGCGACCTTGGGCTTCTCGGCGATGTCTTGCTGGTGGAGCTGGCGGAGTTTCTCAACCTCCTCCACCGGGATAACATCCCCGACCTTCGGGCGCAACGGAATCTTCGGGTTCTTCAAGCGAGACAGATAACCAGACGATTTCACAGCCTGGGGCGGCTCCCGGGATTCGCTCCCGGCAGAGCTTCGCACCGGAGCAGCGCTCGGCCTGGGAGGTGTCGAAGGTCCCGCAAACGATTTCTGTGGATTTGGAGTACTTTGGCTAGGAGCCCCGTCTCTTTCGGAAAGCTTTGCAGGAGACTCCGGTTCCTTGGATGGCTCAACCTTCGGAGGAGCATTTCTTGGCATCGGCCTTCTAGGTTCGCCTGTTCGACCCTTGGTATCCTGGGAGTAGGCCTTAAGCGGAGGTGGAAGCTCGAAAGTAACCGACTTAGCGCGATCCTCTCCAGGTGCTTCTGGAATAGCATCTAGACCTTCGGACGGCTCGTTAGCCTCCTCCTGTGCTTTCAATCTAGCCGGCCTCCTCGTCGGTGGCCGTCGTCTGGAGTTAGATCTGGGCTGACCTTGAGACTGGGCAGGACGCGACTCGGGCGCGTCTGCCTTGGCATCGCCGCCCGGCGGTGTCTGAGGGAATTCTTGTTGTGACATCTGTGTGAGACCTTTCCGCTGTGTGCGGAGGCTTGCGTCCGGCCAAGAAACCGGAAAATCCAAGACTGCTCCCTTTCCAAGAAGGGTCAAAATCGGAAACGGCAGCCGCCGCAGAGCCCACCGGACAAGTAGAGGAAAGCTCTATCAAATCTCTATCCGGAAGGGCATTTTCAAATTTACGGTCGTTCTCGTCCAATGGGTCCACAAAATTACGCCCGTGAGAGAGGGCGGCCAAAACCAAAACGGACATGCCAGCGATCCATGAAATACAGCTAGCGAACGACATAACGACAGCCTAACCCAAAAAACTTCGCTCTGAACCGAAAAGCCCGCCTTAGCGAACAGTCGTTGAAGAATTCTGCGGTGTCCCCGAGGGATTCTTATCGACTAGGGGTCAACCAGCGGCTTTAGCCGCGGTGGTTGTGGTGCTCCCAGACGGGGTCGACTTGGAGGTAGGAGAGGTAGTAGTGGTTACCTGTCCATTTTTACCAAGTGCGGCAATGCTGCCGGCGGCGAGGTGTCCCACCCCGAACTTTACCGGTCCGACTGGATGGGCAATAAGGTACTCGAAGATCTTCTTAGCCACCGGTGCGGCCGCAGAAGCACCGAAGCCGCCCTCTTTTATAACGACCGAGACGACATACTCCGGGGACTGGACCGGTCCAAATGCTACGAACCAAGAGTTCGGGTTTAGCCCCTGCACCGATGCGGTTCCAGTCTTTCCGGCTAGCGGGAACTTGTTGAAGGGGAATCCTTGGAAGGCTCCATACGCAGTACCGAGGGGGCCAGAGACCGCCCCTTCAAATCCAGCCAGCATCGCTGCATGGTCGGTTGGGGATAGGGTGACGTGCGTCGCCACCTTCGGGGGGAACTTGTCGATCACCTTTCCTTGGCCGTTGACGACCCCCACAGCAATACGTGGGACATACCGTGTCCCACCGTTAGCGAAGGTCGCATAGGCGTTGGCCATCTGTAGCGGCGTTATCAAGGTCTCCCCCTGGCCGAAGGCCATTTCTAGCTGATCAGCGGTATACCAGTTTGCATAGGGATAGGCCTGAGGGTAGAGCTTATGAAGCTCTTGACGCAACGACAGAGAGTCCACCATTCCGGCCGCCTCGCCGGGGAGCTTGATCCCAGTAGGAGAGCCCCAGCCGTATCTGGCGGCCATGTCTTGGATCGGCGTATTTCCGAACTGCTGGGTAGCGGCGTAAAAACGGTACCCCAGGGTATAGAAAAAAACATCGTCCGACGCCGAGAGGGCGGTGACGATGTTGATATTTCCCAAGGACTCGCCGCCCGAGTTATGAAATGAGCACTTGCCGACTGTACAGCCTGGGATTGCGAAGTACCCCGGGTCGTGTATCAGGGTGTAAGGGGTTACGAGTCCAGAATTTAGAGCCGCCGAAGCCGTTGCGAGCTTGAAGGTCGATCCGGGGGTGTACTCGCCCTGAATAGCCCTATTTAGTAGTGGATCGTTGTTGGCCGGGTTTGTCAGGGTGTTGTAGTTCTGGGTCGATATCCCCCCAACCCAGATCGAGGGGTTATAAGACGGGAAGGAGGCCATCGCTAGGACTGAGCCAGTATTGGGATTCTCGACTACGGCGGCACCAGTGAGTTCGGGTAGATATCTATGAAAGTAGGGGTCGTAGGAGTGAGATAGCGCCTTGATCTCTGAACCCAAGGCCTGTTCCACCGCCTTCTGAAGGGAAGTGTCGATCGAGAGGACTAGATTGCCACCTGGTTTAGCTGGAGTTTCGCCTAATGTTCCAACTATGTTGCCCGAAGCGGTGACTTCGAGTTTCGTTTGCCCCGGCACACCTCTTAGGTAGGATTCATAGGTCGCTTCGACTCCGGCTAGTCCGATCTGAGACTGAGCGGTGTATCCCTTTTGTGACAATTTCGCAAGCTGGGTCGGCTTGATCTGGCCGACATAACCCAATACTTGTGCCGCAGTCGACCCCTCCGGATAGGTACGCTGAGTCGTTAGTTCGGTGATCACCCCGGGAAACTGCTTGGCATGCTCCTGGACATATATCGCAGTCTGCTTGGAGATGCCAAATGCGACTGGCGTCGGCTCATACGGGCTGAACTGAGAGTTATTCAGCGCTAGCGTCACCTGGGCCACTGGAACCCCGAGCAACTTCGCCAGATTGGGGATCACCTTTGGGTAGGTCGTTGTGGCATGCTGGGAGACCGCCAGCACCTCTACTACCTGATTACCAACGAGTACTCGGCCATTTCTATCAAGAATCAGCCCTCTAGGTGGCTCAACGGAGACCGTCCTGACCTGATTAGCGGTCGCTTGCGCCTGATAGACCGGGGCCTGGAGAATCTGCAAGGAGTAGAGACGAGCCAACATACCCACAAAAAGGGCCGCTGCCGCAAATCCTAAAGCGCGGGTGCGCCTTTTCGCCCTCTTTTGGCTCAGTTCCGTCGACTCAACGGGCGACATATTTTCCACGGACTACCTCCGCGATTCAAATCGTGAATCGACACCACTTGGCTTAAGCGAGAACCTCGCCGCAAAAACCAAAATTGGCGAAATCACGACATTGAGAAGACTTACTACAGATACTTCTGCTAGTAGCTGATGACTGAGCGGATTATGAATTCCCAGCACAAACTCGGTTCCGTAGAACAAGACGACCCCGACGCCCGACATTGCCCCAACGGCTAAAAACGAGACGATCCTAGAATCTGCGAGTTCAAAACGCTCCAGCTCCCCCGAGAGGTATCCGACGACGGTATAGATCAGGGCGGAGAGTCCATAGGGGGTGACTAGAAACGAGTCGGCGAGTATCCCAGCCAAGAAGCCTATTAGCGCGCCCTTCTCCCTGCCAGCCACTATTCCGGTTGCGCAGACCAGGCCCATGATGATATCTGGATGGACGCCCGATATTGACAAACCGCCAACCCCCGAGTGCTGCAAGACCACAACGGTGATCAGCAGGAGCGGCAAACGGATAAAAAAGAGTCTCGAGTTCACGACAGCGGCCGCCACTTTAGTACTCGCACGTACTGCAGTCCCCCGTAGTCGACGACCGGAGCGGCCTTTACGCTCTCCTGGAGGGCGCCTAGCGGGTTGGTAATGGATGTAACCCTTGCGATCGGGATACCGGGAGGAAAAACCTCTCCTTGAAGTCCGGAGGTTACGAGCACCTGTCCGACCCTAATGGGAGAACCGGGGTCTACGAGATTAACCTTTAATGGCTGGTTCAACCCCTGGCCATTGAGTAAAGCTATATTGCCACCCGGGCCGAATCTAACACCAGCGGCAAAGTTCGGGTCGCTTACCATCAAAACCGTGGACGTTGTGGACCCCACCGCCACAATCCGTCCGGCGAGTCCACTACCACCAACGACAACCATTCCAAGCTGAATCCCCGCCGACTGCCCCTTGTCAATTTCAAAGCTCAACTGGAGATTGGACGGCGTCATCGAGATCACCTGGGCCGGGACCGAGGCTATCCCTTGGGCAAACTGAATATTATCGAGCCGCAGCAGCTGATTCAGCTGACGCTGGGCGTCACCAGCGGCCAACTTAACCATTTCAGCTCCATTGATCTGATTCTTGAGTTTCTGATTCTCCGTCTTCAGCGAACCGTAGTCAAAGGCCCCAGTAATGACGTTACCGACTGGGCTAAAGGCGCTATCAAGGGTAGATCGCACCGGTGTTATAACATCCCTCACCGCGGCCTTTACCGACACGAAGGAGAACCTTGACCCTCCCCTGTAGTTCAGGGTGATCAGCGATGCCGATGCCAGAACCAAGATTAACAGGGTGATTCGAGGGCGCTCAAAGAGCTTGACCAACTATCCCCCAAGCAATCAGCGGCTGGAAGCCGAAATCAGCACCTGCTTGAGAGCGTCAAACTCCTCTAGACACTGCCCAGATCCGATCGCCACACACTGCAATGGGTTTTTGGCGACCACTATCGGCATTCCCGTTTCGGACTGAATCCGCCGCTCGAGTCCAGTGAGCATTGCGCCACCACCAGTAAGGACGATCCCCTGCTCCATGATGTCCGCAGAAAGCTCTGGGGGAGTCGCATCCAAGGTGACCTTGACAGCATCGACTATCGCCGCAATTGGCTCCTCGATCGCTTTACGAATCTCCTGGGTAGAGATAAGTATCGTCTTTGGAAGACCGGTAATCAGGTCACGTCCCCTGATCTCCGCCTGGAGCTCCTCTTCTAGAGGGAAAGCAGACCCTAAGGCCATCTTGATCTCCTCGGCGGTCCGCTCGCCTAGCGCCAAGTTGTACTCCTTCTTGACGAAGGAAATTATTGCCTCATCGAGCTCGTCTCCACCAATCCTGATCGAGCGAGAGGTTACAATCCCCCCGAGGGAGATCACTGCGACCTCGGTGGTTCCGCCACCGATATCGACCACCATGTTTCCGGTCGGCTCGTGAATCGGCAGACCCGCTCCAATTGCCGCCGCCATCGGCTCTTCAATTATGTAGGCGGGCTTGCGGGCCCCCGCATACTCCGCGGCTTCTTGGACCGCTCGCTGTTCGACGCCGGTTATCCCGGAGGGAACGCAGATGATCATCCTTGGCTTAGAAAACTTGGATTGATGTACCTTATGGATGAAGTAGCGAAGCATCTTTTCGCAGATCTCGAAGTCGGCGATCACGCCGTCCTTGAGTGGTCGGATCGCCTGGATGTTCGACGGAGTACGACCGATCATCCTTTTGGCTTCTACCCCAACTGCTAATGGTCTACCATCTTTGGTATTGATCGCGACTACCGATGGCTCGTCTAAGACGATACCCTTGCCCCTTACGTAAACCAAGGTATTTGCCGTACCTAGGTCGACCGCCATGTCCCTGCCCATCAGGGGTGAGAATCGAGCCACTTTTTGAACCTCCAGATCCTGGTGGATAAATATTTAAAGGTCGCCAAACCTTAGTTAGTCGAAACTATTGTGCGAGCCCCGGGAAAAAAAGCTCTACTTCCCGAGCGGCCGCCTCCAACGAGTCGGAGCCATGCACCAAGTTCTCCCCAACCGATACTGCTAAATCCCCCCTGATTGTCCCTGGAGCCGCAACAGCTGGATTGGTCGCACCCATCATTGACCGCACGATAGCGTAGACGTCTTCCGGGCCAGAAACCACTGCTAAAACCGCTGGTGACCTAGTGATAAAGGCAACTAGCTCTCCAAAAAAGCTCTTCCCGTCGTGCTCTTGATAATGAGCCTTGGCGGTAGCCTCATCTAATTGGCGAAGCTCGAGTTGTTCAATCTTGAGGCCTTTTCTCTCAATCCGAGAGATTATCTCGCCGACGAGGCCCCTCTCGACTGCGTCCGGTTTACAAATAAGCAGAGTTCTTCCCATACGAGGGGTTAATCCTAGCAGGGACCAAGGTATCCAAGGGCAGTTTCTAATCGAACCCTAACAGTAATCTTCGAATTCCACCAACCAGATAGTGGCTACCAGTGCTCAAGACCAGTTGGCCCTCCACAAGCTTCTCTCTCGCCGCAATCAACGCCGAACCGGGGTCACCGGCCACTGTGGACAGAATACCCAAGCTCGAGGCGGCAGTTGCTACGTCATAGGGATCTACCTGGATCTTTAGGCCTAAATCGACCGAAATAAGCCGATCAATACTCGAAGGGCCTAAGGCCTCTAGAAACTTTCTCGGATCCCTTTTATGAGTCGCGGCATATAGCACTACCCAACCAGTCTCGTAGCCAAAACCGTCTCGAAGCGACTTTCCTAGTTCGCTTGCCGCCTCAAAGTTGTGCGCCACGTCGAGAATGCAAAGCGGATTATGGCCCACAATCTCCATACGGCCCGGAATCTTCAAGTCTAAAAGCACACTCTGCAGGAGATCCGAAGGGATGCCCCTCTCTAGATACTCCTCCGCCGCCGCCGTGGCGAGGGCGATATTCTTGCTCTGAAATGAACCCGAAAGGGGGGCAAATATATCCTCAAATCTAGACCTCGGAGTACTAAAGCTGATCTGACGACCACCGACCGCCAAGAGATCCGATTCGATTTTTATCTCACTACCGAGCCTGATTACCTTCTCGTCGGTCCTTTTGGTAAAGAATTCGACATAGCTTTCATCGACATCTCCAAGTATGACCTTCGATTGACCATGGACTATACCCGACTTCGATTTGGCGATACCCTCGCGACTTCCACCGAGCTGCGCCATATGGTCGGTGCCGATGTTGGTGCAGACGACTACCCGAGCATCCAAAACATTGGTAGCGTCCAGCTCTCCGCCCATTCCCACTTCGACGACCGCTACCTCGACGCCATTGTTAGAAAAGATTGACAATGCGGTAGCAACAAGTGCCTCAAATTTCGAGGGCTTCGGAAGAGAAAACTCGTCGACTAAGGTCGCCACCGCGGATAGCTCGGCATCGAACTCATCCTTTGCAATCTCGTTGAGATAGACCTTGATCCTCTCCCTCACGGAACCGAGGTCGGGCGAAGTGAAGCTTCCGGTCGAACAGCCTGCGGCGTCGAGAATCGCCGATGCCACCGCTACTACCGAACCCTTCCCATTGGTACCCGCTACATGGATAGCGGCGTAGTTTTTCTGGGGATCCCCCAGGCAGTCCAGCACCATTTGCACCGGGACGATCGACGGCTCGAAACTCTCCCTAGATATCGGGTCTAGCTCGGTATCCAGCAGAGATTCGAACCAGCGATCAGCGTCGTGGGGAGCAAATCCGTCGGCCACTAAGAGGCCGCCCTCCTCGAACGATCTGGCCTGTTCGTCCCGGGAATCTTCGGCTGCAAGGTGGGCGCCACGTTGTTCAGAACCGTCTCCCGGTCGATCACGCACTTGCCAACGTCACTACGGGACGGGATATCGTACATCGCGTCCAATAGCACCTCTTCGATTATCGCCCTCAGCCCCCTAGCACCGGTACCCCGGAGAAGCGCTTGCTCGGCGATGGCACTCTGCGCGTCCTCGGTGAACTCCAATTCGACACCGTCTAGCTCAAATACCTTCTGATACTGCTTGACGAGGGCGTTCTTTGGCTCTAGCAATATCTGAATCAGCGCCTCTTTGTCGAGGTTGGAAACCGCTCCGATAACTGGAAGCCTCCCAACAAACTCGGGAATCAGGCCAAACTTCAAAAGATCCTCGGGCAATACCTTCTTTAGAATTTCACCCTCGTTGTAGCTGCCGGTCTTCAGGTCGGCCCTGAAGCCCATCGACTTCCTTCCGACCCGAGACTCGATGAGCCTGTCCAAACCGGCGAAGGCACCACCGCAGATGAAAAGGACATTCGTCGTATCTATCTGGATGAACTCCTGATGGGGATGCTTTCTGCCCCCTTGGGGCGGAACCGAAGCAACGGTTCCTTCCAGAATTTTCAAAAGTGCCTGCTGGACACCTTCCCCAGAAACGTCACGTGTAATAGATGGGTTCTCTGACTTGCGAGCGATCTTATCGATCTCGTCGATATAGATAATCCCGGTCTCGGCCTTCTTTACGTCGTACTCGGCGGCCTGAATCAGCTTCAAAAGTATATTTTCGACATCCTCGCCGACATAGCCCGCCTCGGTCAGAGCGGTTGCGTCGGCAATGGCGAAGGGAACATTTAGCATCCTCGCCAGGGTCTGAGCCAGCAGGGTCTTCCCACATCCAGTGGGACCCAAAAGCAGGATGTTCGACTTCTGCAGTTCCACGTCACTGTTGCGCTTGGGAGAAGATTGAATCCTCTTGTAGTGGTTGTAGACGGCAACGGACAACCTCTTTTTTGCGTCGTCCTGTCCCACGACATACCCGCTCAAAAAGTCAAAAATCTCCTTTGGCTTTGGGAGTTTGTCGAATTTAACTTCATTAGCGTCTACTAATTCGTCTTCAATTATGTCGTTGCAAAGCTCGATACACTTGTCACAGATATATACGCCGGGTCCGGCAATCAGCTTTCTAACCTGCTTTTGAGACATACCGCAAAAGCTACACTTCACGACTTCTTGGCCTTCACCAAACTTGGCCATTGCGTCCCCTCGTTCCATTGGCCGACGTATATCCTGCTATTTCGGCATTATCCCACATTCGACTTGAGTCCGAAGCCAAAAAACGAGCTTTCATTGTCTCCTTCGAAAGCAGGTCAATCGAATTAGTAGCGGACAAAAAAGTCTTCATGAGGTAAGTGTAAATGAAATCATCCGAAATTAGGGCGTATCACAATGGTGTGATACGCATAGTAAAATTGGAATAGCGTTTAGCGAATCGCTGTATCAACTAGGGCCGAAGCGTCTTCTCTAGTAGTCAGGACCTCGTCTATGACACCGTATGCCACTGCGTCTTGACCCTCGAGGATAAAATCACGGTCGGTATCCTTTGCGATCTTCTCCACCGGTTGTCCGGTATCATCGGAAAGCATCTGGTTCAGAAGATCCTTCATCCGCATGATCTCCTTGGCCTGGATCTCGATGTCAGTGGCTTGGCCACCCACACCTCCATATGGCTGATGGAGGAGGATCCGCGAGTGTGGGAGCGCAAAACGCTTTCCCTTAGTACCGGCCGCCAGAAGAACCGCCGCAGCGGATGCTGCCTGTCCAAAACAGAAGGTCGATACGTCAGGCTTGATGTACTTCATCGTGTCGTAGATAGCAAAGAGCCCAGTAATATCCCCACCGGGAGAGTTGATATACAGGCTGATATCCTTCTCCGGGTCTTCGTACTCTAAAAACAGCAACTGGGAGCAGATCAGGTTTGCGACTGCGTCGTCGACCTGCGTGCCCAAGATGATCAGCCTCTCCTTGAGGAGCCTCGAGTAGAGATCATACGCCCTCTCGCCGCGTGAGCTGGATTCCACCACCGTGGGAACCAGATAGTTATATGCATTCATCTATTCGACCTCCGCACGCTGCCCAACTTAAGCCTGTTGGTCTGAGTCTAGGTTGGCCCCGGAATTTTCGGTAATTGACTCTGCGTCGACTGCCACTTCGTCGGATAGCTCGGCCTCGTCTCCTGCGGCAGAAAGAGACTCTTGTTCTGTCGGCTCTTTGAGTTCTTCAAACGAAACGGGCATCCCGTCGGGGTCGAGGACGACCGCATTCTCCATCAGCCAATCGGCGGCCTTAGACTTTCTCATCTCAACTTTGAGCGACTTCTCGGCCTCGATAGTGGAGTACCTTTGGCGTGTCTCGGTGATCTCTTCGTTGAGGGCTTCAGAGATCCTCACCAACTCTTCATCCTGGTCGGATGTGCTGATCTCTATTGAGAGAGCGTCGGCAAGTGAACGGAGCGCAAGATCCAAAAGGACCGACTGCATCGCACCCTGCTGAAATTGCATCAAGAGGTCGCTCTGGGACATACCGGTCATATCCAAGTACTGCCCGAGCGACATGCCCTGGGCATCCAGGCGGTGGCCAAAAGTATGTATCTGACTGTTGACTTCCTCTTTGACGAGGGAATCAGGGATCGTCTTTGGCTCGACGATGTTCAGCAGTGCCGAGATCACATGGTCCGGATATAGCTGGCGAGCTTGGGCCCTGCGCATGTTGTCAAAGGACTTCTTCAGGTCGTCTTTCAACTCGCCAAGAGTCGTAAATTCAGAGACGTCCGCCGCAAATTCATCATTCAAATCGGGAAGTTTTACCTCCCTGACCGCTTTGAGGGTAACTTTCACTTGAGATGCTGGTCCAGAATCGCCCTCGGCTGGCTTGCGCTCGAACTCCTTGGACTCGCCGACCAGTAGGCCTACGACGGCTTCGTCAACGTCGGCCAAGACTTCGCCCTTGCCTACCCGGAAGCCAAGGTCTACCGCTGAGTCGTCTTCTTGAGGCTCGCCCTGTTGGCTAACTTCAATGTCGACTGTCACCTGGTCGCCAGTTTGAGCACTACGGGTTACTTCGGTGGTCTCCGCCTGCTGCTCCCTCATCCGCTCAATAGCCGAGCTGATGTCTTCCTCTGTACCATAGGCATGGACCGGGAGGTTCACCACCAAAGAATCGTAACCTTGGACACTAACTTGGGGGCGGACTGTAACGGTCGCCAATACCGCCACGTCGCCGGACTCTTCACCCTCGGCAATCTTGACTCGTGGAGGCTCTATGACGTCGAGGTCGTTGTCCAAGACTGCCTGGCGGTAGAAACCGTCAAGAGACTCCTCGATAGCCTCGAGTCTGATGGCCTTAAGACCGATCCGGCTCTCGACGACCTTCTTAGGAGCCTTGCCGGGTCTAAAGCCCGGTATCCGCACCTGTTTGGCCAACTTCCGGATAGATGATTCTATAAATGGAGCAAGCTCCTCCTCGTCGATCTCGATTCGGAGGTCTACTTGATTACCTTCAGACTTTTCAGCAGATGAGCGCATAGCGATCAACAAGCTTACAGAGCAAAGCGCATCCTTGAGCCGGACAGCACCTTTTCGCCGGAGTTAACCTTAATAATCTCTCCGGATCGATAGATCGATCACCTGTGATGCACGAGCGGATTGGGCCAGCTCACCCTAGAAGGCATGAGAAAACAGTCCTCGGAAATCCACAGACTCTCCAGTTCGATTTTGATCCCGATTCACCCGGCAATCACCTTGCCAAAGTTCCTATTTAGTTCATAATCTCCACAAACGAATCGGCACACGACCCATGGAACAGCACCGATGATGGTCGCTCGATTTCAAGCTAGGCCCGACGACTAGTACTCAGAATTGACCCTGGGCCACAACGAGACCTGTCGACACTGATCAGAAGTTCCATATGGCCACCAGCTAGTTGACACGTAGTCGTGGCCTCGAGAGCGAATTTCAAAAATGGTAGGTCCTTTATACCCTATATGGTATACTTCTCACTAATAAGTTGATCGATATCCGTTTATTTATCACAATGTTTATATCTAAGAGAGGATAATGGATGCTCAACAACTCCGACAGGACTCCAACCATCCACGCAACTGAAGTAGAAGACCGCCTATCCCGTGGTTATCGGCTCCTCGACGTTAGAGAGCCCTACGAGTTTCAAGCAGGGCACATCAAAGGAGCCTTACACATTCCCCTCTCCAATCTCGCACAGGAGTTCCATAAGATAGTGCAGGAGCACAAATACGTGGTGGTTTGTCGAAGCGGAGCCCGCTCAAATGCCGTCACAGAGATGTTGTTGGGACAAGGAGTTGAAGCTGTCAACCTCTCCGGTGGCCTGCAGAGCTGGCTCTCGCATGGGAAACACCTCATCACTGCGTCGGGCGGTAGCGGAAGTCTCCAGTAGTTTTGCGCCCGGTCAAGGTCTAAGTAAATCTCAAATCGCCCAGCTGGATAACTTCTCAAAGAGACAGAATTACCTGGGCGACCAAGATGGTGAACCAGCCAGCAGCAAAGCGAACACCTCCTGGGTGCAATCCGAACGAAAAAGGGCTAAGCGTTCGATGACACCATCGACATCTGGCACTACCTCAGCTTGCTGAGCAGCTTTTTTACCTCTTCGACGCTGTAACCAGCCTCTTTCGCCTCCTGAGGGAACTCGATACAGTAGGTCAACTGAGAAGTCACTAGACCAAATGCCGCCTGTTCAAGCGCACGAGATACTGCAGCGAACTGAGTGACTACGTCTTTACAGTCTCGCCCCTCCGTAATCATCTTTTTGATCCCTCGAATCTGTCCCTCGATACGAGAGAGCCGCTTTTGAACTGCTTCGAGATCGGAACCTTGAAATGGTGACTTATGGTCGTGGACTTTGTCGTCGTCTACCAACGAGTCAGACAAGATAACCCCTTCAGCCAAGTGATCGGCGGCAGTATCACGGTCTGTCTTCATTCTGCCTACCTCCAAAATATACCTAGCACCCGTATTTTGAGCACATTCTAATTGCCTTTAAGACCGATACCCCGTAGGGCACCAAGAACCTCACAATTCGTAGTAGGGACACCACGCAACCATGCCCATGGCCCGAGCATAAAAGTACCAGTTGCCCTCGATTCGCCTGGACTCACAGTGGGGCCCAACCTCGAATGTTTAGACAGATTTTCACAGCTGGATGAATTCGACGAATCTGCAATTGCACTAAAAGCCGAGCGTGCTCCAAAATCTTTGTCAGATCCACACCTCGTGG
>JABEUM010000024.1 GCA_013044475.1 Acidimicrobiaceae bacterium | reverse complement strand
GCCATGTCGTGAGCGGTAGGTAAAACGTGGCTGATTGGTGGCCTTCTGAGGATTGCCCTGTTTCCTGAGGTGTCTTGGATCTCAAAGGTCAAATTAGATCGCCCGCCCGCAATCAGACTTAGAGTGAGTGGTGGCTCCAGCCACTGAACATTTTCTGCTACCCAGCGTGTGAGTGAATCTAGATCTAAGCCTTCCATAGCGAGCCATCCTAGGGAGTCTTTGTTCTCATTACTAGTCAGCAACACCTTTTAGCGCCGTTTGGTCCGTCGTAGCTCTTCGAGCTAGCTTCAATACATCTGTGCTGTATGACGAGATCCAGCTACCGCCATTTAGGCCCTTTGTCGATTCATTTCGCTAGTTGGATGAGCCATCGCATACACCCCGGGGTAATCTTTAGATTATGAAAGATGTAACCGACGCGACGTTTCAGGCAGATGTAGTAGAGAGATCAAAGCAGGTGCCGGTGGTTGTTGACTTGTGGGCTCCATGGTGTGGCCCTTGCAAGACCCTTGGGCCTACTATTGAGAAGGTAGTCAACGAGACCGAAGGCCGAGTCGAATTGGCCAAGGTCAATGTCGATGAAAACCCAGCCATATCGCAGGCATTTCGGGTTCAGTCTATCCCAGCGGTATTCGCGCTAAAAGATGGAAAGGTGGTCGATACTTTTGTCGGTGCCCTTCCAGAAACTGCGGTGCGCGAGTTTGTAAGTAAGTTGGCCCCAGTTACTTCTCCTGCTGACCTGCTTGCGGCGATCGGGGATGAACAATCGCTTCTAGAGGCGCTAGAGCTAGAGCCAAATAATGAGGTGGCAATCGCAACTCTGGCCGAGATCTATGTTGGGCAGTCCAGATTTGATGAGGCCCTGAGCCTGCTTGGAAGGATCCCGGAGACCGAAGCCACCGCCCGAGTGGCATCATTGGCGAGATTAAGAAAAGCTAACGTAGAGACGACCAACGACATTGAGGTGGAAAAGCGACTGATTCTTCTCCTGGATTCGGTCAAGGCTGACGAGTCGGCCCGGGCTGAATTTGTGGACCTACTACGAGCCTTTCCAATAGGTGACGAGCGGATTGCGCAATACCGAAAGATCTTGACATCGAGGCTCTACTAGTCTTTGTCTAAGGTATTAGCTCGTTTCTCCGAGCGGTACTTCCGTTGAAAAGGTGTCTAAATAAAGGCTGAGGTTAAAAGAACTCGCCGAGCTGATTCACTTTCGGCCAGAATATCTCGTCGGTGAAGCTTGAGTCCTAGAATGCCCAGAAGCAAAGAGTAATCTTTAGATGTTGAGGAGTTCAGTTCCCTATGGCTCAGCCTAGAAAGTCCAAGGACGATGATTCGCAGGACTCCGAGTCCTATAGTGTCCTTGCCATCTCTGGAGAAAATTCTGAACTTGTCCTCAGGCGGATGTTGGAGATCGTATCGGCGAGGAGATCGCAGGGATCCGAAGTCATCGACGTTACTGCCGGTGTCGACGACGTAGAACCAGCGCTGAGGGCGGCTAATCAAAGTTTTATGTTCGCCGATTCAGCTGTAGTTGTCTTGCGGGAGGCTTCGAAGCTCACCCAGGAAGAAAGGGCTCTCGCTCAAGCGGTTATCGAAGAGGGGGTTAGCCCCAATCTGGTGATATTTCTAGACTTTAGACCGATGCGAAGCGTCTCTGCGGGATCGGAAGGCACTGAAGGTTCCACCTCAGCGAAAGATCCACTTTTCGAGCTGATCAAGAAGGTCGGCAAGGTCGAGACCGTAGCTACTCCATCGGGCAAAGCCAAGCAGAAGTATGTCGAATCTGTTCTAAGTGCTACGGGACTAGAGCTGACGCCTCGTGCTCTTGCCATGTTGTCGGAGCACGTCGGCGACGCGCCAGCTAGGTCGGATGCGATCGTTTCTGTTCTTCTGGCCCGACACGGAGCGGGAGCGCGACTAGACGTAGAGGAGATCGTAGATTATTTAGGTGAGCATGGTGAGGTTCCTATGTGGGAGTTGACCGATGCCATCGAAAAGGGTGATCAGGCGGTTGCTCTGAGGGTGCTGAAGACGATCTTCGTAGACGCTGGGAGGGACCCCGTGATCCTGATTTCAGTTCTCGGCAAGCGACTGAGCGAGCTAGCGGCTATCTCTTCTGTCGGCGTGCGGAATGCTGAAGCGGTAAATGTGGCACTCAGACGAGCCGGGCTGCTGACCGAGAAGGGGTCAAAGCACCCTTTCGTAGCGGAGAAAATGATCCCGGTGGCACGGTTATTCGGCTTAGAGGATTACAGGGCGGCCTTCGGATGGATACAAGAGGCTGACCTAGCCTTGAGGGGTGAGCCCGTTATGCCAAAGGAGATCTGCCTAGAAGTAATGGTTACGAGACTGGCTGCCCTTTACCGACGTAAAAGAGCAAGGCGCTAAAGGCAGACCTATTCTCGGGCGATTACTCGCTAACTAGACGCAGAACTGACTAAGCGGCTGGCCGAATGGCCGCCGCTTTTATTGCTCAAACTTATGTAAGACCTTAGGGCTATCTAGCGCAAAGGTCGCATTGTTAGAGAGAAGCGATCTGCTTCATCAGACGAGACTTGCGCCTAGCTGCCTGATTCTTGTGGATGATGCCCTTCGAAGCCGCCTTATCAAGCTTCTTGATGGCAGTTCTAAGATTTGTCTCTGCGTCTTCGCTACCGTTGCTGGCCGATTCGACGGCTGACTTGATGCGAGTCTTGATCTCCGAACGAGCGGCCTTGTTTATGACCCTCGACTTTTCGTTTGTCTTTATTCTTTTGATTTGACTCTTGATGTTGGCCATCTTGAGAAGGATCCTCACTCTTTATGCCACTTGATGCGGAGTTCCCGCCCGGCAGAGACAAGAGTCTAGAAGGCCTAAACACCTTTTGGCGCCGTTGCGCCTAGGCTTTTGGGCAGACCATGAGTGAAATAGATCTAATACGCAATCTTTCCGTCATAGCCCACATCGATCACGGCAAGTCGACATTATCCGACAGGATTCTGGAGTTGACTCACGCCGTCGATCCGCGACAAATGCGCGAGCAGTACCTCGACTCTATGGACATCGAGCGAGAGCGAGGAATAACGATAAAGGCGCAGAACGTCAGGGTGGCGTGGAAGGGGCACATTATCCACCTGATAGATACTCCTGGCCACGTGGATTTCGGATACGAGGTTTCGAGGTCACTGGCCGCATGCGAAGGGGTCATCCTTTTAGTCGATGCTTCGCAAGGCATTGAAGCCCAGACCCTGGCAAACTGCTATTTGGCATTGGAGAACGACCTTGAGATCGTTGCCTGCTTGAATAAGATCGACCTGCCCCAGGCCGAACCCGACCGATACGCACAAGAGATCGAGACGATCCTTGGAATCCCGGCGGACTCTATCCTGAGGGTTTCCGCAAAGACGGGTGCGGGCGTAGATCTCCTTTTGGACGCTGTTCTCGATCGGATTCCTCCTCCGAAGGGCGATAGAAATGCCGCCTTGTCTGCCTTGATCTTTGACTCTTATTACGACCAGTACAGAGGGGTAGTTAGTTCTATAAGGGTCGTGCAAGGAACGATAGCGACCGGTGAGAGGCTCCGCTTCATGCAGACAGGGGCGGTGCACGACGCCGAAGAGATAGGGATTAAGACTCCCTATCCAGTTGCCGTTGATCAACTTGGCCCAGGGGAAGTGGGCTACATGATCGCCGGGATTAAAGACGTCGGCGAGGCGCGCTCTGGAGAGACGGTAACGAGCGCACAACGTCCAACGAGCGAGCCGCTATCTGGATATCGTGATCCCAAGCCGATGGTCTTCTGCGGGCTTTTCCCGGTGGAAGGTGACGAGTTTGAAGAGCTTCGCGACTCGCTGGAGAAGTTGAGACTCAACGATGCAAGTGTCACCTATGAGCCAGAGACATCTGGAGCGCTGGGTTTTGGATTCAGGTGTGGTTTCCTAGGGCTGCTTCATATGGAGATCGTGCGTGAGAGGCTCGAAAGGGAGTTTGATCTTTCTCTCATTGCAACGGCACCGTCAGTGAAGTACCGGGTCTATCAGACCGATTCACGAGAGGGATTTATCGAGATTGATAATCCATCTGAACTCCCGCCAACAACTCAAATCGCCAGGATTGAAGAGCCTAATTTAAAGATGTCGATCATAACGCCGAGTGAGTACACCGGGACGGTGATGGACCTTTGTCAGACTCGTCGTGGCGAGATGCTAAAGATGGAATACCTTTCGCCGGAGAGACTCGAGCTGGTTTACAGACTTCCCCTTTCGGAAGTCGTGATCGATTTTTTTGACCAACTGAAGAGTCGGACGAAGGGCTACGCCTCATTGGACTACGAGTTTGACGTTTATCTGCCAGCCGATCTCGTCAAACTGGACGTGATGCTAAATGGCGAACCCGTCGATGCTTTCTCCACCATCATTCACAAAGCTAAAGCTTATGACTATGGCCGAAAGATGACCCAAAAATTGAGGGAGCTAATTCCGAGACAGCTCTTTGATGTACCAGTACAGGCATCGGTCGGCGGCAAAATTATCGCTAGAGAGACTATCAAGGCGAGAAGAAAAGATGTGCTCGCAAAGTGCTACGGAGGCGATATCACCAGAAAGCGCAAACTCCTGGAGAAGCAAAAAGAGGGCAAGAAGCGGATGAAAAACATCGGGCGAGTCGAAGTACCTCAAGAAGCCTTCATATCTGCGCTCAAGCTTGATGACTGAACGAGAGATCTCTCTTCGGACAGCGAGAAAGTTGCTATCCTTGCCCTGTGGTGAGTGCTATTTGGTTTCGCAGGGATCTGAGGGTCGGTGACAATAGAGCCGTATCTCGGGCTCTGGAAAATGGCGAGAGGCCCTTTTGCCTCTTTGTGATCGACCCAAAGGTGTTGTCTGCGTCCTCATCTCCGATTCGGGCCAGCTACCTGAAGGCTTCCTTGGAGGAGCTGAACGAGGAACTCGATGACAATCTCACGTTGCTCGTGGGAGATACCGCAAGCGAACTGGCTGGTTTTGCTTCTCAAAGTGGAATATCAGATCTCTATTCGTCTAGAGATGTGACGCCACTTTCCCGAGTAATAGAACGGCAAGTAGCAGAGGCGCTCTCGAAGATTGGCGTTAGGATCCACTTTGTCGATACGCCCTACCTAGTCGATCTCGATAAGGTACTGAAAGAGGATGGCTCGCCGTTTCGAGTCTTTACGCCATACTTTAAGGCCTGGATGAAAAGCGCCTTGGCGGAGGAGGTCGTTCGGTTGCCGAGGCACTATGAGTTCCGATCATCGAAGCCCATTGGTCCGATCGACTGGGGTCCTCTGGAGCAAGTCGTCAGCTATTGTGGTCAGTTCGCCGCTTCGAGTGCGGAGATAACGGCGCGACTCGATTATTTTGCCGACGAGATATTGCCAAGTTATTCTGAATTGAGGGACTTTCCCGCAAAAGATGGTACCTCAAGACTTTCCGTCGCCCTCAAGTTCGGTCGCATACAGTCTCTAATTTCATTGATGTTTATCCGCTCACCCGGAGCGGCATCAATTTCATTTCATTTCCCGTCTTCGGATGATCCGAAGAGAGGTTAGCCCGACTGTGATAGGGCGTGGTTTTTCGTCGCTCCTTCGCTAGGCGTAGGTCTTTGGCGTAGTTG
>JABEUM010000122.1 GCA_013044475.1 Acidimicrobiaceae bacterium | reverse complement strand
GCTCAGATACTCGTTTTGCCTGTGCTTTTGTTCGCATTATCCCAATCATGAGCACACCGCCTCAATAGCACGTTGAGCCTTGTTGGCAGCCGAACGACGACCATAGAGACGGGCGCACAACGATGTGAGTAACTCTGTGACATCGCGCACTAAGTCGTCGTCTACCTCGGCTGGATCTACGACAACCAACCTGATAGGGAGACTTCTTGACTGAGCACCAAGTGCTGCCTTCACATAGTCAGCTCCAAAGCGACAGAAACGATCTCGGTGCTCAACAAGAATAACCTCGACTTTAGGGTCGCTTAGTAGAGATAGAGACTTACGCCTATGCCCATCAAGAGCTGAACCAACTTCGGTTACGGCCTTATCGATCTTGTAGCCATTCTCGGTTGCCCGCGTAAGTACCCGCGCCACCTGTCGGGCGAGATCCGGCTTCTCTTCTGATGAGGACACTCGTGGATAAATCACGGTTAAGCCTTGTTGTGGTTGTGCCGACTCCAAGTCACCAACAACGATGAGCTTGTTCCCTATGCGGCGGGCGGGCACAGGCATCTTGCCTGTCCTATACCACCTATATGCTGTCTGCGGGTGTATACCCTGAGACAGTGCCCACTCACGTAAGTTCATTACTATATGGTATAGTACATGTGTTCGTCAACTGTTGCAACCCCCCGAGGCGTACCCACCAACTAAAACTGGATCTGTGCTACCTATTCGGTAGATCTCATTTCGATCTCGTCTCCGAGCAACTCAAGAACTGCACCACGGGAACTCTTGTCCAACCTGACGAGCAGCTTGACCCCCTCCTTCGTCTCCCTTAGCGAGACGACCTCGCCCTCTCTGTGCAGCGCAGCAATTATATCGCCGCGATCGTAGGGGACGACAAGTTCAAAAACTTTGGCCCTCCGCCTAAGCGCCAAAGAGATCTCTTCGACTAATCGAGGAATCCCGGTGCCTTCAACTGCTGAAATCGAAACAGAATGCTCACCAAAGCCCTCCGCCCTAAGCTCCGGGTCCAAAAGGTCAATTTTGTTGTAGACCATTATTTCAGGGACTCCAGAAGCACCAATCTCGCTCAGAACTTCGCGCACTGCAGCGACCTGATCGTCTCGACTATCCGAAGAAGCGTCTACTACGTGGATCAGAAGGTCAGATTCGCTGACAACTTCTAGTGTCGACTTGAACGAGACAACAAGCTGATGAGGGAGCTTCCTGATAAATCCGACCGTGTCGGAGAGGAAGAGCGACTCTCCTCCGGGAAGTTCGAGTCTTTTAGTCCTAGGATCCAAGGTTGCGAATAACCTATCCTCGACCAGCACATTTGCACTGGTCAAAGAGTTGAGAAGGGTCGACTTTCCAGCATTGGTATATCCGACAATAGAGACCGATGCTATCCTCGATCTCTGCCTGGACTTACGCTGAATCTTCTGGTTCTTCGCAAGATCCTGGAGTTCTCGGCGCAGATGAGAAATTCGATCTTGCAATCTCCTTCGATCCTCTTCCAGCTTGGTTTCACCAGGTCCCCTAGTACCAATCCTCCCAACCTGCTGAGATAGGCTTTGGCCCTTTCCCCTAAGCCTCGGCAGCCGATAGTTCAGCAAAGCAAGTTCCACCTGAGCCTTGCCCTCTGCGCTCCTGGCATTTTGGGCAAATATATCTAAGATCACCGCCGTCCGGTCAATGGCAGTGCGCCCAAAGATCTTCTCTAAATTTCGCTGTTGCGCCGGCGAGAGCTCCTCGTCGAATACGACCGTGTCGACGTCGAGCAGTTCCGCTAGCTTCGCAACTTCGTCCGCCTTACCGGAACCTATAAAGGTGGCTGGATCTGGTCGATCTCTTCTCTGGGTGACACGACCGACGACTTCAGCGCCCGCCGTGTCGACCAGGAGGGCTAGCTCGTCAAGCTCGTCTTCAATCGACTCGATAGACCTAGCATCAATTGCCACACCCACTAGAAGAATCTTTTCACGAAATGACCTGTCGATTAAGGTCAAGCTTGATCACCAACCGACGCTGAGCCAAAAGGATAAACTGACGAAACATCGCAAATCACCCTCGATGGACCTCCCAAAATTACTCGCCCGTTAGCTACTTCGAGATCTAAAGGCCCACCAGGATTGACAATCGTCGCCTTGTCTTTCGTCAACCCGAGGTGGCGTACAGCTAGGAAAGAGGCGCAACTTCCCGTCCCACAGGCAGAAGTGGGCCCTACTCCCCTCTCATAGACAGACATCCTGAAGATGGCCCCTGCAGCGTCGCTGAGCGAAATCCATTCGACATTTATGCCGCCGGGCCGAACGCTCTGCATTGCATAGCCCCGATTGGCGACTTCATCTGGAATCGGATGGTCAGCCTCCTCACAGTAAATCACTAGGTGCGGGTTCCCCATGTCGACCCAGATCCCCTTTTGATCCTCAACGACATTTCCAATTGGGCCCATATCGACCGATGCGTATATCTCAGTTACATCGCCAACGCTGCGCAGGTCGACCCTTTTGAGCCCAGCGTCGGTTGATATCGAGAAGACCTGCTCCGATACCCCGAGAGGACGAAAGTGGCTATCAAACATAGCATGTGCCAAGCATCTAATACCGTTGCCGGACATCTCCGCTCTTGAGCCGTCAGAGTTATATAAGACCATCTGAGCAGTATCAGGGGAGTGCGGATCTACCGTGCCCACTATCAGCCCGTCGGCCCCAATGCCGCGCCTACGATCACAAAGCTGCTCAGCTACCTTTGAAGAGTACCCCTGATCAGTTGGCGATACTAGCTGGATAAGAAAGTCGTTGCCAAGACCGTGTCTCTTTGAAAAGTTCAAGCAGCAACCCCTTTAAATATTGGCCCACGCAGTGAAGTGCTAAATTAAGATCCTAGCTACTTATACCTCGTCGCAGTTGATCTCAATTGCGAGCAGCGAGCAAAATCTCGGTGATCAGCTCGACTGCTTCATCGCCATTTTCAGACCAGACGATCCTTGGATCTCGATCGAACCAGGCTAGCTGTCGCTTGGCGAACCTCCAGGTACGATGGATGATCCTCTCCGTGGCCTCTTCTAGAGAGATCGCCCCGGCTAAATGCTCAAACAGCTCCTTGTAGCCCAAGGCCTGAAGCGCCGTTTTGGACATCGACGACCTGTTTTGGTAGAGACCCTCAGCTTCCTCGAGCCAGCCATGGTCCATCTGGTCGAATACCCGCTCGGATATGCGTCTCCTCATAACCTCTCGTGGTGGCTTAATCCCAACAATTCGCCTATCCGTATGGGAGATCTCATCCATGCCGGGACCAAAAGATGAAAAACGCCTGCCAGTTGCGAGGGCTACTTCCAAAGCTCGAACGATTCGCCTCGCATTATTCACTTCGATCTTCTGGGCACCAGCCGGATCGAGCTGGCTAAGGAGGTGATGGAGACGGGAGGAATCTTTGTCATCGATCAATCTCTGCTCTAGCCAACTCCTCATGCCTAATGAGCGCTTTGGCGGCGTGAAGTCGTCCAAAACAGCCTTCAAATAAAGGGCCGTTCCACCGACCAAGAGTGGGCGTTTCCCCCTCGCATGGAGATTCGAATCCAATTCCTTGCACAGACTCAAGAAGTCCCAAAGGGAGAATTCCTCCGTCACAGACGCTACATCAAGCAGGTTATAACTAATTCCCTCGGTCTCAAGCGCAGTAGGCTTAGCCGTGCCAACGTTCATCTCTCGGTATACGGTCATCGAATCAACCGAGACAATGTCGACGCTCCTGTTCATCCTGGCGATCTTCAGTGCCGCAGCGGTCTTACCCGACGCCGTCGGTCCGACCAAAGTAACAGAATCAACAAATAGAACCAACTCCGGCCTTTCGGGCGCACCTGCCGCTAATCAGAATCGGACCTACCATCGCAAATCGAGACTAGTGCATCGATTTGAGTAGGCCAAAGCCGTCCAAAGTCACCACCACATGGCGGTAATCGACTAAAAGTACTACGAGGAGGCCACCAATATCCTAGGTCGTTCGGCCTTCGGCAGATAATTCACCGACACTACCTCACCCCTAATGAAGTGCGGCGCACCATAGTCGATACGCACATCGAGGTAGGAGCCCGGTGTAAAAAAGGCTCCCTGTGACTTCGGGTCGTCGATCGCCCGAGGGGCTGGAAAGTGAACGAGCCTATTCTGTCTCGTTCTTCCGCTCCAGACGTCATTCGAACGTTTGGAGGGCCCTTCCACCATGACCTCCTCGACTCGCCCGACGCGAGCCAAATTCTTTGCGTACCCGGAACGGTCTATCACCACTTTAAGCTTCTCGAAGCGTTGCGCTATCACTTCGGGAGCAACTGCCAGATCGACCATCGCTTCCGCCTCGGTTCCGGGTCGGGGGGAGAAGATAAAGGTGAATGCACCATCATATTCAGCAGCCGATGCAACCTCGAGCGTCGCCTCAAAATCAGCCTCTGTCTCCCCCGGAAAACCAACGATGATATCGGTAGTCACAGCTAGATCGGGGATCGACTCCCGCGCACTGTTGAGTTGAGTGAGGTAGCGATGCGAATCGTAACCTCGATGCATCCTTGCCAATACTGAATCACTACCACTTTGCAAGGGGAAGTGCAGATGCTCACAGACCGAAGGCACCTCAGCCATCGCCGCTATCGTCTCGAGCCGGATGTCTTTAGGGTGGGGCGAAGTAAAGCGGACACGTCTAATCCCAGAAATCGATCCGATGGCCCGGAGGAGGTCGGCGAAAAGTGGGGCTGGTCGCCTCTTTGGGCTATCAGTCCAAATATCTCCTGCGATGTATTCGACATCACCCACAATCCTCCCTTGGCGAATTGCAAGAGTTAGGTCACGTCCGTAGGAGTTCACATTCTGACCTAGCAGAGTTACTTCCGTAACGCCTGAGCGGGCGAGAGCCCCAACTTCTTTCACGATCTCACCGAATGGCCTCGATGATTCCGCACCCCTGACCGCCGGCACGATGCAAAAGGCGCAGTTGTTGTTACAGCCGGTCTGAATATTGACCCAGGCCGAATAGGCCGAATCCCTCTCGGCGACCAAGGCGTTGTCTAGGCCCTCTTCGGGCTTCGGGCCGTCCCAGATCTCAACGAGAGTCGAACCAGAACGGATATCAGAGAGCAGTCTTCCCACCCTGGTAGAATTGAATGTTCCAACTACCATGTCAACGTAGGGTGCCTTCTTGGCGACTAGGTCCTTATCCTTTTGGGCGAGGCACCCAGCCACGACTATCTTTAGCCCGGGCCTTGATTCCTTGATAGCCTTTAGATGCCCGAGGTTACCGTAGAGTTTGTTATCGGCGTTTTCTCTAACACAACAGGTGTTTAGCACCACTACATCGGCGTCATCGATGCCTGAAGCCCTAGACAGGCCCTCCTTGACCAACGATCCCGCAATCCTCTCGGAATCGTGCTCATTCATCTGACAACCAAAGGTACGAATATAAAACTTGCCGCTCACAAAGGTCTAGCCTAGGAGCCGATGCAGCAGAACCTTGGCACTTTTGGCCTTATCCAAATAGTGAACGGACTCGGCTAAAGGGTCGTCGGTAAATCCGCTTTTTAGAAAGCTACTCAAACACCTCAAG
>JABEUM010000121.1 GCA_013044475.1 Acidimicrobiaceae bacterium | reverse complement strand
TCGACCTTGCGATGAATCTAGCGCTGTTAGTTGCATTGATCGCCGGAGGCATAATCATCACCTGGCAGAAAGGGCCCGGGCTGACGCCCCCTCGACATCGAATAACTGGTCGTCGGTCGTAGTGGTTTCGCAAGACTCACTTGGCATCGGACTTAGCGTACGGTCGTTTGTCAGGGAAGCAAGACCTAGCACTTTCGATTCCTATCGGACCAAAAGGAAGCTAGAGAGCCTTAGGCCACTAAGCGACGCTAGCAACGAGTCCTGAAGCGGCCTGCCGAGCTCATCGGCGGGTGCTACTCCCTTGCGAATCGTATTTGTCCGTACCCGGGGCGGGACTCGAACCCGCATGGCCTTGCGGCCCGGGGGGTTTAAGCCCCCTGCGTCTACCATTCCGCCACCCGGGCCAGCTATGCCCTCGTTTTGAACAACCCAAAGTCTATGACGACGTCGCCCCTTTGAGACTCAGTCCTAAAGAGACCTCCATTTTCATCTTTCCAGATCTTGACGTCAAGTCGATCACCTGGAAATACGGGTGTAATGAATCTAGCCGACATCAGGCCAAACTTGGATGTATCGAAGGCACAAAGCGAATTTACAAGCGCCCTTCCGGTGAAGCCAAAGCTGCACAGGCCATGAAGAATCGGCCGATCGAATCCAGCCAACTTAGCGAAGCTAGGATCTGAGTGCAATGGGTTCCGGTCACCCGAGAGTCGATAGAGCAGGGCTTGATCCTTGGACGTCTGATAGCTTACGACCACGTCAGGGTCTCGATCCGGCATCTTCTGTCTGGCTGCGGAGGGTCCCCTATCTCCCTTGAAGTTGCCCTCACCCTTGATAAAGGCCGACGAGGTGAGCTTGAATAGCGCCTTTTGGGTTGCTTTGTCCTTCGCAGTCGTCTCGGTTACGACAACCGCCGCCGATCCCTTGTCGTAGATCCCGACGATCTCGGTCGTCGATGCGATAGTGCCCTGTGTCGGAATGTCCGAAAACAGCTCCACCGACTGCTCGCCGTGCAACAACTGCGAGAAGTCGAATCGGCCAGCGGCCATCCAGAGGTCGAGCGGTGGTGTGCCCGTGGCTACCACGGCAAATGTTGGCAAAGTTTTTAGGGTTATCCCCGCTGAGTTCTCGGTACAAAAAAGTAATTCATTATTATCTGCGCCGACCCCGAGAGCGTAGAGCATGACGTCTCGCTGGTCGAAGTAGTTTTCATACTCCGCGCTCTTATAACCTAATGCTGATGGATCTATTGGCATCTGAATCCTAACTCTCGACCAACTAGCATCTTCTTCGTGAGCATGAGACCCGCCCTAGCTGAGGTGGAAAGCCTTCAGACCACGCAAGCGAATATTACCAAGTTGACGAGCCTGATCGCTTCGAGCACTGACACGACCGTAGATCAATGGGGTCGATCGGAAGAGTTCAGGGAAGTAGTTCGCAAACTCTTCGACCCGATATACCGTTACTGGTTCAGAGTCGAGTGGGATGGCTTGGAGAATATCCCGATGGAGGGCCCAGCTCTGTTGGTCTCCAACCACTCCGGCGCATTGCCTCCTGACGCTCTTTCGATCATGCATGGAATTGAAACCGAACTCAACAGACCCGTCTACGGGCTTGCGGACAACCTATTTAAAACAATCCCAGGTCTCAGTATCGCTTGGGCGAGGGCCGGCGGCGTCTCCGCCAACCCAGACAACGCATACCGGCTGCTAAAGGACGAAGGACAGCTCGTCCTCTCATTCCCCGAGGGGATAAGGGGGCCCCTGAAGACCTTCGATGAGAGGTACAGCTTGAGGCGTTTTGGCCGAGGAGGTTTCGTCGAGACTGCGATGAAGAGCGGGGCCCCTATTGTTCCCATCGCAGTCATCGGGGCTGAGGAGTCGATGCCGGTTATCGCAAAGATCCCAATCCCTAAAAATCCCTTGGGTATGCCGTATCTGCCAATTACCTACAACCATCTCGCCATGGGGCCGATCTTCGGAAGTTTTGTCTGGTTCCCGACAAAGATAAGGATTCGGGTGCTCAAGCCCGTCTACTTGAAGGCAAAACCTAGTGGATCCCGCTATCCGAGATCGCAGATCATGGAGGAGTCGACCAAAATCGAAGCGATGATCCGTTCGGCCATTTCCGAGATGTTGAGAAACCGCCGGAACGTAATTCTGGGTTAGGAGAAGACCACAAGTGCCTAAGAAAGCCCTTGTAACCGGACTAGCTAGCTTTTGGGGCGCTAAGGCGGCCCAACACTTAGTCGACTCTGGTGAATTTGACGTCATAGTCGGGGTAGACACACGTGCACCCCACGAACCGATAGATGGCGTCGACTTCATAGTCTCCGACCAGTCCTATTCCTCCCTCGCAAGGCTGGTTAAAAAGAGCGGAGTCGACACGATAATCCACTCTTTCTTAGTTCTCTCGACCGCGAGCACCCCTTCAAGATCGCTTCATGAAATAAACGTCATAGGCACGATGAACCTGCTAGCCGCAGCCGGACAGAGCGCTTCAAAGGTCACCAAGATCGTCGTGAAATCTTCGTCGTTGATATATGGGTCGAATTTTCGGGATCCAGCCTTTTTCACCGAGACTACCGCTAGGTCTTCGAAGCCAAAAACCGAGGTAGAGTCGTCTTTGATCGAGGCCGAAAGCTACATTCAAGAGTTCGCAGAGGATAATCCGTACGTCGATCTATGCGTGCTGCGCTTCCCAAATGTATTGGGGCCGACGATCGAGTCGGATCTGTCGCAAGCCCTCATAAAGGGGGTGGCACCCGTTGTCATTGGCTTTGATCCACTTTTGCAATTTGTCCACGAGGACGAAGTGCTCAGGGTGATCGATTTCGTGATGAGCGATTCGATCTCCGGGGTATTCAATGTCGCAGCTGAAGACAGAATCCCATGGAGCAGGGTGTACGCAAAAGCCAAGGCTACTCCGCTTTTAATTCCACCATTTTTCACCACACAGGCGACGGCCTTCTATCGGGCACTAGGCGTGGCTAAGGTTCCTTCCGAGTTGGTCGACCTCCTCACCTATGGGCGCGGGATTGACGGTCAAAAGCTCAGAGAACTTGGCTACAAACACCTCTATACCACGGAGGAGGCGGTAGACAAGTTTGCCGAATACGCCAGTTCGCTAAAGAGTAGGGCGGTCCCGAGACAGACCGTAAGTATCGCTAATCCATAAGCTGTGACGTTGTATCGGAGACAAATAAAGCTACAGTGGCCAGCTCGGCGGACGATCAGCCGTTACCGAGATTAGCGCCAAGTTCGGAACTCCATCATTGGCCGAAGCTAGCTGCTGGCCTTGACCTTTAGGGTCCCAGGATTAAGCGCTTTCACGCTCTCATACCTAAAAATGACCAGCGGAACTAGGATAGTGACCAAACCGGCCGGGGCAAGGGAGTCGAAGGCAAATCCCCCCGCAGCTGTCAGCAGGACCATTGCTAGTGCGATCATCAGTCCGATTCGGTTCGCCTTATACCTAGCTACTACTTCGTGATAGGCCTCTTTGGACTCGAATCCCATAGAGGTGAGCTCGTAGAGCGAGGAGCCAGCCTTGGTATGCGGGAGCTTTCTTTTGATGATCGTCCGATATGAGAAGTAGCTGACTAAAAGATTCACGACGAGGAAGAAAACCGCCTCTTTCTGCCCGAATAAATTCGAAACGGGCAGAAAGACAACGAGGATCTCAAAGAGGGCTATAACAGAGATACGAACTCCAGCCTGTTCGAGTTCTCCATACTGCCACCTGAGATGCTTAGCCAAAACGATCACCTTCGCCTATACAAAGACCATTTTAGACCATCGAATGCTAACCCAACCTCTAATAACCATCTGCCGGGCCTTTCGGCCAGCGATATGCACTTCAGAGGGCAAAGATATTTTCCGGGCTAACCATCCCAGTAGAGCGTTCAAATTTCTGTCTTTACCAAACCAGCCTCAACGCCAGCTCGGCGAGGCATAGACTTGGGGCGTCTAGCCGGGTTGCTCTGGCTACTAACGGGAGACCTTGGCGAATGAGTTGGCCTGTGCGACGAGCCAATCAAACAATATCGGGTCCCCTCCCACCTCCGGATGCCACTGGACGCTGAGCAGGTGATCTAGCTCTGGATCCTCAATGGCTTCGATAACTCCGTCGTCAGACAGAGCGCTAACGATCAGGTCGGACCCTAATTCAGCGACACTCTGGTGATGGTGGCTCGGGACACAACGGGTTTGGCTCCCGATCACCGCTGCGGTCTTGGTCCCTTGGATGACAGATATTTCATGGGACCCAAAGCCCCCTCGGATCGGGTCGTGGATATCCGAGCCAACCAGCTCTTCCAGGTGCTGGTGCAACGTACCGCCGCGCACTACGTTTAGCAGCTGATGCCCTCTGCAGATTGCCAAGATCGGAATCTCGTTCTCAAGCGCAGCGAGGAGCAGATTAGCTTCGAACAGGTCCCGATCAGCCCTCGCCGATCCGGTCTTTTCGTGCCTCTCGGCTCGGTAGAGCGTCGGATCGATATCGGCGCCTCCGGCGAGAATGAGACCGTCCAACCTTCGCACCAGTGCTGCTTCCTCCCCAGGTATAGGAGGAAGCAGCACCGAAGTGCCCCCAGATTTGCCAACGGCTTCAACATAGGTAGCGGGAAGCACGACTGAGTCGAGATTCCACGTCCCAAAGCTCGCCACCTCTCGATAGGCTGAGATGCCGATCAATGGCGCCATTGGGCCTCCTTAGGCAGTTGAGTCATCTGTCGTATCTCTGAGTCGAAAAGGCGCATCCCAGACCCACCCACTCCTAAAGTGGGGTCACATAGGCGGCGTGTACGCCTCCATCGACGATAAATGCGGTCGCAACGATGAAGGAGGCGTCGTCGGAGGCCAAAAAGGCGGCCGCCTTCGCGATCTCTTCGGGCTCTGCGAACCTTCCTACTGGAACGTGAACGAGCCGACGAGCAGCCCGCTCCGGATCCTTTGCAAAGAGTTCCTGGAGGAGTGGGGTGTTGACCGGCCCGGGACAGATCGAGTTGACCCGGATGCCCTGCCTGGCGAACTGCACGCCAAGTTCCCTAGACATCGTCAGAACTCCCCCCTTCGAAGCGGTGTAGGAGATCTGTGATGTCGCCGCTCCAAGTAGTGCGACGAAGGAGGCGGTATTGATGATCGAGCCACCACCCCTTTTCAAAAGGTGCGGAATTGCATACTTGCAACAGAGGTAGACACTGGTCAGATTGACCCGCTGCACCCTCTCCCACGCCTCCAACCCGGTATCTAGTATCGAGTCGTCATCGGGAGGAGATATTCCGGCATTATTAAAACAGACGTCGACCCCGCCGTAGGTTTTAGCGGTCCTCTCATACATCTCCTCGACGCTAGCCTCATCGGTCACATCTGCTTTGATGAACATCCCGCCGACTTGACTTGCGACCTCTTCACCCTCGTCGACCATGTCCACCACGACAACCGTCGCACCTTCTTGGGCAAAAACCTGAGCGCTGGCTTTTCCTATGCCGCTAGCCGCACCAGTGATTACCGCTATTTTGCCGTCTAGTCTTCCCACTTAATCCTCCGTTGAAATGAATACATTTTTGACTTCTGTAAATGAGTCGAGTGCATCCGGACCGAGTTCTCTGCCGAGTCCCGACTGCTTGAAACCCCCAAATGGCGTTGAGTATCTAACCGAAGAGTGGGAATTGACCGACAGGGCCCCGGTCTCCACGCCCCTCGCCACCCTGATCGCCTTTCCCACGTCCCTAGTCCAGATAGATCCCGAAAGGCCATAGGGGGTGTCGTTTGCGATGCGAATCGCCTCCTCTTCGTCCCGGAAAGGAACGACCGCGACGACCGGCCCGAACACCTCCTCGCAAAATACCGGGGATTTGGGCGACTTTGGACGAACTACTGTCGGCGGAAACCAAAATCCCGGACCATCGGGGGCGCTCCCGCGAAACAGTACCTCAGATTCATCGACGTAGGATGCGACGACCTCTCTTTGTTGTGACGAGATCAGCGGCCCCATCTGCGAGTTCTCATCCATCGGCTCAAGGACCCGGACCGCCTTGACCGCCCGCTCGAACTTATCCATAAAGCTGTCGTAGACGCTTTGTTGAACCAATATCCTCGTCCTCGCACAGCAGTCCTGCCCAGCGTTATCAAATACGCTCATCGGGGCTGAAGCTGCGGCTTTGTCCAGATCAGAGTCGGCAAAGATAATATTCGCGCTCTTGCCTCCGAGTTCGAGCGTCACCCTCTTTACCTGCTCCGCTGCCCCGGCCATGATCGCCTTGCCGACCTCGGTCGATCCGGTAAAGCAGACCTTTTTGACGCTCTCGTTGGTGACGAAGCGCCACCCAACTACGCTCCCCTTGCCGACGAGTACCTGAAAGACGTCCTGTGGTATGCCCGCCTCCAGCGCCAACTCACCGATACGCATTGCGGTCATCGGGGTAAGCTCCGCCGGCTTCAATACGACCGTATTCCCGGCCGCTAATGCGGGCGCAAAGCCCCATGATGCTATCGGCATCGGAAAGTTCCACGGAACTATAACCCCCACGACCCCGATCGGCTCCCGAAAGGTAACGTCCAATCCACCGGCAACGGGTATCTGACGACCGAAGAGTCTCTCGGGGGATGCCGAGTAGTAGGCGATGACGTCCCTTACGTTACCCGCCTCCCACAGTGCGTTAGAAATGGTGTGTCCGGAGTTCGTGACCTCGATCTTTGCGAGCTCCTCTACATGGGAGTCGACCACTTCGGCGAATCTACGGAGCAGTCGTGCCCTGTCCGCGGGAGAGACCGCCCTCCAGCTGACCCCGGCCTTTTTCGACCTCTCGATGGCTAGGTCGGTCTCGTGCTCATCCAAGAGGTGCAGGTTGGTCACCAGCTCCTCATTGCTCGGATTGATGACTCTAAGTTCGGTACTCAAATTATCCCCTATCGAAATCGAAAGACCTATAACCGCTCAAAGCTCCTGAAGCGCTCCCAGTCGGTAACCGCCGCCTCAAAAGCGGATATCTCGATCTCCGCCATATTGAGATAGTGATCTACAACCTCCTGACCAAATGCCGCCCGGGCGATGGTCGAGTTAGCGAACGATTCCGCTGCGTCCTTGAGGTTCGATGGGACCCTCTCGGCATCTCCGACATATGCATTCCCAGAAGTCCTAGCGGGAAGTTCGAGCTCATTCTCGATACCGTGGAGTCCTCCCGCGATCATCGCAGCGATCGCCAAGTAAGGGTTGACGTCGCCTCCGGGGATCCTGTTCTCCAATCGAAGCGCCGACCCATGACCTACGACCCGAAAAGCGCAGGTCCGATTGTCGATGCCCCAAGCGACCGCCGTCGGTGCGAAGGACCCCTTGACGTATCGCTTATAGCTATTGATATTCGGAGCAAACAAGAGGCTCAGTTCGGACAGGGTTGCGAGTTGACCGGCGAGGAAGTGCTCGAAGACCTTAGATCCACCGGGTATCGGGCCTTTTGAATCTTTGTCCTGAAATACCGAAGTTCCGTTTTTGTCCCTCAATGACATGTGGATATGGCACGAGTTTCCTTCTCGCTCGTTGTACTTCGCCATGAAGGTAAGGCTGTATCCCTCCTGCGAGGCGATCTCCTTGGCCCCGAGTTTGAAAAGTGCGTGTTCGTCGGCTTTTTCCAGCGCCTCGGTGTACTTGAATGCCAACTCGTGCTGACCAAAGTTACACTCGCCCTTGACCGATTCGACCGACATCCCTGCCCCAGACATCTCGTTTCGGATTCGGTATAAGAGTGGTTCGATTCGGCCAGTTCCCAACAGTGAATAGTCGACGTTGTAGAGGTTGACTGGGGTCATTTGCCTATAACCCCCATTCCAAGCGTCCTCGTAACTCTCTTTAAATACGATGAACTCGAGTTCAGTCCCGACATAAGCCGAATAGCCAAAAGTCGAAAGTCTCTCCAGTTGTCTCTTGAGTATCGTCCTAGGGGCCTGCTCGACCATTTTCTGGCCCTGATAGAGGACATCGGCGTGGCAGATCGCCGTCTTGGGATGCCACGGAACGAGTCGGATGCTCGATGGATCGACCACCATAGCAAAATCTCCGTAACCGCTGTCCCAGGAGGTGATAGCGTAGCCATCCACGGTATTCATGTCTACGTCTACCCCGAGTAAGTAGCTGCACGCTTCGGCGGATGAGGTGAGGATTTCGTCGATAAAGTATCGGGCGTCACACCGCTTACCCTGGAGCCTTCCTTGCATGTCGACCATCGCGACGAGGACGGTATCCACCTCGTTTGACTCGACAAGCACAGCCAACTGGCTAGAAGTGAGCCTTCCATTTTTGGCAAACTCGCCCACGAAAACCCCCATAGACTAGATCTGATACGAACCCCAGGCTAGCTAACCGATCGTCACTAGCTGCGAAGCAATCCAGAATTGATCCGCATTAGCGCAAACCATCAGCTC
>JABEUM010000023.1 GCA_013044475.1 Acidimicrobiaceae bacterium | reverse complement strand
TCTACGAGTAACAACTTTTCTAGGGATAAGGGGTTTTGTGATGGCTAATAACCCAGAGACGGTGTTTACCTACGGTGCACCGCTACTGAAGTTTGGACCGGGTTCTTCGGACGAAATTGGTTTCGATTTAGCACAGTATGGGGTAAATCGGGTGCTCGTTGTAACTGATGTTGGAATTTCCGCTACTGGTTCGCCCCAACGTGTTGCAGATCAAATGGGGCGGTACGGGATTGAGGCGCATGTCTTTGACGGTGTCCATGTTGAGCCGACCGACCAAAGCCTCCAGGAGGCAGTCGATTATGCCCGCAGAACTGGACCATGGGATGGTTTGGTAGCGGTAGGCGGTGGGTCGAGCATTGACACGGCCAAGGCCATCAACTTAATGATTACCAACCCGGGTGAATTGATGGACTATATCAACGCTCCAGTTGGGGGAGGAAAGGCACCTAGTCAGCCGCTAAAGCCGCTCATCGCCGTACCGACGACCACGGGAACGGGGTCCGAAAGTACTACGATTTGCGTTTTGGACGTCCTTGCCCTCAAGGTCAAGACTGGGATCAGTCATGCCAGGCTACGGCCAATGATGGCTATTGTTGATCCATTACTAACCATTAGTCAACCGCCAGAAGTTACCGCGGCCACCGGCATGGACATCCTATGCCACGCCTTGGAGAGCTTTACGGCAAAGCCTTACTACACCTACGAGCATAAGACCGCAGAGCAGCGAGTTCCTTACTGCGGATCTAACCCAGTTGCCGATATGTGGTCGATGAAGGCCCTCGAGCTTTTGGCTAGGTCGTTTCGTCGAGCGGTACTGCACGGCGAGGACGTCGAAGCCAGGATGGACATGTCTATGGCTGCAACCTTCGCCGGGATGGGATTTGGGAATGCTGGCGTGCACATACCTCACGCAAATGCTTACCCGATTGCAGGCAGGGTAAGAGATTTCTATCCGAAAGGATATCCGAAGCATGAGCCGATGGTTCCCCATGGAATGTCCGTTTCGCTGACCGCTCCTGAGGCCTTTCGTTTTACTTTCCTGGCTCAGCCCGAGAGACATCTGCAGATTGCTGGTGTACTTGCGCCTGGAGCGTCCCGTCCCGATGATCCTTCGGAAGCCCTACCCTCTGCTCTCATCCAGCTGATGAAGGATATCGGGATTCCTAATGGGATTGGCGGAGTCGGATACGATAAGGCCGATATCTCGGACCTTGTTGACGGAACCATGAAGCAGCAGCGTCTGTTGGCCACCGCTCCGCTGTCGGTCAATGAGTCGGACATCGCCCAAATTTTTGAGCGCTCAATCGAGCTTTGGTAGGTAGAAATGCCAATCTACGAGTTGGAGTGCAGTCTTGGCCACCGTATCGAGGTTATCCAGGCGATTTCGATGGCGATTCCCCCCTGTCCTAGTTGCGGTTCGGAGATGTACAAGCTTCCTTCGAGTTTTTCAATTGGAAAGCGAGCAGTACTTCCGCCAAGACCTGAAGCCATGCCGCAGACTTGGAAAGGCACTTACGATGGCAACAGGGAGTATGTGAATTCGCTTAGAAAGATTGTTGACGAGCGCGTGAAGATCGAAGAGCGATACCCCGAGCTGGCCGGGGATCGAAGGCCGATCCTCGCTCATGAGGGAAGGTACGAGTCAGCACCCTTGCGAGCCGGTGATCCGGTAATTGCAGGGGCTGCGCACGAACATACCCCCGACCACGCACACGGGCACGGGCATGGGCACGACCACGCACACGGGCACGGGCACGGCGGGTCAGAAACGGTACCTCCGGTCAAGAGCGGGCTTGGCCAGAAAGCGCAAGATTGAATCTGGAGCGGTTTCAGGGTCGGATCTTGCGGCCTGGCGCGTCTCATTCTTCAGTAGCGACTTCCGATCGCGAAAAAGTGCGAGATCTGCTGGCGATGTTGCACTCTTATGGTGTGTCGGAAGTCGAGGTCGGAGCTTCTAGGAGAGCCCAGTACAGTAGCGACGCTTCAAACTATCGGGTTGTCCCACTGGCGGTTGTGTTTCCTCGTTCGGTCGAAGAGGTGATTGCCGTCGAGCAGGTCTCGGCGATCACCGAGACCCCATTGACGGTTCGCGGCGGGGGGACGTCGGTAGCTGGAAATGCGGTGGGTCCGGGGATAGTGCTGGATCTGAGCAGGTATTTAAATAGAGTTGTTGATGTCAACCTCTCAGAGATGACCGCCACGGTAGAGCCCGGGGTGGTGTTGGATCAATTGCAAAAGGCCGTCGCCTCATCCGGTCTACGCTTTGGTCCAGACCCATCCACCCATTCGCGATGCACTGTGGGCGGGATGATCGGCAATAATGCTTGTGGTTCGCACTCCGTTGCATTCGGACGCACCGCTGAAAACGTCATTTCGCTCGATGTAATCGATGGCAAAGGGCGCCGCTTTTTGGCGGAGAAGGGTCTCGGACAGGTTGGGGGTCTTTCAGAGCTGGTCAAACGGCATAGCGATACAATCCGCGCTGAATTGGGGCGTTTTGGTCGGCAAGTATCGGGCTATTCGCTTGAACACTTGCTGAAGGAAAATGGGGAGGATCTTGCCAAGGCGCTAGTTGGGACGGAAGGAACCTGTGTGGTAGTCCTTGGCGCAAAACTAGCGCTGGTGCCTGTTCCCGTGGCCACGGCGCTAACGGTGCTTGGCTATCCGGACATGGCCAGTGCTGCGGACGCGGTAACTGCCATATTGGAGTTGCATCCTCAGGCGATAGAAGGGATCGATTCGCGCCTGGTGGATGTGGTCAGGCGGCACAATCTCGGCTCAAAGATCGAAGATCTACCGAAGGGCGAAGGTTGGTTATTTGTCGAGACCGCTGGCGATAGCGATAGCGAAGCCTTTGCTGCGGGCGAGGCTATTGCCGCGATTTCCGGGGCGATCGATGCGACCGTGGTGCCGGCGGGCCCTCGATCTAAGGCGCTATGGAGGATTAGGGAAGATGGTGCGGGACTCGCTGGGCGCACACCTCAAGGACGCCAGGCTTGGCCTGGCTGGGAGGACGCCGCGGTGCCTCCATCACGACTTGGTAGCTATCTGAGGGAGTTCCAGGATCTTCTTCAGGAGTATCGCCTTGATGGGCTGATGTATGGGCATTTCGGCGACGGATGCGTCCATGTTCGACTTGATTTTCCGTTGGATCATAGCGATTACACGATTAGGCCGTTCCTAGTTGACGCAGCCGAGCTCGTGGCTAATTTTGGAGGTTCACTTTCTGGCGAACACGGCGATGGTAGGGCTCGAAGCGAACTGCTGCCGATCATGTACAGTAAAGACGCTATTGCGGCCTTCGAGGAGTTCAAAGGACTATTCGATCCTAAGGGCCTCTTGAACCCAGGTATAGTCGTGAATTCCATATCCGTCGATTCGAACCTCAGGTTGCCGTCCATAAAGGTACTCCCCCGGAGCCCGGGCTTCATTCTGGCCGAAGACGATGGTGATTTTGGTTCTGCGGTACATAGGTGTGTCGGAGTCGGCAAGTGTCGAGCGGATAATTCGGCTTCGGGAGGATCTATGTGCCCCTCTTTCCTCGCCACATCCGATGAAAAAGAGTCAACGCGGGCTAGGGCTCGGGTCTTGCAAGAGATGATGAATGGCTCGCTTGTAAAGGGTGGATGGCGATCCCCAGAGGTGCACGAAGTATTGGATCTCTGTCTTTCCTGTAAGGCGTGTGCAACCGATTGTCCCGCTGGGGTGGACATGGCGAAGTACAAGGCTGAGGTACTTCACCAGGCGTATCGACGAAGGATCAGGCCGATAAGCCACTATTCGCTAGGATGGCTGCCTCGGTGGGCAAAGGTAGCCGCAGTCGCACCTTCATTAGTAAATCTCACTCTTGCGAATCGAACCATAAGCAGAGCCATCTGCTATTTGGCTGGCGTGGACAGCAGGCGGACTTTGCCGCGTTTTGCCCCCAAGACTTTTACCGAGAAGCACCCCTCATCCGCAGTGTCGTCTCTAGTGGCCCATTGTCCAGGTGAGATCTTTCTGTTCGTCGACAGCTTCACTAACTACTTTTCACCCGAGGTGGCCGAAGCGGCTGTCCAGGTCTTATCTGCGGCCGGTTTTGCGGTCAAGATTGCGCCATCGGATCTATGCTGCGCAATTACTTGGATATCAACTGGCCAGCTTGATGTTGCGCGCAATAAACTTCGGCACCTAGTCAATGTCTTAGCACCCGCCGCTAGTCAAGGAACACCGATTGTAGTGCTCGAGCCTTCTTGTGCTGCGGTTTTACGGGGCGATCTGTTAGACCTGGTCGCCGGAGAAAGTGCAGCAAGGGTTTCCGAGGCAGTCCACACATTCGCTGAAATTATCAATCGGGCCAGAAAGCGAGAGGAAAGTCCGTGGATTCCGCCAGATCTGAGTGGAACGAAGGTGATAGTACAACCTCATTGTCATCAATATTCGGTTATCGGATTCGAGGAAGACCGTACTTTGCTGCAAGCAGCTGGGGCGGAAGTCCAAATCTTAGTCGGATGCTGCGGTCTAGCTGGGAACTTTGGAATGGAACGAGGTCATTACGATCTTTCTGTCAAAGTTGCCCAACGGACCTTATTGCCCGCCTTAGACCTTTCAGATCAAAATACAGTTGTTCTTGCCGACGGTTTTTCATGCCGAACTCAAGTGGCCGATCTATCGCCAAAGCGAGCTATTCATTTGGCGCAACTGATAGCGGACCGACTTACGCCCCCGGTTATTTGAGGTTTTGACGCTAAAAGGATCTATGCCGAGCCGACTTTTGACGGTTGCCGTTATGACTAGGGCAGCTCCAAGAGGTGCGTCGAGTTCAGCTTGTCGCGCGTCCGCGGCTAAGCGAAACGTCTTTTGTTGAAAGCGTGATTAAAAGTGAGTTACGCGGGTGGCCTCGACTTGTGTGTGCCTTAATTTTGCAGTTACGGTGCCATATATAGAAGCCGAACAGAATCTGAGCTGGGATGATTGGAAGTGCGGTTACGAAGCCTGCAAACTCGCTTCCAGTCCAGAGAGCTTCCCGATGGCGGTAACGCTTAGCTCGAATTTCCACTTTCACGCAGAGCGGTTTTCGATGCGTCCCTATGGCGTAGGTGCCGTCAGGTCGATGTAATCTTTGCTTGTGGCTGCGGTAGATCCAATGGTAAGACTTGTGAACCTGACTCAGATGCTTCTTGAAGCGACGAGACCTCTCACCTTGCGAGAAATTGACGAACGATTAGAAGGCATGTCTGGGTCGCCTGAGGCAAGACGCAAGGTTTTCGAGAGGGCAAAATCTGACTTGAGGGGTCTGGGAATCCCGATAGAAGTCGTCCAACTGCCCTCAGGTGATGTTGGGTATACCATCAATCCTGCCGCCCTCGTGTTGGATGTGAGTCTGACAGAGCAGGAGAGCGTTGCGCTTGCAAGTGCGTTGGCGATGGTGAGGGTGGAAGGTAAGCCACCATCGGATCTGGCAGGCAAACTCGGTTACATCCTTAGTGGGAATAGCTCTGCTTTTATCGACTTGAATCGGCCCGAGCTTGTTGGAGTGATGTACGAAGCCGCCGCCAAGGCCAAGGTGGTTCGCTTTAGTTATTCGGGCACCGTTCGCAATCTTGAAATATATCAGATTACTTCAAGATGGGGAAGATGGTATGTAACTGGCAAGGACAAGGCTCGCGATAGTGTTAGAACCTTCAGAGTCGACCGTATAAGTGGGCCGATTGAGATAGTTGCTGATTCCCAATACCGTAGGCCTAGCAGGGAAAATAAAGATCGGCTACTGGGCGAACAGGCTTGGTTTGTAGACGAAGACAATTTGAAAATTGCGAAAGTCAGAGTCGACGAGACAGATGCGAAGATCATTAGATCCTCTGGACTTGCAAGCTCGATGCTGGCCGGAGACGACGGATTTTGGGAATGCGAGTTCGTTTTCTCTGAAGAATCTGGACTTCGAGCCTTTTTCTTTGAGCTCAGCTCACTACCGGAGATCATCTCTCCGAGGGAGCTTCGGGAAGACTTCTGCCGCTGGATCGAAGCCACTCAAAAACGCTACCAGGAGGAACCCTGCATAAATTGGGATCCTGGAAGTGTTCTCCCGGCGGAAGGGGGAGTCGAATCTCGGCGACAGAGTCCCCATATGTCGAGTGTAGATAGTCTGGAAAACGCAAAAGGTCGTTTTTCCCTCCTGACCCGGCTACTTCCAGTGCTTCAAAGCCAGAGTGAAATGTCTATTTCGGAACTTGCACTGTCTTTCGGTATCGACAAGCCTCATCTGATTTCCTTGTTGGAGACGGCAGCTACTTGTGGGCTTCCCCCTTACACCCCAGATGCGCTATTTGAGATTTTTGTCGATGTCGAAAAAGATAAGGTCTATGTAGACGTGGATTCGAAGCTTGCACTTCCCCGGAAGATCAATTACATCGATGCTTTGGTATTTCGATTTTCAGCTTCAGTCATAAGCACCTACTTGAAGGGGGAGTCCGATGCCCTCAATAGTGCCCTTTCAAAGTTGGAGGCGGCACTCATTGGCGAAGTGGACGCTCGGGAGCTAGTTTCTGTAGGAATCTCCTCGAGCCCACAGTTGGATGTCGTCCGGGAATGCATCGCCAAGAAGTGTATCGTAGAGTTCGAATATTTCTCGCAGTCCTCCAAAAAGATCAAACTCTGGGAACTGGAACCGATTCAGGTCTTCGTGCGTGATGGACATTTTTACGTATCAGCTCGCGTGGTTGAGTCGAAGGAGAGGAGGACTTTCAGGGCCTCGAGAATTCTTTCCGTGAAAGAGGGTCGGGCAAACATTGATCTGGCTGAAATGGAAGAAACCGAGCCAGCTCAGCCACTTTCGGTCTCCAAGAATACCGAGTATGCGTATCTAGAGGTGGACAAGTCTGGATTAAGACAGCTAGAACTCATAGCACCGAGCTATCTAACTATTTTGGATTGCCAAGACGATCGGTGGCTTGTCTCTGTGCCCGTTGTTTCGGGCAAATGGCTCAACACGACACTTTTAAAGGTGGGTCCGCACGGGGTTTTGGTCGGAAGAGAGGATTTGAAGGCAGACTTCCGCATTGTGGTTACGGAATTGGCATCCGATTGCCGAGCCAGCTAAGCGTGCAAGAGTAGGGTCAACTAGACTGTTTTTTAATTGATTCCGGGTCGAATCTAGGACCGAGCCAGGCTTCCTTGCTAAGCACGTATCTCACCATGTTTAGAGCCAGCTGTTCATCGGCCTCAATGGCGAACCCAAGGCGCTTGGGTATGTTGGCCGACCGAGTATTGTCGGGGTCGACGGTGATCGAAACGCTTTCTAATTTGTACCTGTTGAAGGCTATGGAGATCATGGCGAGGGTGGCCTTAGTTACGAAACCCTTGCCTTCAGAATCCGAGTGTATCCAGTACCCAATATCGGCGCGCATCTTTTTGAAGTCGACGGGTTGGAAGCCTATTGTGCCTACCAGCTTTCCGTATGTGCAAATTCCGGTGACAAAACCCGTTCCAGTTACTAGCTGCATTAGGCAGTTCGTCACGTAGTTGTCCGTGTCTTCAACCGTCTGGAGCTGCTCGACCCAAGCTTGGTATTTGCTCAGATGAGGGCGATCGGAGTCAACGAGCGAAAAAAGTTCAAAACTATCAAAGTGGGTAAGGAGCCTCAGTGTAGTTGAGGTCGAGGCTTCTAAAGTGAACTCAAACACCTGAGATTCAACGCTCCTATGACATTCTGGGCTAAAGGACTTTTTGCTAGACTATCCGAAGGAGAGGTCAGGCAGTATCCTTCGGGGAAACCCCACTATTTCTCGTCAATTCCTAGCTCGTAGCAAAGAGACTCGAGCTGGAAGCGTCCTTCAAAACAAGAAGTTAGTGGAGAGTTTAACGGCTCTTGCAAAATCCCGGGAGGCATGATGCGGGCGATTTCGACGCAAGCAATAGCATACTTTTCGAAAGAGGAGCTTTTCGGCCAGTACGAGTTGGGCGATGGGGTAGGGCGGATCATGGGATCAGACTCATTGGCCCTAATTTCGCTAGAAAAAGGTTCCACGCTAGCCGCTCAAGATCTGTCTGGTTTGCTAGCAAGTGCCATGGTGAATACTAGGAGAAAAAACGTTGGGTACGAGCTAGTGCTAGCTATGCCTAAACAGCTTTCTCTTGCTTGGGCATTAGGTGGCGAAGACTTTGGGCAGGAGATACTTCACCTTCATGATTTTGCCGTTGAAGCCACACTTAAATACATCGAAGCCACGGAGATCTCCCCAAATGGAAAGTTGGACGGATCAGCTTCTGAGGGGGGCTGCGCAATCAGCTTCAATCACGCACTTTCGAGGTCGCACGATCCTCATATTCATTCACATTTGATAATCGTCAACTCGGTTAGGGCGAGGGGTCAAGAGAGTACTTCCGCCCTCGATGCACGAAGGCTCTTTTGGAACGAGAGCTTTTTTCGAAGTGTCTATCGACATTATGTGTCTAGCCGTATTTTGGAACTTGATAGGGAGTACGCAGGACACTACCTTGATCGTTGCGGGTATGGACCTTACCTGGATTATCTGACTGATTTCTTTTCGTCTCGCTCTAAAGAGATTTTCCAAAAAGCGTTAGCGTATGGGGGATCTCAAGACGCGAGACGGTTGGCCGGCCTGATTGACAGGCCTCAAAAGGCAAGTATTGAGCTAGAGAGGCAGAAGGTGGCCTGGAGCGAGAGGGCGCAAGAGATCATTGAGTCAAAGCCGTCGAATGTTCCTTTTAGCTGCGGCCCATCCAAGAGCAATACTAGAGTCTGGGGCGCTCTTCACAGTGAAGTGAACTTTCAACTCCAGAACGACTCCGGAATCGGTGCCGATGAGGCGCTTCATAGAGCCGCAGTAATTTTGGGCTTTGACGAGACCGACCCAAAATTATATGGGCGGATGGCTAGAAGTGCGGACCGAATATCACCGTTGGAGTACGCGAGTAGATTACTGAGCCAGAGGACCGAGACCCACACTGAATTTCTCGCATTGGACAGGCCCGAGAACCTCCAGGGAATGCATCGAATGGCTACTGAGATTCGTGCAGTTGCCGAGATGGGGGGTGAATTGCAGGTTTATGATACTTCTAATCAGTTTGCTGAAGTTTGGAAATCTGCGCTGAGCGCTTCGTCCGTCACTAAAGGTGGGGGTAACGTCGGCGGATCGAAACAGTCCACACCTTTGGCGGAATGGCAAGCCGAAGAGGGAAGCAGCCCCTATCGGCCGCCCTCGCTCCTTTTGATCTCGCCAAACAGGCTGGCGCCGTCAGAGATTTGCGAATTGGTCGAAAGTCGGCATTTCGGAGCGGTAATAGGACTTCGCTCAAATGGTCGAAATTTAACCGTCCGAAATGACTCCTTGGCTGGGATAGAAGTGATCCCGCTATGTTCCACTAGTGTCGGCGGATCCAGCAGTATAGTGGTAACGAGGGACAATCAGACGGCATTCGAGTTCGCTCTAGATCGGACTGTAAGAGTTGTCCTGGAGGATTCCGCATCCGATGCGGTAAATGCCGAAGGCGCGCCAGAAAGAGCGAAGATTCCATTAGCTGTATCTACGAAATATGAGGCTAGGGTCGCCGCAGAGCTGATAGAGCGGAGTTTCTCAGGACCGGGGAGTAGCGCGGAATCTTTGCCTTGGAGGCGGGTTATCGTCCCACCGAGCTTCTGCTCTGCAGCTAAACCAGCTATCGGGGAACTCTCTCGAAAGGGTCCCCTGGAACTTAAAGTAGGTGGGGAGCAAACGACGATCTCTAAAGCTAAGGAGACATATTTCAGACCAGCACACGCGCTAGCTATCGCTGAATGCGAGGCCCTTGACTGGCCGAACTTCAAAGTGGCATTGAAGACTGACCGCCAAATGGCACCAAGTGTGGACGGCAAGCCGATAGCGGAGATGACCGTAATATCCATTCTGGCAATCGATTTTTCATTGGAGTCGAGGATCGAGTTTATGAGTGCCGGATGGATGCCCGGCAACCACGGTGACGTATGTAATTTTGTGGCAGGGTTGGTCCAGCAAAATGACCATGTGGCTGTTTCCGTCGAAGAGAGCTACGCGAAGCTAGTCTCTGTCACCAGGAGCTGCAACTCCGGAATGAGCACAATGGACGATCTAACCAGGGCCATATCCGATTTTGAAATTAAAAAGACCCTGTCGACGGCGGCCATTAAATCCGCTGGAGTCGAGGGAACGCATTTCGAACACAAGTTGGGTGTACAAAGGAGGGTATTGGGGCTCGGTATTGGGAGGGAACCTAATGGCCCATGCCTGGCGCCTGGTAGGCACGCCGTGCTCGAGCGTGGAATCGAGTTGGGGATCTAAGGATTGTGTTTATGCAGTTGGCGAATGGAATGTAAATAAAACTCATTCTTGACGAATGCCTTTAAATATCTGGAAAATTTGTGTACCCTGGTTATCGGTGCAGGCTGTGTGCCAGGTCGAGTATTCGTAGCGTTGAGTATGAATATCTTTTGGAGGGTGGAGTGAAGGTTCCTTTGAATGTTGGTGACTTTTTGCGCCGTGGGGCGGAGGTCTATCCCGATCGCTTGGCGCTGGTCGACGATCCAGAAGCAAAAGGTACTTTGGGTAGGCTGACGTATCGCCAACTTAATTCCAAAGTTATGAATATGGCCAGAGTTTTAGAGGATATGGGAGTAGCCGTTGGCGACAGGGTAGCTCTCATTAGCCCTAATTCAGGCAAGTTTTTGGTCTCGTACTATGGGGTCAGCGGTTTCGGTCGAATCCTCGTTCCGGTCAACTACAGGCTGAACTCCGAGGAAGTCGAGTACATAGTTGAACACTCTGGTTCTCAAGTTGTTTTGGTAGACCCAGAGTTTCAGCATCTTGTCGCCGGTGTGAATGTGAAATCCGTAATAGTTCTTGACGGCATTGAAGATGCCGAGTTATTTGCAGACCTTGGGGACAAGCCTGCGCCTACCCCATGGGAGGGTGACGAAGACTTTACCTGTTCGATTAATTACACTTCGGGAACCACTGCCCGACCCAAAGGCGTTCAGATGACCCATAGGAACGCATGGTTAAATGCGGCGACTTTCGGGTGGCACACGACAGTTACCGATAGAGACACCCTGTTGCATACGCTTCCGATGTTTCACTGCAACGGCTGGGGTATGCCCTACGCTGTGACAGGTATGGGTGGAACCCACGTAATTCAGCGCAAGATCGATGGTGAGTCGATATTGGCCAACATTGAGAATGAAGGTGTAACCCTTGCTTGTGGGGCGCCCGCGGTGTGGGCGGCGACACTGGATGCTGCCACTAAGAGGGCTGCGGCCAATCGGCCGATTCCGGGTAAGTCCACGATGAGGATCATAATGGCGGGTGCGGCCCCTCCTTCGAAGACGATCGAAAGAGTGGAGACCGAGCTTGGATGGGAGTTCATACAGATCTATGGTTTGACAGAGACTTCTCCAGTATTGACGGTGAATAGGACCCGCTCGGAATGGGATTCATTGACCCCCGAAGAGCGTTCTAAGTTGTTGTCTCGTGCTGGCACTCCAGGGATCGGGACACAAATCGAGCTTGATCCAAGCGGAGAGGTGCTGGCCAAGTCGAACGTAGTCTTCCATGGGTACTGGAACAATCCAGATGCCACCGCCGAGGCGATGGCGGGCGGATTTTTCCACACAGGAGATGGCGGTACTAAAGATGCGGGTTATTTGACGATCTCGGACAGGAAGAAGGACGTCATAATTACTGGGGGTGAGAATGTCTCTTCTATTGAAGTGGAAGACGCACTATTCCAACATCCAGCGATAGCCGAGGTTGCGGTGATTGGCATTCCGGATGATAAGTGGGGTGAAGCGATCAAGGCGCTCGTCGTACTGAGGCCGGATGTTCAGGCGACTGAAGAAGAGTTGATCGAGTTCTGCCGCGGCCGTATCGCTCATTACAAGTGCCCGCGCTCCGTCGAGTTTCGAGATACTTTGGCCCGTACGGCAACCGGTAAGCTGCAGAAGTTCAAGCTCCGCTCGCCCTATTGGGAAGGCCGAACGAGGATGGTCAACTAGTAGCTAGATCGAATACTAGAGGTCGGTGATGAGTTTGAACTCCTCGCCGGCCTCTTTTTTGTTCCATCGAAGCGAGACGGCTCCTGCTTGACTAGCGATCATGCCCGCGAGTTGGGACTTTGCCGCGGCGGATACTTCGCCACTTATTCCCATCGTGGATTCGTGTTGAGACCTATGTTTAAGAAGAGCATCCACCTTTAATTGGAGGTAACCTTCGGTGGTTTCAAAGTGATCCGGCTCGTCGGCCTCCCATAGCAGGAGGGCTTTAGGTCGGTGTCTTTCGAGCCTATGCTCTGGGAAAAAAAGTGGGTCTCGCGCTGCGACTATCGAGTCGCAGGTGATCCACCCAGCGTTTCGGTGATCTGGGTGTAGTCGGTACCTTTTGAACGGGTCATGCCCAAGGATTACTTCTGGTTTAATATCTCTGATAAGGTATGCAACCTCGGAGCGTTCCCTAGGCGTCGATTCCAATTCTCCGTCAATCCTTCCCAGAAAATGGACTTCGGCAGAAATTGAGAGTGTTCTAGCCGACTCGACTGTTTCAAGTTTTCTCGTCTGGGCGAGTTCGCTCGCGTCCCTGTTTTCGTCCCAGGTTCCCTTTGAACCATCAGTGAGTATCAGGTAGTGGATCATGCAGCCACTATTTGACCACTTCGCTAAAGTCCCGCCACACCCAAATTCGACATCGTCTGGGTGGGCTCCGATAGCGAGGGCAATAGTTGGGACCGACAGGTCGGTCGAGGTTGGTTTGTCTTGTGCCTTTAAATAAGTAGCCAAATTAGTCAAGTGAGTTTCTTCTCCCGCTAGTCGACGCGATATCGAGTTGTTTCAACAGCTTAAGATGGTCAAAGCCAAGGGAATGGGCCAAGTCCAGGTCGACGGAGTCGTCCAAATCTAATGCCAAACCCAGATTCTTTACTATCATTGGCGCTTGTGCGAGGCTGAAGGCCTCTTGGACATGTGCAGCAAACGAATGGTGCCCGAAATGGAAGCTGAATCGGCTTGTCTGGGCTGGCAAAACAGGCAATGAGATAGCGTTTGTTCCAATCAGGTGTCTGTCCGGTGCGATCACAATTTGATTGCCCAGGGCCAAAAATGAAAGATCTCCAGCGAAAGGGAGGTCTGAATGCGCTACGACGACGTGAGTAAAGCCCAACAGCTGGAGCCTCCCTACAGAAACTTCAAGTGACGCATTGAGAGACATACCGGGGTTGAAGAGGGTCCTGTACCCGAGCCCAGTGGCCCACTTCCTTATCGACAGAGATTCACACACGACATAAGGTACTAGGTTCGGAGACGAATCCAGGACCTTTATTGCGAGAGCTTGAGCGAGTCTTGACCTAGTAGCTGGGTCAAAAATATCGGCTAGACGTGTTTTAGCTTTGTTAAATGGCTTTAATGGTACCGCTAAGGCGGCTTTGAAGGGATAGCTTTTAGTGTCGGCTCCATTAGGAATCATCAAGTCGAGACTAAATGAGATATGAGAGTAGGGGTACCATTTGTTGCTGGTTTGCGTTTGTGTTGATTAGGTTTGGGGCGTAAGGTTCTGTGAGTGGCGACGATAAACGAGTAGCTGATATGCCAGATCCCGATGGAGAGATTTCCAACGGGTTACTGAGATTATTCACGGACAATGGCGTCTCGCTGGAAACTCTAAGGATAGCTATTGAATCCGATTCTCTGCACGTGCTCGCAGTAGACCTATTACTTGGGCCGCCAGGTGACCTGCTCAGCGTCGCTCAAGTCGCTGAGATATCCGGGATAGAAAAGGGGGTCCTTGTCCGGTTGTGGAGGGCCCTTGGTTTTACTGACCCAGTCGACCAGCAGCCGAGTTTTCACGCCATAGATGTCGAAGCGTCTATCGCTTTTAGCGGGCTTTTGGGCTCGAACCCAGCTGATGTAGAGGTCGCCGTCCAGTTGGCAAGGGTAATTGGTTCGGCTCTTTCACGGGTGGCCGAAGCTGAAATATTGTCCTCAATTGGCCTCAAGGAGATCAATCGACCCGAGCGTCGGCTCAGCAATCTGGAGGTGGCGGAGAGGTTCTCTAGCTACGTCTCTCAAACGGTTCCTACCGTTCCTAAGCTTTTGTCGTACGTGTGGCTGAGACACCTTCATGGAGCGAGTAAGCGGTTGCTTATGCTTAGGCAACAGGGCGAAGGGGTCGAGCTCGCTCAATTCGAGCTGACCGTTGGATTCCTTGATCTAGTGGGATTTACGGTTTTGTCCCAACAGTTGGAAACTGAGGAGCTCGCCAGTCTGGTCAATCACTTTGATGAGGTTTCACATGACACGGTAACACGCTTCGGTGGAAGGGTGGTCAAGATGATTGGGGACGAAGTCATGTTTGTTAGCGAAGACCCCGAGGCGGCGGTTGAAATTGCTATGACCTTGCAGGAAAGCTATTCACAGGATAGAGAAATTTCCGAGATAAGGGCGGGCCTGGCCCATGGGATGGTGCTTGCCAAGGACGGCGACTACTACGGTCCGGTGGTAAACCTTGCTAGCAGAATTGTGAATATTGCAACACCTGGAAGCATTTTAGTGTCTGACGAAGTTAATACGAAACTATCGGACAGGCGATCGATCGATTCAAAGGCACTGCAGCCGAGATTTCTCAAGGACCTTGGATATGTCCAGCTTTATCGTTTGAAGCGGTCACTGTCCAAATAGGACTGGGATATTAAATAGCCTAGATTCACTCGAGTCTCACTGTTCAGACATTCATAAGTACGAAGGGATCCAGGTGGTAAATATCCGAACAGCAAACTCACTTGGGATAAAGCATGAGTTTAGGGTCGAGAAATCTAGGCTTTGGGCAGAGATTTTCGAGGTGGAGCGGATCTCTAGTTGTCGCTATACGGCATTGGGCGAGATCCAATGTTCTTCCGGGGCGAGATCACGGAAGGGGCCTCTCAATTACAAGGAGCGGGTTATGGGTTTTTCGGACTCAACCTACCCTTATTATGGGCAAACCGTTTGAAAGTGGGCTGCTAGATTAGGCCGAAAGCGAAGTCCTGTCCTCTGCTCGAGAGAAAGCAGCAGAAGGTAGGAGTCTTGATTTCACCCTGGTAACCGCGGCCATAGGTTCTTGAGCTTGGTGCTAGATGAAACTCGTCACGCGATCATCGCAGTCGACGGTCACTCGGTAACTGCGTCAAATGGATCAATCAAAGGCGACTGCTGGCTAGCGTGACGAATTATGTCTCCGACGTGTGAATTAGAGATGGAGTTATTTAACCTTGGTTCGACCTTCGTTGTTGGGATGGATGAGGTGGGTCGTGGCGCAGGTGCCGGGCCAGTAGTGGTAGGCGCTGCCAGCCTCACGCTTGACACGCTGAAAAGTATTCCTCCTGACCTAGACGATTCCAAGAGGCTTAGCCCTAAAAAAAGGGCGAGTGTTGCGGAGGAGCTTTCCGTGATTCTTAACGATTACGCCGTTGGATACGCATCTCCTCAGGAGATAGACCAACGAGGACTGAGCGTTGCACTTTCTTTAGCGGGCCATCGAGCGTTGATGTCTCTGAAAAGCCCAATCGATGCGATACTGCTCGATGGGAATTTCAATTTCTTGAAATTGACAACTAGCGACCTTTGCTCTGATCTTCCAGTATCTGGGTTTGAAGGAGTCCCAGTGCAACTCGTTATCTCTGGAGATTCAAAATGTGCGTCGATAGCCTCCGCTAGTGTCATCTCGAAAGTTCTCCGGGACAAGGACATGGTTGAACTTGCTGATGTATATCCAGAATACGGGTGGGAGACTAATAAAGGGTATATGACAGAGTCTCACCGGTTAGCGATAGCTAGGTTTGGACTTTCGCCACATCATCGGAAAAGTTGGAAAATTTAGCCAAAGTTGTACGGACACCCGTACATTAGGATAAAAGTAGTGATGTGACAGTATTAGTTTTTCACTCGTGCCATTCCTGATCTGCGTTTTTGCAGGACTAATAGGTTCGCTGCTCGGTATAGGTGGCGGCTTAATAGTCGTTCCACTGCTGATGCTGCTATTTCATATTGACATAAGACTGGTGATAGGCACTTCGATCGTTTCGGTAATCGCAACCTCATCTGGAGCAGCAGCGGCTTACGTAGGAGAGAGGATTACTTTCCGCTGATCGACTCCGGCTCTATGCGAGGTGGGGAAGCTGAAGTTTCGGTAGTGGCCGCTGAGATATTGCGCTGGATGTAAAAAAGGAATCCCCACAGATCGTGTTGCTTATCAGAATGCTTCTAGAGGACTGGTGACTTTAGACGTCGAGTGGATCGGGGCTTGCGGCGTTGTCTCAAAGATCATTGACCGTGCCAGGCCGTAAAGTAGACCTTAGTAGGTTCGAATTAGACCTTCTAACGGCCTTCATGCACTGCCGAAAAGAGTCTTAATTTGAGGGTTGCAACAGTTGTCGCAATGATGCGCTATAACAAGATCTAATGAACTTGCGGGAGTGGGCACTGTCCCAAAGCATACATCTTCAGACGGCATACAAGTGGTATCGTGTCGGTACTTTGCCTGTGTTCGCACGTAAAGTCGGTCAACGCGTACTGGTGGGCGGCTTAGAGTCACAACCGTCGGTATCCAAGTCTGCCGTTATATATGCGCGAGTATCTTGTGCGGATCAGAAACAAGACCTAGATCGCCAGGTGGCCAGATGTCAGGGCAACGACACGGATTCCTCGGAGCGCAGGCCCCCCAGCCGTGGATATCCACTTATCGTCCTGGCGGCCGACTCCGATCCCCCCTCCGGGTCTGTGTCCAATATCATAGCGATCTGACGCTGTCCTGGCTGCACTTCGGGTTTTTCGGTGACGCCCCCTTGATTACCTGCGTGGTGGTCCTCGGAACTGATACTCCAAAAGTAAAAAGACCTTCGGTAGGTGGTATTCTTCTGCCATGACCGAACATATGTTCGTAGAGACTAACATCTCTATTTAACTAACCAGGGGGAGCTTATCCGTTGAGATCGAGCGGTTTTCGTCAACCACCCCACGGCTAAAGTCGGGGCCTACTGGAGGGTCCCGCAAGCCCAGGTTGAGCAGACCAAGACGCCAGCAGGGAGGTGAATAGATGTCTACATTGCATGTGAGCAAGAAGACCAATCAGGAGATGCTTCCTCAGCTCCCTGCTCTTGAATCCACATTAGCAGACAAGCCCGAAGTAGGTACGAAATGGGGTGCGGAGACGGCGGATAACGCTGTAGTTGGTGTGCAACATCGCCGAGTGGAGACTGGAAGCGGACTCACCTGTCTGTCCCAGCGTCACTCGTCTAAGTCGGAGCAATCCGACAGAGGCGAAGATCGGAGCCTTGCGGCTTCACTTGTATCGGCTCAGAGGGTGCTCGCGGCTGACAAACACGGAAACCCGCTTATCCCTTGCCACCCTGCACGGGCGCGCAAGTTATTGCAATCTGGCCGAGCGAGGGTCCACCATCTCGCTCCATTTGTAATCCACTTGGTGGACAGAGAAGCAGGCAATTCTGTTGTTGATGGGGTTGAGGTCGGTATCGACCCTGGCTCCAAGGCTACGGGCATATCGGTGTTTTGGTCATCAGAAGCTGGTCGAGTAGGACTGTCCTCGTTGATGTTGCAATATCGAGGGCAGTTTATCCACAAGAAAATGCAGCAGCGCGTCAGTTGTAGGCGTGGCCGTCGCAGCCGTAACTTACGATACAGAGCACCTAGGTTTAATAACCGAACCGATTCAAAGGGCTGGTTAGCTCCAGGTCTCCGGCATTGGATGGACTTCTCTATGTCCGCGGTGACCAAACTAGCGAAGTGGTCACCAGCGACCACTATTCCTCAGGAGCTAGTGCGCTTTGACACACAGAAGATGGAAAACCCAAAGATCAGCGGAGTCGAGTATCAGAGTGGAGAGCTAGCTGGCTACGAAATAAGGGAATATCTGCTCGCTAAGTCGAATCGAACATGTGCCTATTGTGGAGCGACGGATGTGCCTCTCAATGTCGACCGTATCCACCCGAAGTCTCGTAATGGATCCAACCATGTTTCAAATGTGACCCGGGCGTGCATCCCATGCAACCAGTCGAAAGATGCCATTGAGCTAAGCACGTGGTTAGCATCTCGGTTTCCTTACAATGCGGACGCTATAGTCAAGCGAGTCCTATGGCATGCCAAATCACCGCTCAAAGATGCAGCGGCGGTCAACCCCACACGTTGGGCGCTTTGCCGAGCACTACAAGCTACTGGCTCACCCGTTTGTACGGGCACCGGAGGGCAGACCAAATGGAACCGCCACCAATTTCGATCGTCTAAGTCTCACTCACTCATTGCAATCTGTGTCGGTCAGGTAAACCGTGTAGTCCCTTATCCCTCCAGAGTCATTATCACTAAAACGACTGGACGCGGAACGCACTCTAGAACTAGCTCTGCTAAGTCTGGATTTCCACGGCTATCTCCTCCACGCACGAAGCCTGTACAGGGATTTCAGACCGGCGACCTCGTACTGGCTGTTGTTCTAACTGACAAGAAAGCCGGTATTCACCTCGGACGTGTGGCCGTGCGCAAAAGCGGTAGCTGCGACATCAGCACAGTCAGCCACACCGTGCAAGGAATCGGATACTGCCGCTGCGTGCTCTTGCAACGTAGCGACGGGGAATACGAGCAACGAGAGGAGGTCGGGCCTACGGCCCGAGTGGGGCTATCCCTCCTTACGGCTGAAGCCGAGGGTTTCTCGTCCCACACCCATTTTCGATGAAAACCTATTCTGGGCCAACGGCTGCCGTTTGTAAAGGAGTGGAGGATGCCAGCGGGTCGAAGACACTGCCGACTTGCGAAAGGCTTCAGGGTGCCCTAAAAAACCTTTCCATAAGCCGAGGTTCGACGGTTGTTGTCCATGCTTTGCCTGCAACTGGAAGCTACACCTTCTTGTCGCTGCTTTTGGCAGAACCATCTAGTAAAGGAATATATTCGGCGGTGGTTGGTCTGGACGACTATAACTTTTCTCTAGCAGCCCATTTAGGCGTAGATCTTTCGAAAGTGATAACAGTCGATCCGAAGCTAAAGTTTTCGGAGCGCGAACTCGCTCGGGCGGCATTTGCTCTCTTAGACGGCTTTGGAATAGTAGTGATTTCCGGAAGAATCGCTTCCTTGAATTCGCCTAGGTTTAGCGCTAAGGCTAGGCAGAAGGGTGCAACCCTGGTGGTTATTGAAAACAGTTCTTCGCCAAAAGAGATCTCATACAGGATCAAGGCAGACCTGCGACTCTTTGTGAGCAGGTCGCCGTGGACGTTGTCAGGTTCCGTCTCTAGTGGAATATTGGCAGAAGGAGAGATCGCAGTGCAAGCCGTGGAGCGCATGGAACACCATCCCGGTCGCCGAGCATCATAGCGGCATGATTTTGTTGTGGAAAGATTTGTCTATCTAGAGCTATCCAACCTACTTGCCATGTGCTACGAGTGGGGGGAGCAAGATGTATGTGCCATTTTGGCAGAGCGTAAAGTGGTCGGGCTTTCTAAGGGGGCATTGTCTGGGGGAGTAGCTCTGGGGATGAGCCAGTCTCAGGCAATGTCCCAGCTTCATCATCTCGAGTTTTACCCAAGAGATGTTAAAAAGGAGGCAAAGATTGCATCAACAGTTGCTGACGCGCTGGATAGCGTCTCACCCTATTTCCGCTATCTAGATACGACCTCCGCCTACCTTCCCTATAGGGCGGTGATGAGGTACTTCAAAGAACCGGTTACGCTTATTCGCTCGATAAGGGAGGCCCTGTCTCAGCTCGATATATCCGAGGGACGGAGATTAGACGATGACGACATCCTTATCGGTATTGCCGATGGATTTGTGGCCGCTAAGGCTGCCAGCCTTCAGAATCTGGTTATCCCCCAAGATGCCAACCAAAGATTCTTGGAGTCTCTTCCCATAACGGTTCTCGGTGGTGATGTTGTTGTCGAAACGCTGATCCGACTTGGTATTGGTACTGTAGGGGATTTTATCCATATGAACCTTGCCGATATTTCGACAAGGTTTGGGGTCCGAGGGATCGAACTCCTTGAGATGGCACGTGGAAGTCGTGCAAATCCACCAGGATGCACTCCTCCCTCTAAGGGGGTTAAGGTGAGTTTTACTGCCGAATCTCCCTTGGTCGGATATGACCAGGTCGTTTTCTCGCAGATACCAAAACTGGCCGATGAAGTTGAGAAACTCCGCAATGCTGGACTAATAGCGACATCGCTAGAGATTTCAATCTCGGCTTCGAGATCGGACTCGAGAAGGAGTTGGAGCCTATTTTCTGGATTTGACGAAAGGTCAATCGCTGACAGAATTATTTGGCAGCTGCAGGGGATGGAGGAGCACTTTGAAGGGCCGTCCGGTTGGGACGGAGTAAATAGCTGGCAGGTAGAGTTTCTCGATGTCGTCGGTGATGCCGGTATCCAGATGGACCTTTTTGGATCGGCCAAGGCTCCTCCTGGAATGACCATTAGAGCCGCCATGAAGGCAGAGACAATTCTTGGAGTGAACTCGGTTTGTGTCCCTTACGTTGAAGGCGCAAGGTCATCGATCGATACCGTCGGATTCTCCTGCTGGCAGGAGTTGTTGCAGGGATCTTCCTCTCGGTCAAAAAATAACCGGGGTGGATCGGGTTTTCGTGGCGGACCCGTGGATCAACGGGCCGGTAATCCCCCGTGGCCTGGTTCTATTCCAAATCCTCCGCCAGCTCGGGTTTTTAGAGACCGTCCCATCGTGAAGGTGACTTCATTGACCGGTGAAGTCGTAAGAGTGAATCGTAGGGGTGGCATGGTTCTGTCTCCTTCTGTGGTGGAATTCCCTTGGGGAAAGCGGGTAACAGAGGACTTTCTCGGCCCATGGTTAGTCCATCAAAGATGGTGGGATGACGACCAAGAACAACGCTTTGCGCGCCTGCTCGTTCTCTTGGGCGACGGAACTGCGCATATTTTGCTCACGCACGAAGGCTTATGGTATCTAGAAGCGAGTTACGACTAGTTAGGTACAAACTCCGTTGGACTCTCATGCGACTAAGGCGATGAGAGTCGAGGGGTTGGAGCCGCCGAGACATGCCGAATTTATCTCCAAAGATGCCGACTGTTATACAGGCTCTCAAGCTAGTGGGGGCAGGGGCCGGACTCGCAAGCTGCTTTTGCAATAGCGATTCTTAAGCGGGAGCATATCTTTTGCCAGCGACAAAGACCGGAACCTGCCAAATGAGGTCCCTCAAAACATCTGTAGTTTGATGGCCGATATCTCGTTTCGGCGAGTGTCACAGGTGCAAACCATAATTAGTGCTATGACGAACCAACAGCTGAAGCTAATTGAAGAGGATCGGACTGGTTACGAGGTGTGCCGCAGACGTACTATCGATGATCGCACGCGAACTATAGGTCTAGCAGGGATTAGAAGGGCGCGAAAAGCCATGCAGAGAGCATCTTATGATCATGCCCAGAGTGCATAGAGGTGCATTTCTGACCGGACCATGGAAATTATCTTGGAATAAATGATTGCCACTGAACCCCGAGACCGATGGCTAGTTAGGATGCTTTGCAGTTGGGAAAGTTATCCTTATTCTTAGTTGGGTACCGGAGGCTGCTTTGGTAAAATCAGAAATATTGCATCGTCTGGGTCTTGGGGAAGAATCCAAGGTAGTTATCTTGGCATCCGAACAGTTAGGATTTTCAAACTCCATCAATGTGGGAACCTACGATGCATTGAGGCGTGGCCTTCTGACCTCAGCCCGAATCATGGTTCCAGCTCCGTGGGCTCGAGGAGCTATCTCCTCCTACCACGGCGAAGACGTGGGGGTGCAGCTCGTCACAAACTCGGAGCACCCCATCTTTCATTTCGGCCCACTTACCTATGCACCCAGCCTATTTGATGGCTCAGGCGGCTTTCCAGCCGAAGTCGAGGATTTCTGGGATCATGCCGACCCGGAAGAAACCCGCAGGGAGGCCCGTGCACAGATTGAAAGAGCGATTTATTGGGGCTTCGACGTTAGCCACTTGGCATCCGCGAAAGACGCAATGGTGGCTAGGCCTGAGTTTTTTGACATACTGCTTGAACTCGCCCTTGAATTTCGTCTTCCTTTGCGACTCGACAGAAGTCAAGACGACCCACTGCTTGGATTTCCTGCATTCAGCCTCGCTTCCGATGAGGGAGTTCTTACAACTGATCACCATGTCGACCTCTGGCACAAAGAATGGCTGAAGTTCCAGAACCCAACGGAGGTATTTGAGGAGGTAGTACTTGCGATAGAGCCTGGCATTACCGAAATAACTATTCGTCTCGGCGAGGACAGCTCCGAACTTAGAGCATTGATGCAGGATTGGCCCCGCTATGTATCTTTCCAGCAGTTAGTGTCCAGCCCTAGGTCGATTATGGAAATGTTCGAGAAAATGGGCATCAGGGTCATTGGATACAGAGATCTCAAGCAGGCAGCCCAAGCCACAAGCTGAAGGCCGACGGACCACCAAGTCGGACGTTCTAATCCAGACGCGCAAATGACAGATTGGATCGCCCGGAAGCGGACCGTAATTTGGTTCCGGGCGCCCCTACCGAAATAGCGGATAAAGATGGAGCTGTTTCAAGAAGCGGAAAGTCTCAAACCTAACTCGATTACGACGCGAGCCGCCTTGACGCGCGTATTAGAACGGTCGTGACCCGAAAACGCCTTAACTAGAACTCAGTCAGAGCCGCCAGATTCGTTTCTAGTTCTTTGTATTCACTCGAAGATGTAATCGGGAGCAGCTGTAGAAGTTTGGTCATGTCGCTTCCGGCAACCTTTAATTTTCCCTGCATAAATGCGGTATTGGCATCCAAGTGGCCAGACTGTATCGCCTTTGCGTCTTCGCAAGTCATGGTCATGTTGAGGTCTGAATCTTCCAATGCCCCTAGCCCAGCCGCCACTAGCTGTCCGTTCTCCACGGTCCAGTTGTATTCGACATCACCTTCGGGACAGTCGGTAATTAGGTAGTTGATCTTCGCTCCTAAACCGGGTTTTTCGGGCATTTTCTTGCCGAGGCGAAGGGTGTCGTCGATCCATTCCTGCGAAAGCCACTTACCCACTCAAATCACTCCTCAATGCCAAGTGCGGACACGCACCGATTTGCCTAACGTTTTCGGATGTCGAATAAAAGCTATTGTACCTATCTTGTTGGTCTAAATACCTGCAAAGAGGTCAGTCTCTAGGACATCGAAGCTGGTTCCGACTTTCGATTGCGCTAACCGATAGTCTTCGAGCGGATAGGCGGCCGCTTGATCCTGTGAAGACAGGCCGAAGAAGAACTGAGAGTTCGGATCAATCTGGCTAGCGTGAGCGCGCAGCGCCCCAAGTTTTCTATCGAAGTAGCCATAGACGTCTATTGAAGTTGTGATCTGTTCGTCCTGGCCCGGACGGGCAAGGGCCTCATCGTTAAAAGGCGACTCTAACCCAAGTTGCATATAGCGCTCGTGCAACGCAATGACACGAGCTTTGGACCAAATCGTGTAGTAGAGCTTGCTTACCTGGTGTGCCTGCCCTAACTCGGGGTGATATTGGTGATCTCCAGCTAGTTGAAAGGCCAAGATCGAAATTTCATGGACCTTCAGGTGGTCTGGGTGTGGGTAACGGGACTGATCTTCGCCGTAAGTAATAAGGACTTGGGGCCGCTCTTTGCGAATGATTTCGACCAAGGCAGACGTTGCTCGGTCTAGTGCTACATTGCAAAAAGCTTCAGGGTTGGAATTTGATTGGGAGCCAGCCATCCCCGAGTCTCGGTAACCGAGCATATAGACCTCGGAGTAGCCCAGAATATCGGTAGCCTTCTTCAACTCCTGTCGGCGCACATCGGCAATGTCAGCTGAGCTGATTAACCCTGCGAACTGCTGGTTAAGGATCTCGCCTTCTTCTCCTCCTGTAGCGCAAACCAGCACAGTACGGACGCCGTCGTCGGAGTATTTTGCGACCGTCCCGGCCGTTTTTGAGGACTCATCGTCTGGGTGAGCGTGCACCGTCATCAGGGTTCGTACCGGGTCCAAAACTTCTCCTATTAGCAAAGTAACCAAGACCAACCTAACTGGGAAAATGATCTAGGCCTTTGGACAAAGTAACTTGGCATACGAAATCCTGATTGGAATTTTGCCGACCTTATTTCTCGAAGCGCTCATCGCTAAAAAAGTTGCTGCTACCTTTAGGCTGAAGTTCAGGTCGCCAACGTAGTGGAGATGTTGTTTATGCGGGTAGTGGCGTTATACGAGTATGAACTTGCGTGACTACCGTAGTCATGCATTGCCCACGTTATACCTGATAAATGGTGGTGTTAGTTAATAGGTGACCTGGACTTCGGTTTAGGGGTCATTAGGTTTTGAGGGCGCTAAGGGCCGTTCGAAGGCTAGTTATCTTGATAACTTCTAATTGAGAAAATATTTTGGAGGGGGCAATTCGTGAGAATGAGTAACGGTCAGTCGCCCTCGACTATTGATTATGTATATTGGTCCCTGGGGGGTGGATGTACTGTTTTGAACTTCAGTCAACTGAGCGCCTGAGTATCCTTGGTGGCTGGTGGGACTGTAGCTCAGCGGGACGATTCCTGGACCCATCAAGGCTGAACCCGGTTTATTTAGCCAAGCGACTACCCCTTGCCTCGTTGGATTTCTCCCCGAATGCATCAGCGTTTCTAAAGTGAGATAAGCAACACTCATCCCATAGATGGTGTTGTCATCGAGGGGCAGTGCTGAATCATACTCAGCGTGAACCTTGGCAAATAACTTTATCCAGGGATCGTTTGGGCTTGCCAATGTTGGCAAGAAAGTGAGTGAATAGACACCTTCAACCGCTGCAGAACCAGAGATTTTTCCAGACGAAAGCGTGTCTATCAGATTCGCTACACTTTGAGGATCTGCGGACATCGCCGGAGTGAAGGTAGCGACCTCCATCCCTAGGCCGCTCTCGGCTATCAGCTCCAATGCCGTGGCCTCCGGAATTGAAAAGCTGACAATCAGATTTACTCCGGCGGCCTTTAGGGCTTGGATCTGCCCGTCGAGACCGCTTGAGAGTGAAGAGGGGTCATATGACTGGGTCGCAACAATTGTATTCGGCCCCAAGGATTGGCGTAACCCGAGCAATCCGCCTGCGCCGAAGTCGTCATCCTGATAAATGACGCCAACCTTGGCCTTTGGAAACTTTTTGTTGATCGCTTTTCCTATTATGCGTCCCTGAGTTGTGTAGCTCGGAGTAAGGCCGAAGGTGTATGGGTAGGTATTGGGAAGATTCCAACAGTCGCATCCAGACCCCACGAAAAGGTCTGGGATCTGTTTTTGGTTCAAATATGGCTCAACGCTCTGGTGGGTCGAAGTGCCGAATCCGTTGACAATAGCAAAGACGTTGTACTTTTGGACTAGTTGTTTCACAACCTTCACGGTTATTACCGGGTTGTATTGATCATCCTGGTAGTAGAGCGATACTTTGCGTCCGTATATGCCACCGAAGGAGTTGGCATATTTAAAGAATGCCTCCATTGCTGGTGCAATCTCGCTATAGCCCGGCGCTGCTGGCCCCGTCAATGGCTGATCGCTACCTAAAAGTATGCTGCTAGCCGTTATCCCAGGCGCTGAGGGTTCGTTCACCACGGTATCAATGGGGGAATTGGTGGTCGGTCTGGGTTCTGCTGCCGTCCCGCAGGCTGCTAGTACTAGGGCGGCAATGGTCAAGATCGTGGTGATCTTGGAAAGGCCAAAGATCTTTGAAGATCCTATTATCGCATCACGTCCTTTTTTAGACTTCTAGTACCCTTGGATTTCTTTTCAGTTACCCATTCAGAGACTAAGTCATGAGGGATTATTTTCGACTTGTATTTAGCCCAAACTTTTAACAGTTGCCCGGACGGTCTTCTGTTTTCCTTCTTTATCCACCCTGAGGGGTTACCCGAGTATGTCCTGCGTGAGCACTGGTGCCTCCTGCCCCGATAGTTTCATTGTTTCGGATTCGTTCAATGAAAATCTCTTGAACTCGAAGTTACCAAGAGCTCTAGGGCGGTAATTTTCGTCGCAACTATGTTGATCACGGCACCATTCACCTCTAAGCCTCCAGCAATTAATAGGGCTGGATTTGACTTGGCTACTTCTCTGAAACGTACCCAGACCCCCTTGGAGCAGATGACGTTGACCAATCCGGTCTCGTCTTCTAGATTGATGAAGGTTACCCCGTTTGCTGTCGCCGGTCTTTGCCTGTGCGTCACGACTCCGGCGACCAAAACCCTGCATCCGTTTTGGAGTTTTCCTAAATCACATGCCCTGATCACACCTTGTCTCTCAAGTTCGCTACGTAAAATCTCCATAGGATGTCCGCTTGTCGTGATGCCGACAAAGGATGCGTCCAGAGACATCTCCTGGATAGCCGTCAATTCGGTCAACTTAGGCGGAAGTGGGGGATCTTTCATGCCGGGGAGTACGTTGTTTCTGACTCCGACTGATGGGGCGGCCATCCAAAGCGCTTCCCTCCTCGATAACTTCTTATGCAGTGACAATTCTTCGATCTCTAAAAGAGCACCAGCTTGGGCGAGAGATTCCATCTGTCTCCTACTTAAAGACGCCTTTGTAGCGAGGTCCACCATGGATGTGTAAGGTCCGTGCTCGACGATTTTCTTTGCTATCGTCCTTCCTATTCCTGAGATCGAGTCCAGCCCCACCCTTACGCTGGGCCAGAGTCCTTCTCTGGGGATGGACGGGTATATATTGGGGGAGTCCAAGGTTTTTGCTGGCTCATTCGAGTCTCCATTTTCAAGAGTTGCCCAGTATCCGCTCCTTCCTACTACCGGTCCAAGAACTGATACTCCGTGTCTCTTGGCGTCCTGGGACAGGGTTTGAGTAGACCAGAAGCCCATGGGTTGTGATCTCAGCAGCGCCGCTAAAAAAGCCGCTGGATAGTGGAGCTTAAACCAGGCGCTGGAGTAAACCAAGTAGGCGAAGGATGCTGCGTGACTCTCTGGAAAGCCGAAGTTGGCAAAGGCGGAGAGTTTCTCGAAGATGCTCTCTGCCGCCACTGAATATATGCCGTTCTTTGCCATCCCGGCAAAGAACCTCCCCTTCAAAAGTGTCATCCTCTCAGCTGAACGCTTTGAACCCATCGCTTGGCGGAGGCGATCCGCTTCAGCTGGGGTAAATCCAGCTACGTCCATTGCCATCTGCATAAGCTGCTCTTGAAATAGCGGTACTCCTAAGGTCTTTGATAGGGAATTTTCGAGAAGAGGATGAAGATAACTGACCTCCTCCTCGCCGTTTCGCCTCCGTATGTAAGGATGGACAGAGCCACCCTGGATTGGGCCCGGTCTAATGAGTGCGACTTCAACTACCAGATCGTAAAAGTGTCTTGGCTTTAGCCTTGGAAGGGTTGCCATCTGAGCCCGACTCTCGACCTGGAAGACGCCAATGGAATCCGCCCTGCACAGCATGTCGTAGACATCATCTTCCTGAGGAATGAGGGCCAGATCTACTTTTGTGCCGTGGTTCTCCGTTACGATATCGACCATCTCGTGAAGAGCCGACAGCATCCCGAGACCAAGAAGATCAAACTTAACCAAACCGACCGTTGCGCAATCATCCTTGTCCCACTGCAACACGCTTCTGTCCTTTGCTCTGGCCCACTCGATTGGACATACCTCATGGATCGGCCTATCGCAAATGACCATTCCCCCTACGTGCAGGCCGAGATGGCGCGGATTATGTTCGATCTCCATGGCTATCTGTTTGACGTCATCCGGGAGAGAAAGGTACGGATTGCCGAATCGGTCCTTTACTTGTGTAGCCGCTTCGACTGATCCCCATCTCTCGATTCGCTTAGACCAAGAGTCGATCGCCTCGTTGGGATATCCAAAAACCTTCCCCACCTCTCTGATCGCCGATTTTGATCTGTAGGTGATGACGCTTGCGACTTGAGCGGCCATATCTCTTCCGTACTTGGCGAACACGTACTGTAGGACCTCTTCTCTTCGGTCGCTTTCGATATCGATATCGATATCTGGCGGGCCGTCCCTCTCCGGAGAAAGAAACCTCTCGAACAACAGTCTGAGTGAGACTGGGTCGACATTGGTAATTCCTATCGCATAGCACACGGCCGAGTTTGCCGCAGAACCTCGCCCTTGACAGTAAATTCCCTCGTGTCGACAGAACTCGACGATGTCCCAAACGACCAAGAAGTATCCCGAAAATCCCAACTCCGATATAATCCTGAGTTCATAGTCGATCTGCTTGTAGGCCCCTTGAATCCTCTCGTTCTCCCTCGTTCCGTAACGGGACTGCCCTAAGGCGTAGCTGAGATGCCTGAGCCATTCGTCGTCGCTATAACCCGCTGGCGCCAAGGAGGTGGGTAACTTGGGGGCTAAAAGCGCTAGATCAAAGGCGCACCTCGACTGGACTTCTAAGGTCATTTCCACGAGACCAGGAAATCTGGCGAACCTCTGATACTGCTCCTTGGGAGACCTAAGGTGTCTCGCAAAGGAAGGAGCGAGCCATGCGTCGGCGTCCTGTAGTGACTTTCTGGATCTGATTGCCGATACCACATGAGCACATTTTCCACTTTTTGGGGAACAGTAATGTGCATTCGAGGTGGCTAAAGGTGTTGTCCGGAGGGACAGAGCTAGCTCTACCATCTCAGAGTTTCTCTGCTGGTCTATTGGCTCACCATGATCCCAGCATTCGACATACACATTGTCTCTACCGAAAAGTTCGATCAGTCTATGAAGTTCGAACTTTGCTGCCTGTGGTCCCTCTTGTACGAGGGCCTTCGGTACCGCCCCCTTGCGGCATCCGGTGAGGACGACAAATTCCCCTTGAGATCCCTCGGCTAGATCCAAGAGGGATAGAGAAAAACGACCCTTCTCCTTCCCTGCGAGCTGTCCGCGAGTGATAGATGCCGAAAGATTGGCATATCCCTTTGGAGACTTTGCTAAAACGATCAGATGATCCCCGGAAGGATCTGGTGAAACTGTTCTCTTGTCTACAGACTCGAGGGTCAGCTCGGCACCGAATATAGTCGCAATACCTAGCTGTTTGGCGGCACCGGCAAACTTTGGTAAGGCGTAAAATCCGTTGTGATCCGTTATGGCGATGCCGGAAATACCGAGTCGATAGGCTTCGTCTACCATCTCCTCGGGATCGGAGACACCGTCTAAAAAGCTGTAGTTGGAGTGCGAATGGAGCTCTGCGTAACCGAGTTCTGCGTTCATCAGAATGCTCCGAGGGGACTGGCGGCTTTAGTGGTCAGATGAATCTGCGATCGAACCGTAGCTCCAAAGTTCCTTGACGGTGTAGTGCCTGTGGAGCATTTTCTCTGGCTGGGTCGGACTGGCCCTTCGGTCGGCCTTCGCCAGCGGCCGAAAAGGGTCAGAGGTTGAGAGCGGATGAAGCCGTTGGCTTCAGCTATTGGAGATATCACGGTTCTATTTTACCGAACAAGTGTTCGTGTAGCTGAATCATTTTTGGAATTTATCAGCTGGCCTTCGACTAGTGCCGCTTGGCTCAAAGTAGAAAGACCGGGAATTGCGTGGTGAGTTCATTCCCGCCCTCGAGGACGAAGTCCTTGCTCCTTTTTGGTCAGGACAGGATCCGGAGCTTTAACGGACCGTGAGGAACCTCGAAATTTGCCACAACGCCACAAATAGAAGCCCCTTACCTGGTAATGCGAGTGCTTAACAGCGCTAATACTGCCAATTCAGGGGACGCCTATCTGTTGCCGTGACGGCCCAATAGACCGAACCGACCGATCCTTTGAGTCCATTGAGCAGGCGATGACAAGCTTGCCTGGCATAGATGCCAGGCAAGACCGATCATCTGACCGAACGGCTCAGAGTGATAACTTGCACTCCTATAACTCGGTAGTCGATTCCGTATTTGTAGCGAGATTCTTCGCAGAATTGGAATTTGCCTCAGAAAGGTCGTGGGATGCGTTGAGTTTAGGGACGATAGCTCTTTTGATTCCACCAGGGTGAACTTGCCTGCCGTAGCCATCGTCAACGAGTCGGGCCACCTCATCCCCGTCGACAGTCTCCTTCTCGAGAAGGGCAAGAGCAACCTTTTTCAATCCTTCGCGATGTATTATCAGGAGCTCCGTGGCCCTTTGCTCCTGCTCTCTAAGGATCCGTTCTACCTCTTCGTCGATTACCCGCGACGTGTCCTCTGAGTAGTCTCTCGAGTGCATCAAGTCTTCCCCCAGGAAGACCATGCCTTGGGAACCCCAGGCCATTGGGCCAATTCTGTCGGACATTCCCCACTCACGGACCATCTTTCTTGCGAGCTCAGTATTGCCAACAAGGTCATTGTTTGCTCCGGTTGAGAGGTCTCCATAGATGATGATTTCGGCTACTCTTCCACCCATCCTGACGGCGAGGCTGTCTTCGATATACTCCCGCGGATAGATGTGCCTCTCCTGCATCGGTAGCTGCTGGGTGACTCCCAGCGCCATACCTGTAGGAAGGATAGATACCTTGTGTACTGGGTCTGAATAGGGGAGGATGTATGCCAATACAGCATGACCGCCTTCGTGATAAGCGACCCGCTCCTTCTCTTCCTCTGAAAGAACCATAGATTCTCTCGTTTGGCCCATCAATACGCGATCCCTAGCGGTCTCGAAATCTGACATTGCGATCTGCGCCGATCCGCGCCGTACGGCGTGTAGGGCAGCCTCGTTGACCAGGTTGGCGAGGTCGGCACCTGACATTCCCGGAGTGCCTCGAGCGACTATTTCAAGGTCTACGTCGGACGCAATCTTTTTCCCCCTGCAGTGAACCTGCAAGATCGGCAGCCTCTCCTCTAGGTCGGGGAGGGGAACGACTACCTGTCGATCGAATCGGCCGGGACGCAACAGAGCGGGGTCGAGAATATCAGGTCGGTTCGTAGCTGCCATTACGACAATGCCCTCGGCAATGTCGAAGCCATCCATTTCTGAGAGCATCTGGTTCAGGGTCTGCTCACGTTCATCGTGTCCGCCGCCGAGCCCCGCTCCTCTTTTACGTCCAATTGAATCTATTTCGTCGACGAAGATGATTGACGGTGCCTGCTTGCGTGCAGTTTGGAAGAGGTCCCTCACTCTAGACGCACCGACTCCGACGAACATCTCCATAAAGTCTGACCCGCTCACAGAGAGGAACGGCACGCCGGCTTCGCCCGCAACAGCCCGAGCCAAAAGGGTCTTTCCTGTCCCGGGCGGTCCTACCAAAAGAACGCCCTTTGGTATATGGGCACCAATATCTTTGAATCGGCCCGGATTTCTCAGAAAGTCGACGACCTCTTTTATCTCCCGTTTTACCGATCCGTATCCAGCTACATCATCAAATGTCGTTTTTGGGCGCTCAGCAGAGTACGGCTTGGCCTTGGATCTCCCGATCGACATGATCCCCGACATCTGGCCCTGGGCCCTACGATTGAGCCAAACCATTACGCCGATAAAAAGTCCGATAGGCAAGACATAGACGATTAGTGAGTCAAGCAGACCCTGCTGAGGAGTTACGAATTTTAGATTTGGAATCTCTTTTTCAAGAGCCTGAACATCAGTATTGATCAGCGGCTGTGGGCCATTTACCGTGAACGAGCTTCCATTTGTGTTGGTTCCGGTGATCTGTCCGGTGGTATTGTCGACCGTGGCTGAAGCGACCTGATTCGTGGCGGCATTTTTTAGAAACGTGCTATAACTCAGCTGCGCTTGTGTTGTCTTGGTAAAAACCAACGAGTATAGGAGGCCTACGCCCAGGGTAACAACTAGCACAGCGACGATCCAGCGCCAGGATTGATCCGGCACGCCTTTTGATTTTTGATCCTTCTGCGGCCTAAGGTCCGGTGATTGACGACTCATGAGCTACATGCTAGGCGAGACGCGGCATTGCGCTACGCGATAAGGGCTTCTCCCAGCCAAGTCTAAGCCTTGCATCGGTCAATACTTATGTAGTTGGTGACATTTTGTCGCATTTCTTACAGCTAATCTCTAGCAGTTAGCGAGTAGTTAGGCAATGACTTGGGCGACCAGAATGAACCCCTCAACGAAGACGGTGAATTTACCCTCGACTCTGGTTCTACATCGTCGGAGCAATCCGGGGGTTCCCGGATGGATTACGGCATTACCACCCCGTGGGCGTTTCCTATTTTCGCATTCGTTTTGTCCCTGGTGACTTCGTCGATTGGTGTCATAGTCGCTTCAGCGCTTAGTGGTTCGAATCTTTCAGCCTCTTCAACCACCCTGACGGAGCCGCTTCTCATTGGATCCCTAGGGGGGCTGTGGGTAGTCTTTTTTGGGGCATCCTTAGTAGCCTCTCATCGGTGGGGAACCGGCAGAATAAGCCATGACCTCGGTATTGCAATAAAGGCTTCGGATCTCATAGTTGGATTTGTCGTCGGCGTGGCTGCCCAATTGATACTTGTGCCGGTGGTTTACCTCGCATATCAGTTCCTAACCGGAGGTTCAACTACGGCATTATCTGCTCCGGCCCAGAAACTGGTGAATTCCGGGGGAGGCGGCGCTAGTGAAGTACTCGTCGGCGCTCTAATAGTTGTCGGCGCTCCGATCGTAGAAGAGATTTTTTTTCGAGGACTCACCCAGCGGAGCTTTCAGTATGCAACCCGGAAGATGACGGCGAGAGTCTCAAAGTTGATATCTCTCTTGGGAAGTTCGATCATTTTTACTGTCGCCCACTTTGAGGGCCTACAGAGTTTTGGACTCTTTGCGGTAGCGCTGGTACTTGGCTATCTAGCCATGAGAAACCGACGGCTGGGTACTTCTATGGTGGCGCACGCGAGTTTTAACCTCGTGAGTTTTGTTGCCCTAGTGCATCATTGACCAAACCGAAGCATGAACCTCTTTCATAAAGAGTCAAGAACCCGATTCGCAAGTGCCAAGTTACGGATATGTGGTCGAAAATCGGTCATGACCGATTCCCTTTCAAGTGGGGCACGTACTACTTGACGACAAGGCTAGAAACCACCGAACGGAGCCATATCCTCAGACCTGTAGCTGCCGGTCGGTGCGGCTAAGTGACTTTTCCAATGTCAAAGGAGAACCGCAAAATCCGCGCGAGTTTTGATTGTGCTTTATCCAGATTCTAGAGCAAACACCAATGTAGATCCGACTTTCAGCTTCATTCTGGCCTCGCTACGTATCGCTCAAGGAAGTGGAGGGACACTCCGCGACTACGAGCACAGCAATCTCGACGCAGCGTCAATCAACAATGCTCTGCTGG
>JABEUM010000120.1 GCA_013044475.1 Acidimicrobiaceae bacterium | reverse complement strand
GGCGGGCGTGGTTAGGTCCGATGAACTCGACCGTTCTGAGAAGGACCTTGATAAGGTGACCCAGGACCACATAAGCGAACTTGATAAGTCATTGGCGCATAAGGAAAAAGAGCTGCTGGAGATCTAGTCTCTTCCGAGTCGGGGCATTTAGGAGGTACCGTGGCGCTAGGGGCGGATCCATGGAGTGATAAGAGGCGAGTGGACGACGAGACCCAAAGGGCAGAGGGAGTACTAGGAGAAGAGACTTCATCCGAGCTACCCCATTGGACAGATCCTCCGACCGGTGAGATCCCTAGGGTCCTTTTGGAGTTGTCCTCAGACCCTCCGCTCTGGAGGAGTTCTAGGAGAAACGCGATAGAAGATGACATTTGGCACTCTAGCGAGGGATTCGGACAACCAGAGAGGAGCCGAACAGGTAAATCTCTCCGGGAACGCGTTACTCCACGTCGAACGGAGGCTCCTCAGGCGGCCCTCCAGCCGCCTTCCAATGGTCAATCGCTTCGCTCGCCTAGTCCGAGTGCTGACTACCATGACCACCAACCGCTGACTGATCAAGGACGAGGGTCAAATATGGATTCTAGGTACGCCAAGGAATCTGAACCGAGGAGAGCTAAGCCAGAGCCGCACAAGAACCAAGCGGGAGCGAACTCTGACGCCGCTGACGACCCTACGAGATCCCTAAGATCGGGAGGTCGACACACAAAGAAGAGTGACAAGCGCTCATCTAAATCCGGGTCATCTAGGTCATTGGCCATGCTAAAGAGGTCAAGCCAGAGAAGTGACCGGAATTCAAGACTTAAGGGAGATACGATCTCACCGCCAAGAAGGGGATATTCAACCCCTGGCGACCTAGCTTCGCCCAGCTTGTCGAGCCGTTCTCAACCAAAGGAAAAGACGTCAACAGGGGCGAGGAGATCGGAACAACAGCTGCCTCTAGACCCCAATCCGCGCTCGGCGGTTAAGGCTACAATTACCGGTCTCTTGCTTGGTTTAGTAGTCATCGCCGCCGCGGCACTCGGAGCTCAAGTGATGCTGGTGTTGGTAGCGCTTGCCGTCGTCTTGGCACTTATTGAGTACTTGGAACTTGCACGAGTTGGCGGTGCGAAACCTATCGGCATAGTAGCAATAGTTGGGGCGCTCACCGCACTGTTTGGATCCTACGCCAGGGGCTATGAGGGTATTGCACTAGCTAGCGTTTTAGTCGTTGTCTTTGCAATGATGTGGTTCCTGTCGGGACTGGGCAAGGGGAGTCCTTCGGCGGGGATATCCTCCACTTTCATGGGTTTTTTGTGGATAGGCGGACTCGGGTCTTTCGCCGGACTTATCCTCGAGCCGAAGGGCCCTTTCGGCGCTCAGGGCCCCGGCCTTATGCTGGCGGCCTTAATCTGCACTTCCGCTTCGGACGTTTTTGCTTATGCCGGTGGATCGCTCTTCGGCAAGCACAGGCTGGCTCCTAGTCTCTCTCCATCAAAGACTCAAGAGGGCTTGGCGATTGGCGCAGTTGCAACTATCTTGGCAGGAACTCTCATAGTTGGACAGATACACCCATTTACCATGTCGAAAGGGTTCGTCTTAGGTCTCGTCGTCGCGATCGTCGCCCCAATCGGTGACCTGGCGGAGTCAATGGTGAAGAGGGACCTTGGGGTAAAGGACTCTGGAAGCCTGCTGCCTGGTCACGGCGGAATCCTTGATCGCATAGATGGAGTTCTCTTTGCGTTGCCGTTTGTCTACTATCTTCTTAGGCTCCTGCATCTATAGTGAATGCAGTATCTAGCCAAGGAGTTGAGGCCGTGGTAGGTCGCAAGGCTGTGGCGATCTTTGGCTCTACCGGCTCGATCGGAACACAAGCCCTCGAGGTCATCCGCCAAGAACCAGACCGCCTTAAGGCGGAAGTTTTGGTTGCGAACTCTTCGGTGGATGCGCTGTTAGCTCAGGCAGACGAGTTTCGTCCGAGCTACGTTGGAGTCCTCGATCCGATCGCCGCCGAAAGGATCCGCTCCGATGTCGAGCGCTTTTCAGAGCTTGTCGTCGGAAAAGATGTATTTTCCCTCGTCGAGTCGGCCGACATCGTTTTGAACGCGGTCGTCGGATTTGCAGGCCTAGAGGTGACAATGCGAGCGATTGGGGCTAATAGACCGCTCGCCTTGGCGAACAAGGAGTCGCTGATCGCTGCGGGAGAGCTCGTAAATGAGAAGCTAGCGGTATCGAAGTCGCATATTCTTCCCGTTGACTCCGAACACTCGGCGATCTTTCAATGTCTCGAAGGACGGGAATGGGATAAGGATTCGACACGGCTAATCCTAACCGCATCCGGCGGGCCATTTTTTAGGTCCACAAAGTCCGAGCTAGACGTAGCGGGGGTCAACGAGGCCCTCGCCCATCCGACCTGGTCGATGGGCCCGAAGATTACCGTTGACTCATCGACGCTGGTCAACAAGGGACTCGAAGTTATCGAAGCACACTTCCTCTTCGGAGTCCCTTTCGACGAGATTAAAGTCGTAATCCATCCGCAGTCAATAGTCCATTCGATGGTGGAGTTTCGAGACGGCTCTACCATTGCCCAGATATCCCGACCCGATATGCGGCTGGCTATTTCTAGGGCGTTACTGTTTCCGCACAGAGCGAAGTCGCCTTTCGGATCGATGAACTGGCCCGCTAATCAGACCCTGGACTTTTTCCAACCCGATACTGAGAACTTTCCGGCGCTAGATCTCGCCGTCGAGGCGGGCAAGGCCGCTGGAGGTGCGCCTTGCTGGTTCAATGCTGCGAATGAGACAACGGTGAGTCACTTTCTGGCGGGAGAGTTCGGATGGCGGAGCATCGCAAATATTCTGTCAGCGTCCATGGAACACTATGTGTCTTCTAAGCCTTCTTCAATACAGGAAATATACGATCTTGACAGGGAGTCGAGGAGGGTGACGGAGTGGTTGATCCAAGGGACCATAAAATGATCAGCGGGTCTTCGGCAATTTGGGGTACGCCGGTTGTCTGATCCGAATTCATCTGAACCGCTAGCTGGTTCCCCTTCTGAAGAACGTTCGCCAGTAGTAGATCTTGTCGGTGCCCGAGTTTTTGGTGGGAGACCGCTTGTTAGGCTGGTAGTTGTCGTACTGGCACTTTTGGCTTTGGCGATCTACACCTCTACGCTGCCGACGGTACTCGTGGTCCTCGCGATCGTCGCCATGATCATGATCCACGAACTTGGACACTTCATTGTGGCGAAGATCTCCGGAATGAAGGTGACCGAGTACTTTTTGGGCTTCGGCCCGAGGATCTATTCGAAGAAGTTCGGCGAGACCGAGTATGGGATTAAGGCGATACCTGCGGGCGGTTACGTGCGGATCATCGGGATGAACTCAATTGACGAGGTTCCCGCTTCGGACGAGGCAAGAACCTATCGCAAGGCGAGCTTTCCTGCGAGGATCGCTACCTCGGCCGCCGGGTCATTTATGCACTTTTTGATGGCATTTATGATCCTCTGGTCAATTTTTGCTTTCGTGGGAGTACCCGACGCTAGCAAAGTTATCGTAAGCCAGCTGTCGGTATTTTCCAACATGGCAACGCCAGCGGCTAGCGCGGGAATAAGGCCGGGAGATCAGATACTCAAAATAGATAACAAGACCGTTACCTCAGGGTCAGAACTCGCCACATTCATTAATTCCCATCCTGGAAAACAGATCACCCTCGAGGTGGCGCGCGGCACCAAGGATCTCATAATTAAGGTCACTCCGGTAAACGCTATGAATGTCCAGGAGGACCATAAGGCGATCTACACGGGCAAAAAGCCCTTGGGTATGATTGGGATCGTCTTGGGTTATGGGACATCTACTTATAACCCGATCGAAGCCATCGCCAAGGCTGGCTCGGGAATCGTTGCCACTAGTTCTCAGACGGTATCGGCCCTGGTCTCGCATTTCTCTCCCCATGGGATCTCCCTATATGCTTCGCAGCTGGTTCATCCGTCCACCAATCCCGCATCGCCCGGGGCACAATCGAGATTCGAATCACCGGTTGGGATTGTAAGGCTTGCCTCTCAGGCGGTTCATTCCGGCCTCGAAACCGTGTTGGGGCTGCTCTTCTCGATCAATATTTTCATCGGAATATTCAATATGATCCCACTTTTGCCCCTGGACGGGGGGCACGTAGCCGTGGCGGTGTATGAATGGGCCCGGTCTAAAAAGGGCAAGCGCTACCAGATGGATATTACCAAGGCGATGCCGCTGACATATGCTGTATTTGCGCTGATAATTATCTTGGGAGTGACGGCACTTTATCTAGACGTGACCCATCCTCTTGGAAATCCATTCGGATGAAGAGTAGTGTTCCCCAAGAAGCGGAGCGGGAGTGGTCTTTAGCTATCGATAACGAGGATGTGATCTTGTGAGCCGACCAGTCGTAGATCTCGCAATGAGAAAAGCAACAAAACAGATCATGGTAGGAAAGGTTCCCGTCGGTGTGGGCGCTCCGTTTTCTGTTCAGGATACGGCGACCACAAAGACCGGTGATGTCGAAGGTACCCTTGCGCAGATTTACGCCCTATATGCAGCTGGTGCGGATATCGTCCGCTGCACGTGTAACGACCTAGAGGCCGCCGAGGGCCTGGCCCAGATTGTTCCTCGTTCTCCCGTGCCGATCGTGGCCGACATCCACTTCCACTACGAGATGGCACTCGCCGCCTTGGAAGCGGGCGTAGCCTGCCTGCGTTTGAACCCAGGTAACCTGCGCAAGCCGGAGGAGATCAAGCTAGTTGCTTCAGAAGCTAAAGATCGGGGAGTACCGATCAGGATCGGAGTAAATGCCGGATCGCTTCACCCGGAACTTTACAAGAAGTATGGAAATGCTACTCCAGAAGCGATGGTCGAGTCGGCGATCAGGGAGCTAGCGCTCTTCGGTGAGGTCGGATTCGACGACGTCAAAATCTCGGTGAAGGCGTCAAATGTTCCCCTGATGATCGAATCCTATCGTGCGTTGTCTGAGGCTGTGAACTATCCGCTCCACTTGGGAGTGACCGAGGCGGGTCCACCTCCTAGTGGAATTGTGAAGGCGACCGCAGGGATAGCTACCCTCTTGGCGGAGGGTATCGGGGATACCATTCGCTACTCCTTGACCGCTGATCCGGTTGAAGAGGCCAGAGCGGGTAGGCAGCTGTTGGAGGCGCTTGGGCTCAGAGAACGGAAAGGTCTCGATCTCATAGCCTGTCCTTCGTGTGGACGAGCCGAAATCGACGTGATAGCGCTAGCCAAAGAGGCGCAGCGACGACTAGAAGAGACCGGTTATCCAATTCAAGTTGCCGTTATGGGTTGTGTAGTCAACGGTCCTGGCGAAGCAAGAGAGGCGGACCTAGGCATCGCTGGTGGGAAGCACAAGGGCCATCTGTTCATTCGAGGGAAGATAGTGCGGGTGGTCAAAGAGGAGGATATGATCGATGCACTGCTTTCCGAGGCGGAAAAGCTCATGAAAGAGGGTGTCGAAGCCAGGTTAGCGGCAGCCGACCCGAATGCTGAAGCCGAGGCGAAGGCGGACAGAGAAGCCCTATTCGAACTTAGGGGTCAAGACGCCAATCTCTCTAGCCAGAAGATCGAGCGAATCAGAAAAAGGCTTGGCGGGACCGAATAACGCTTTCGAATCTGGGTTAGATGTCGACTCAATAGGCACCTGGAAAAGACCAGGCGAATGAGGAGACTTCGATGGGTAGTATCCTTTTGCCATGCGAATGTCCCAGCTTGTGCTCAAAACTCTCCGAGAGGCTCCCTCTGATGCTGAGGCGATCAGCCATCAGCTCCTAGTGAGGGCTGGATACATCCGGAGACTTTCTTCGGGTGTCTATACCTTCATGCCACTCGGGATGAAGGTATTGAAGAAGCTCAATCGAATCGTCGAAGACGAATTTGATAACGCAGGGGCCCAACAGATTCTTATGCCGGCGCTTCACCCGGTAGAGATCTGGGAACAAACCGGGCGCTTAACAAAGATGCAAGATGTACTGATGCTCACCGATACCAAGGCTGGCAGGTTTGTCTTGGCCCCGACGCATGAAGAGGCGGTGATCCAGAGTGTATCTTCAGATCTCTCCTCTTATAAGGACCTTCCCGCAGTTGTCTACCAGATCCAGACGAAGTTTCGTGACGAGGCGAGGCCCAGGTTTGGATTGTTAAGGACCAAGGAGTTCCTCATGGCCGACGCCTACTCCTTCGACGCGGACCAAGACGCAATGCGAACGAGCTATCAAAATATCTACCAGGCATACCTGAAGGTTTTCAATAGGTGTCAGGTGCCGTTTGCGCCGGTTGAAGCCGACGCCGGTGCGATAGGTGGGGATGTCAATCACGAGTTCATGGCGCCTTCAGCGATAGGTGAAGATCACTTTGCGAGCTGTCCTTCGTGTGGATACGCAGCGAATATAGAGGCCGCTAGGACTAACGGACGACGCTCTGATATGTCCGTCGCCTCGAGTGAAGATATGGTTTTGCACCATACTCCATCGGCGACCGATATAAAAAGCGCCGTGGAATCGATCAATTCGCAGGGCTTTAGCTTGGGTGCCAAGGACATGTTGAAATCGATGGTTACCATGAGCCCTCAGGGTGGGCTGACGATGTTCCTGCTTCCGGGGGATCGTGAGCTAAGGATACCCGCCGGATATCGCCTGTTGGAAGCCGAAGAATTCGAGCAGTACGAGTTTTTGGTCAAAGGATTCGTCGGCCCGATGGGCATGGGGGAGTTCGGGGTCAGAATCGTGGCCGACTTTTCGGTTTCTGACACCGACAGCTGGTCTGCCGGAGCGAACGTCGTGGACTACCACGTAACTGGGGCAAGAGTTGATCGAGACTTTTCGGTAGATGAGTGGGATTCGGTAGTCGTTGTAAGGGATGGGGATCCGTGTCCTCGTTGCTCAACCGAAATGAAACTGGTCAGGGCGGTGGAGATAGGCCATACTTTCCAACTAGGCCTGGCCTACTCTTCAAAGTTACCGTTTGCGAGTTTTGTCGGTGCCGATGGCCAGACGCATCCCTTCTGGATGGGGTGTTATGGGATTGGCATGACCCGACTAGTGGCAGTCATCGCCGAGTACTTTGCCGATGAGAAAGGTCTTCGATGGCCAAGCGAAGTAGCTCCTTATAAGGTTGGCTTGATGAGCATCGGCGCATCGAGGTCAAAAGATGTACTAGAAACAGCGGACAAGCTCTACCAGGAGCTGGAAGAGGCCGGAGTAGAGGTTATCTATGACGACAGGGACCTGGGACCTGGTGTGAAGTTTGCGGACCTCGAGCTGATCGGCATTCCATACCTCTGCGTCGTTGGCCAAAGGGGTATCGATTCCCAAAAACTCGAAGTCAGGACGAGGATGGACGGCAGCAGCGCGGAAGTACCGATCGGCGACATAGTTAGCTATTTAGTCAATATTTGACCCATAGCGCCCGACGGTCGGCGCTGATAGCTGTCTTATCCCTGACTATACTTTCCGCGTCAGGATGATTTTGCGCGCTTTTGCGCGTGATTAGGCGACGTGGGCCAGTGCCCGCGTTTTTGTTTCTATGGGGGCTTTTGTAAGCACGAAAGTGGAGAGGTGGGTGACGTGGCAGAGAGGGATATCAAGGGGATGAACACGTCCGGACTATCTCACGCTGACCTGTTATTGGTAGAGTCCGGAATTAATTCGGCCATAACGGAACTTGGGCTCAGTGTTTTGGAGATCAGGTACTCATCGGGAACCCTCCGAGTCACACTCGACGCAGATCCGACCCCAGATCTGGAGATCATAACCGAAGCATCGAGGATGATTTCGGGACTTTTAGACTCAGAACTGGCAGAGCAAGTCGCCGAGCTGAGGCAGAAGTACGAACTTGAAGTCTCCTCTCCAGGCCTAGAGAGGCCACTCTTTAATTCCGAACACTTCCGGCGTTTTGCGGGGAGACTGATCGAAGTAAAGAGTCGGGATGCAAACGGATCGCGCTCAAGAATCCAAGGTGTAATAGTCTCCTCGGACAACTTTGGAGTGGAACTGATCATCGAGGGGTCCAAGGACAAGAGGCGCTTCGACTTCAAGAGTATCGATTCAGCAAAGACGGTTTTTGTCTGGCCCGAGGAGAAAAAGACTAATTCAAAGCCAAAGAAGGCAGCCAAGAAAGCCGCCAATGATTCTAGGGAAAAAGGGGTTGCGATCTCTCCCGCCGCCAACCTAGACGATGGGTTTGACGACGAAGCAGACGACGATCTTTTGTCTGCCGAGGACCAGGCGTTCGGGGTTGACTCGGGATCCCTGAGTCTCGATGACGACGACTTAGAAGACGACAATGAGGACGAGCCCGAAAGCGGGGATGAGTTTGCCAAGCTTGTCCGTATCGATGGCCAGGATCGCCACTTTGATGATGAAGATTTAGCCGACCTTGAAGACGAGGTACTGAGGAGGCAGAAGGAACTTGAAGGAAATGATGATGTTCCGAAGGGTCCCTTTGGTTAGCTCAAGGGGCGGGTTTGAAGCTCTGGTGAAGAATGGGATTTCATCGCTTTGAGCAGCGGATAAGCCGGATTCAGGTCGTAGCAAGGCCTGGTTAGTTAGGGAAAAGACGAGAGTTCGTCGGTGATTATGGTCGAGAACCATAAGGGTTGATACAGCGAAAGAGCAGGGGTTTAGATGGCGAGAAACAGTCAAGATCTTATGGAGGCGCTAAATCTGATAGCGCGTGAGAAGGGAATAACTGTCGATGTCTTGCTTCAGTCTTTGGCCAATGCTCTTCTAGCAGCTTATAAAAGAATGCCCGGTGCGGCAGAAGAGGGCATGGTTCTGATAGATCCAGACACTGGAGAGATAAGGGTTTGGGGACAGGAGCTTGACGACGACGGTAACGTAATTCGTGAATGGGATGATACTCCAGCAGACTTCGGTAGGATCGCCGCCCAGACCGCAAAGCAAGTGATGTTCCAGAAGATTAGAGAGGCTGAGCGGGACCTAAAGTACGAAGAGTACGCGGGTCGTGAAGGAGATATCGTGACCGGTATCATCCAGCAGACCGAGAATCGATACACCCTTTTAGACCTGGGCAAGGTCGAGGCGCTGCTTCCAGTAATGGAACAAGCAGCGGGGGAGCGTTACGAACACGGCAGCAGAGTGAAGGCCTATATCGTCGAGGTAAGAAAGACGGTTAAAGGCCCCCAGATAGTAGTCAGTCGGACCCACCCTGGGCTTGTAAAGAGGCTCTTCGAACTCGAAGTTCCCGAAATTGCCAACGGAGTAGTAGAGGTGAAGGCGATCTCGCGTGAGCCGGGGCATAGGTCTAAGTTGGCGGTATCATCGAACGACCCAAACGTCGACCCCGTCGGTGCCTGTGTTGGTGCTAGAGGGGCGAGGGTTCGCATGGTCACAAACGAATTGCGCGGAGAGAAGATCGACATCGTTTCGTATTCCGATGATCCAGCGGAATATATTGCGCGGGCCTTACAGCCAGCGCACGTGCGGGAGGTCCGTCTTGATGAGCAGGATGGGACGGCTACCGTAGTCGTCGACGACGGACAACTCTCTCTGGCTATTGGTCGTGAGGGTCAAAATGCCAGGTTGGCGGCTCGGCTCACCGGTTGGCGGATTGATATTCGCTCAGAATCCGAAGTTGCTAGTCAGGGCGATTATTGGGCTGCGGGTGCTTGGGTCGAGGACGAGAGCGGTGAGCTCGTATGGCAGGACGCCGAGGAGCAGACCGAGACAGAGGTCGAGGGTTCACCCGAGTCGGGCACGGATCCCGTGGTGGGATGAGTACTCCCGTAGTGTGCGGAGCTAATTCTGCCTAGGGTGCGCAAAATAGTTGGGTCAACTTTAATGGTTAGTTCGACCAAGGGCTTGCGCACCTGTCTGGGCTGCGGCAGCAAGAGCAGTCCAGACAGTCTCATAAGGCTGCGGACTCCCGGCAGGGGGCAGGCCGATTCCGGCAGAGGTGCGTGGATTTGTCGCGAATCCCTAGCCTGCTTGGACAGGGCTGTTGATCGGGGCCAGTTTCAGAGGGCCTTTAAGACAAAGCTCGATACTGGGCAGCTGGAACTTCTTAAGGCTAGCTTCAAGCGTGCCTGCCAAGTGGAATAAGTTCACCTTGGGATCTTCTAGTCGGCTGCTGCTTCCGTGGGCGATAGCTAATGGCGGCTTTGAGGCATAAATTTGCTCCTTCGAGCGATTTGCGTCCAAACGACCGAGCGTTGACGCTAGGCTTGGCTTCATGGTTGGTCGGTTTGCGACCCTCCAGGGAGTCTGTGCGCACCGCTACTCGGCAAAAGTGGGTAGGGGTATGTCGTCCGACACGGTCTAGACTGTCTAGGGTTTCTCATATGACGCGCCTTTGTGCGTAGCTCCCCATTATTGACCCGGAGGTCTTGGTTCGCAGTTGGGCAGGAAGATTAGAGTTTACGAGCTTGCAAAAGAGCTGGATTTAAGTAATAAAGAGGCTCTTGACCTCTGTATTGCGCTTGGTATCGGCGTAAAGAGCCATTCTTCGAGTATCGAAGATGCACAGGCGGATCGGGCCAGGCGAAAGGCCATTCGGGATGGTATTGGTCATAGGTCTTCCGAGGCAGTGCCTAGCGAGGTAAATAACGTCGAGAAATCGAACGGTTCGGAACAGGCGTCAAGTGGCGAGCGGCCAAAGGCTGCAATAGTGACAGAGGTCGAGCAGCCCAAGGTGATTTCAACAACCACGAAACAGAGCCAGGCCGATAAGGAGGGCGAAGCGTCGCCTTCGACAAAAGAGGCGACCCCTTCGACGGTAAACGAACAAGAAGGGTCGAAGGCTCAATCTTCCCATGCGGTTCGTTCTACTCCAAGCTCTCATTCAAGGGCTACTCATCCCCGAACGGATGTGGCGGATCGGACGAGCGCGGTTGCAAAGTCAGCTGGCGAGACGGTCCAAAGTGTCGTCGCTCCCGCTGAGGTAGCCTCCAGTAGCCCAGCCGCAGCTAACTTGGTGAAAGACGAAGCCCCACCCGAGGTCGAGAGCAGGGTACACGGTGACCTAGCTAAAGAGATCGCTGAAGAGCAGCGGAGGATTTTGGAGTCCGAGAATCGCTCGGTGCCCAGTTCGACGAGGCCGAAAGAGCACCATAACGAGCATGGACCTGATGATGCGCACAAACCTGCGGCGGCACAGTCCCATGGAGCAACAGCAAGACATCAATCTGCCCCGGCTGGAAAGCCAGCTACCGGGGGTCAAGATCGTGCGGCGAGAGGTCCCTCTAGCCTGTCCGGCAAGCCTATTCCACCACCACCGGGAGGGCCACCCAGGTCCCTATCGGGCAAGCCTATTCCACCTCCACCTCGAGCGGTTCCAGGTCAACGCACTACTGGCGGCGGCCAAGGTGGAGACAGGTCATTTTCTGGACCCCGCCCAGGCGGCTTTTCTGGACCACGCCCAGGAGGATTTTCCGGACCACGCCCAGGAGGGGGTGGCACAGGTGGCGGCGGCCAAGGTGGAGACAGGTCATTTTCCGGACCTCGCCCAGGTGCACAGGACAGGCCCGCTGCCGCTGATCGAGGAGCACGTCCAGGAGGATTTTCCGGACCACGCCCAGGCGGATTTTCCGGCCCACGCCCAGGAGGAGCTCCTGGTGCAGGTACCGACCGGCCACCACGCAGTGGTGGATTTTCCGGACCACGTCCAGGTGGAGCTTCGTCGGGAGGCTTTGCTTCCAGGGGACCCGCTTCAGCTTCGGCGCCATCGACCAAGGGTGGACCACCGAGTAGAGGCAGACCCACGCAACGGCAGTCGAAGAGACGCTCGAAGAAGAACTTCGAGGAGTTGGAGCCGACTCAGGTAACCGCTTATACCCCTTCAAACGCTCCCGTGCCTGACCACGAGATCATAGTCGAACGCGGATCGACGGCCCAGGAGTTCGCTCCAAAGCTAAATAGGTCAGCCGGTGATGTGGTCAAGTTTCTGTTATTGCAGGGCGAGCTCGTTACTGCAACCCAGTCTCTATCGGACGACATGATCGACCTTTTCGCAGTTGAAATAGGTGCCCAAGTTCGTCTAGTAGACCCCGGACAGGAACAAGAAGCGGAACTAGAGGCTAAGTACTTCGACGATGACGAGACCGAAGAAAAGGACTCCTTGACCTACCGGGCGCCGGTCATTACGGTGATGGGCCATGTCGATCATGGAAAGACGAAACTCTTAGACAGGATCAGAGAGACTAACGTTGTGGCCTCCGAAGCCGGGGGAATCACCCAGCACATCGGTGCATACAAGGTCAACGTCTCTGGTCGGTCTATCACTTTCATCGATACCCCCGGTCACGAGGCCTTTACCCAGATGAGGGCGAGAGGCGCCAAAGTTACCGACATCGTCGTGCTGGTGGTTGCGGCTGATGACGGGGTTATGCCTCAAACGGTTGAAGCTATCAACCACGCAAAGGCCGCAGAGGTCCCGATCATTGTCGCTATCAACAAGATCGACAGGGAGAACGCGGATCCAAAGCGGGTTATGCAGCAGCTCTCTGAATACGGACTTGTTCCCGAGCAGTGGGGTGGCGATACCATCACGGTAGAGCTTTCGGCATTGCAGAACTTGGGTGTCGACGATCTGCTCGAACAGATACTCGTGCTTTCAGAGGTTCTAGAGCTCAAGGCGAACCTGACCGGACGGGCTCGAGGGGTCGTCTTGGAAGGGAACCTGGATGTGGGCCGAGGTCCAGTTGCGACGATGCTGGTTCAAAAGGGCGTATTGAAGGTCGGGGACCAGATAGTGGCTGGCCAGGCCTGGGGTCGCGTGAAGGCGATGATTGACCAGAGTGGCAGGGCGGTAAAAGAGGCGCTGCCCTCGACACCGGTTCAAGTCCTAGGTTTTTCAGAGGTACCGGCTGCGGGTGATGATTTTAGGGTTACTCAGGATCAGTCGACCGCAAAGATGATAGCGGAGAGCAGAGAGCAACGCTACAGAATGGCTGGGTATACGACCCGGGCAGCTGCGGCAGCTGGAGCCAAGCTCGAGGATCTCTTTGAGCAGATTCAAAAGGGTGAAGCAGCAGCTCTCAACCTGATTGTAAAGGCCGATGTTCAGGGAAGCCTAGAGGCGCTGGCCGAGTCCTTGCGAAAGCTTGAGCGGCCTGAGGTCAAGCTGAGCATTATCCATAAGGCCGTTGGCGGAATCAATGAGAATGACGTCGGCCTCGCAGCGGCATCCAATGCAACAATTATAGGCTTCAACGTCCGTCCCGATCGACGGTCGAGGGAGTTAGCTGAGTCGCAGGATGTCGAGATAAGAACTTATGAGATCATCTATAAGGTACTTGAAGACATCGAGGCCGCGATGGTCGGAATGCTCGCACCGGAATTCGAAGAGGTCATTACCGGCGACGCCGAAGTTCGAGAGATCTTCAGGGTGCCTCGTGCTGGCATGGTTGCCGGTTGTTATGTTACCAACGGCAGTATCACGAGGGGATCGAAGGTCCGTTTCATAAGGGACGGAGTCGTTATCTGGAAGGGCTCGATCAATACTTTGCGGCGCTTTAAGGATGACGTGAGAGAGGTACAGACCGGCTTTGAGTGCGGTATTGGACTATCTGATTTTCAGGACCTAAGGCAGGGCGATATAATCGAGACCTTTGAGGACCGAGAGATCCCGCGTAGCTAATCGCTTGTAGGAGATTTGACATGCCAAAAGGTGCGATGGGCTCCCCTAGGGGCAAGTTCCCTAGGGTTGCTCGAGTAAATAGCCTCCTAAGAGAGGTAATTGCCGAAGAGCTTGAGAGGCTGGTAGACGCGGACGAACGCTTGAGTCTGTTGACCGTCACTGCGGTGGAAGTTGAGCCGGACCTGAGAAATGCTAAGGTCTATTTCGCCGAGCTTCCAGAGGTCGCCCACGGCGCCCTTGAGAGCCATCGGACGGACCTCCAATCGAGGATTGCCCGTCAGGTCAGGATGTCGAGGACTCCGCACTTAGCCTTTGTTTCGGATCCTGCTCTCGCCGCTGGTCTTCGAGTGGAGGAGATCATTCGAAAGATCGCCGCAGACGAAGGATCAACTTCGAAGGCGGATCCGGTCTAACGCCGTGTCCGATCCTGACGGAATCTACCTCATTGATAAGCCCGCTGGGATTACTTCCAACGGTTGTCTTTCGATCATCAAGCGGAGGCTTGGTATCAAAAAGGCAGGCCATAGCGGGACCTTGGATCCGATGGCTACTGGGCTGATGGTCGTAGCCGTCGGCAGATATACCAGACTTCTAGCGGACATCATTACCGATACAAAGAGATATAGCGGTACGTTTTGCATCGGCTTCGAGACAAACACCCTAGACATCGAGGGAGAAGTGGTCAAGAGAATCGAAACCGTCGTCGATCCAAAGTCGATCGAGAATACTGCTAAGGCATTCTTAGGTGAGTCAGATCAACTGCCCCCGAGGGTTTCGGCCATAAAGGTCCAAGGGAAGAGGGCGTACGACCTTGAACGGTCTAATGTCGAGTTCGAGCTTGCTACCAGGCGGGTAGTAGTGAGTGATTTTACAATTAGCTATCTGCCCGAATCCGATTCTTTTAGCTTCGACCTCGGGTGCTCTTCTGGAACCTATGTGAGGTCGCTAGTCCGAGACGTCGCTTATAGCTGCGCTACCCTAGGAACGCTTTTACAGCTTCGAAGGTCCAAGATCGGTGTGTTCGACGTCGCCGAGGCGGTTGCTCCTGAGGCGGTTACTGCGGATTTGAAGATCTCGTTGAGCCGGGCACTATCGTCATTTCAAAGAATCTTCGTTTCAAAAGATGCAGCAGCTGACCTCCTTATGGGAAGACGGGTGCCTGCTGGAGACCTAATAGTACCCTTGTCCCCATCTGACGATAGGATTGCGGTCTTTTTAGAGCCCAAGGCTATCGGCGTCACACCGGATGACGGTGATTCTCCTTTTGTCGGTTTTGTAAGATTGCTCGATGGATGGCTTAAACCCGAATCGATGTTCTCTCTAGTTTAAGTCGACGATCGTAGCCGATTGTTTATAACTGCGGCTTCACCATGGTGGTCCGCTGCTATCGCCATCAGAATCGGCCGATCTGCCATCTTTGGCAAAGGAGGTTGGTTGGATACCACCACCTCGAAAACCCCGCACGAAGGAAGGGCGTTATGTTTGACCTTGGGTAGCTCCGAGTTTGGTTTTAATGGCAAATGGTGCGCTGCCACATTTTGGAGGCCTTGTGCGACTAGCCTCAATCAACCATGGAAGTAATTTATGATCGCACAGCGGGTATCGCTCTGGGCGGCTCAGTAGTTACCATAGGCGCTTATGACGGCATTCACCTCGGCCATCGCGCGATTATGGAGAGCCTGAAGAACCTCGCAAAGACCCATTCCGTACCGAGTGTCGTAGTTACCTTCGATCGGCACCCGGCGACGGTAGTTCGACCGACATCCGCTCCAAAGCTGATCACAGACCTGGAGAGTCGGCTTGAACTCCTCGAGGGCCTCGGTATTGACTATGTCTACCTGATCGAGTTTGATACCGTCAGGGCCACCGAGTCCGCAGGAGACTTTGTCGATCAGGTTTTAGTAGCGGCACTCGGAGCTAAGGCCGTTATGGTCGGGTCAGATTTTCATTTCGGCCACAATCGTGAGGGAACCGTTGAATTTCTGGCTAAGCGCGGCAGTGAGCTGGGATTTGTTGTCCAAGGGATCGAGCTAGTCAAAGTAGGTTCGCTGCCCTCGACCACACCCGCTCTGAGCGGTGTCCCAATCTCCTCCACCCTGATACGGTCGCTTATCGCAGAAGGAGACGTTCGTCAGGCGTCAGTCCTTCTCGGCAGGGATCATTGCATCAGAGGCATGGTCTCATCTGGCGATAGAAGGGGCGGGGGTTTGCTGGGGTTTCCTACTGCAAACGTCGAGCCACCGGGGCAGATGGCCATCCCGGCCGATGGTATCTATGCGGGGCACTTGCGGATTCTTCCCGATCGGGAGAGTGTCAAGGCCGCTATAAGCGTCGGAACCCGTCCCACCTTCTATCCCACCGGTGGTCCTAGGCTCATCGAGAGCTATCTATTGGACTTTTCGGGCGACCTATATTCGCAAGCGGTCGAGATAACATTCAATAGTTTCATCAGACCGCAGGTCACCTTTTCGGATTCTCAAGCCTTGGTAGCCCAGATTGAACTCGACGTTTTGGCTATTCGTGAGGCACTGGGCTGATTAGCTGCGCCGATCGTCTAGGCTGATCGGGTTAGTGGAAAGTTAGCATTGGGCCAAAGTGGCTCAGGCATTATAAGCGCCGAGGTTGAACGACGCATGGTTGAAAAGGCAGAGACGATAGGTGCCTACAAGCTTCACGAGTCCGATACCGGATCTCCTGAGGTGCAGGTTGCCATCATCAGCGAAAGAATTAATAGGCTTACCGAGCATCTGAAGGTTCACAAGGGGGATCATCACACCAGGCGTGGACTGATGATGATGATCGGTCATCGCCGCAGATTGCTCGACTACCTCAAGCGCAAGGACGTTGAGCGCTATCGTAACCTGATTACCAGGTTAGGTATCAGGAGATAATAAACAGAGTCGGGGGGTGGTCGAAGTACTCTCCCCGACATATGCAATACTCCGGCTTGAATCAGCTGCCAGTGGTGAGCACCCCTTGCTTTTAAGGTGTTGACCACTGGAAACTGTTTCAGGTCGGCTCCCATATAGACGGATTCAATAGCGCCATGGGCGCCAAGACCGTTAAAAGAGCGGGGCAGAGATGCCCCAAATGACAGGAGAGACATGTCGGAGACATACTCCGTTTCTAGCCCCATAGAGGGCAGTTCCAAAGTTCTAAGTTTTGAAACCGGAAAGTTTGCAATGCAAGCAGACGGAGCGGTCGTCGCCCGGATAGGCGATACGGTGGTACTCGTTACCGCGACTGCTTCTAAGTCCGTCAGGGAAGGCATCGACTTTTTCCCACTCACGGTAGATATCGAAGAGCGGATGTACGCAGCCGGGAAGATCCCGGGATCATTCTTTCGCAGGGAAGGTCGGGCCACCGATCAGGCGATACTAACTAGTCGGTTGATCGACAGGCCGCTGCGCCCCTGTTTTCCCGGCGGCTTCAGGAATGACGTGCACGTGGTCGGGACGATACTCGGAGCGGATCTAGAGAACCCCCATGATGTAATAGCAATCAATGCCGCTTCGTGCGCACTGCTGATATCGGGGATTCCTTTCGAGGGACCAGTCGGTGCAGTCCGCATTGCCTGGACCGAGGACGGGAATTGGTTAGCTCATCCAACGTACCAAGAGGGAGACAGGTCTACCTTTGAGCTTGTGGTCGCTGGTCGACTCACCGCAGACCAGAGCGACGTGGCGATATTAATGGTCGAAGCGGGCGGTACTGAATCCGCCTGGGCGACCTACGCAGGGGGAGCCCCATTTGCAACCGAGGACGTCATAGCTTCAGGCCTTGACTATGCCAAATCTTGGATCAAAAAGTCGATAGAAGCTCAGTACGAGTTGAAGGCCAAGGCGCCGGTCAAGGAAGCCCTCGTTTGGAATGTCCAGAACGACTATTCCGAGGCGCTATACGCAAGGGCGACCGAGATTGCTTGGCCGAAGTTGGCGGAGGCTAATTCGATCGCACAAAAGTCCGAGAGGCAGTCCGCGATCGATGCAGCGACTAACGAGACACTCGCCGTTTTAGTGGAGGAATTCCCTGACGAAGCGAATAAGGCAAAGGCCGCTTTGAAGTCGGTACTTAAAAAGGTAATCAGGCATCGAATCATCCACGATAAAGTCCGAATTGATGGTCGTGACACCACGACGATTCGTCCGCTGTTGGTCGAGGTTGGTCTGATTCCTACGGCTCACGGTTCGGGACTTTTCCAGCGAGGAGAGACCCAGGTGCTGAACGTCTGTACGCTCGGCATGCCCAAGATGAACCAGCTCATCGACACTATTGGGATCGACGAGTCCAAGAGGTATATGCACCACTACAACTTCCCGCCCTTCTCGGTTGGAGAGGCCGGACAGATGAGGGGACCGAAGAGGAGGGAGATCGGTCACGGTCTACTCGCAGAGCGGGCACTTCTTCCAGTGATTCCGCCGTCGAGCGAATTCCCTTACACCCTCAGGCTGGTTTCGGAGGTGCTCTCCTCTAACGGTTCGACTTCGATGGCTTCGGTGTGTGGTTCGACCTTGTCTCTCATGGACGCCGGTGTCCCGATTAAAGCTCCTGTTGCCGGGATCGCGATGGGCTTGGTCTTCGAAGATGGCGAGTACGTGACCCTTACCGACATCCTTGGTGCCGAGGACGCATTTGGCGATATGGACTTCAAGGTAGCCGGAACGAAGGACTTCGTGACGGCTCTTCAACTCGACACCAAGATAGATGGAATTCCGGCCGAAGTGTTGGCGAATGCTTTGGCTCAAGCGAAGACCGCTCGGCTCGAGATCCTCGACTCGATGGAGAAGGTTATCTCTGAGCCCAGGGAAGAGGTCAGATCAAACGCCCCCAAGATCTTGACTTTCGAGGTCCCACTCGACAAGATCGGTGAGATCATCGGTCCTAAGGGTAAGAACATTAATTCGCTCCAGCAAGAGACCGGTGCCGACGTAACCATTGAAGATCAGGGTGGGATCGGCATAGTGACTATCGGAGCGAAGGAACTCTCCGCAGCCTTGGAGGCAAAGGCAAGGATCGACGAGATTCTAGACCCGCCGATTGCAGAGGTTGGCGCTACCTACATGGGGCGAGTGGTCAACATCACAAAGTTCGGTGCATTTATTAATATCATGCCTTCCAGAGATGGGCTTTTGCATATCTCGAAGATCGGCGGCGGCAAGAGGGTCGACAGGGTAGAGGACGTCTTGAGCCTGAATCAGCAGATAGAGGTCGTGGTCGAGGAGATAGATCCAAGTGGAAAACTCTCTTTGAGGTTGGCGTCGGACGGAGCTTCGAGCGAAGGTCCCGGAGAGTCTCACTCCGAGCCATCTGAGCCAAGGCCTCCCCGCGAGCACCGTGGCGAATCATCGCACGCTCCGAGTCGATCCGAGGGACCATCTGACCGCCCAGAGAGGCCGAAGAGGGCACAGGCGGAGAGGGTCTCTTTTGAAGAGGCGTTCGAGGCCGAACTTGTCGAAGAGTTCGGAGATCTAGGACCGGCACTGCCGCAGCGGGATAATTCCGAGCGCAGGGGATACTCGTCTGGTTCGAGGGATCGTGGGCCTCGGAGAAATCCTAGACGCTAGAGTTTTAGGGGCCCCTAGCCTATTTGCGGCTAGGAGGCCTCTGTTTCTTGTAGGCTTTACCCATGAAAGTTGCAGTATTAGGTGCTGGTGGAAAAATGGGTTCAAGCGTCGTTCAGGCGGTGCTTCAAGAGCCGGATCTGGAACTCGTAGCACTGGTAGACCCGAAGCTTTCGGGCATCGAATACTCCCATGCACTCGGCATTGCTGGAACCGGGCTCGTGGTTTCGGGTGATTTAGCAGAGGTGTTAAGATCTGGAGCCGACGTTGCGGTGGACTTTACCGATGCTGCTTCGGCCTATCAAAACCTCCTTTTTTGCGCAGAAAATGGGATTTCGGCTGTCGTGGGCACGACTGGCCTTTCACAAGAACAACTGGGCGAGCTCAACGAGAAGTTTCAAGCTTCCGGGGCGGGGTGCATCGTCGCCGCCAACTTTGCCATTGGGGCGATACTGATGATGAAGTTCGCCGAGATGGCGGCGCCATTTTTTCATTCGGTCGAGGTGATCGAGATGCACCATGACACCAAGGTTGACGCTCCTTCAGGGACCGCTCTGACTACGGCGAAGAGGATTAGCCGTGCTAAGGTCGCATCTGGCGGGGCCTTCGAGCCGGACCCTACTCAGAAGTTTGTATTGCAAGGCGTAAGGGGTGCCTCGGTGGATGGGGTCGGAATCCATTCGCTTAGGATCAGAGGTGCGGTAGCGCATCAAGAGGTGGTCATGGGTACGACGGGTCAATCCCTGACGATCAGGCATGATTCATACGACCGGAGTTCGTTTATGCCTGGAGTATTGATTGCGATCAGAGGTGTATCGACCGTAAGGGGCCTGGCAGTCGGAGTTGACGATCTTATTGAGGAGATGTTTAATTCGATGTCGACAGATAGGGCGAGATAATGGGAAGGGCTCTTGTTAGTTTTGGACGTGTTGTCACCGCGATGGCAACACCGTTTAGAGTCGATTCTTCGGTCGACTACGAGGCGATTTCTGTTCTTGCGACTCACCTCAAGGCGACCGGGACTACGGCTATCGTCTCTACCGGGACTACCGGCGAGGCAGGCACGTTGACAGACCCCGAGAGGGTTGATGTCTGGCGTAAGACTATTGAGGCGACCGACCTGCCGGTGATCGTTGGATCTGGGTCAAACGATACCGCTCACAGTGCGGAACTGACCAAGCTCGCCAAGGACTTGGGAGCCAAAGGAGTCCTGGCGGTCGTTCCATACTATTCGAGGCCGTCGCAGGACGGCATATTTGGGCACTTTGCTCAGATGGCCGAGGCGACCGATCTCCCGATAGTTATCTACGATATTCCAATTAGGACGGGCAGGAAGCTTGAGCACCGTACGCTCCTCCGACTAGTCGAACAATACCCCCACGTTTGTGCCCTTAAAGACGCTACGGGTGAGGTTGCAAACGCCGCCCAGTTGATAGCTGACGCTCCCGAAGATTTCACGGTCTATTCCGGCGATGACTCATTAACATTGCCATTTATGTCAGTCGGGGCGGTGGGAGTAGTCGGTGTCGCTACCCACTGGGCTGGGCAATTCTTCAGCGCAATGATCGATGCTTTCGAACAGGGAGATGTGAGGCTGGCCTCGGAGATCAATAGGGTTCTTGGGCAGTCTTATCGATTTGAGAGCCAAAGCGAGGCGCCTAATCCAATACCCACCAAGGCGATGATTGAAGCGTTGGGCCTATCGACGCGGCGGTGCAGGCTTCCTATTTCAGACCCATCGAACGATCTAGTTGCGCAAGCCCAAGCGGTTCTTTTAGACCTCGAAGCGAGATCTAAAAAGCTGGGAATCGCATTTGATAAAGGAGTTGGCCGATCTTGGCCTCAGAAGTAAAGATAACATTCCTTGGCGGTCTTGGAGAGATAGGACGCAACTGTGCGACTATAGAACAAGATGGCGAGGCGGTGTTGATCGACTGTGGTTTGATGTTCCCGACTTTGGATACTCCGGGTGTAGACCTGATTCTTCCGGACTTCTCCTACCTAAGAGAACTTGGTAAGAAGCTCGTAGCCTGTGTGTTAACCCATGGCCACGAGGATCATACTGGTGGACTATCATACCTGCTCAGAGAGTTGAAGTTTCCTATCTACGGGTCGGAGATAACTTTAGGACTAGCTAGGAACCGTATCGACGAGGCTGGGCTAACCGACAACTGCTCGTTTGAGGTTGTAAAGGATCTAGAGCGGCGAAAAATTGGACCCTTTGAGTTCGAATTCATTCCGGTAACCCACTCGGTTCCACACAGCTTTGCACTTGCTATTCGAAGCGCCAAGGGGGTTATTTTTCACTCTGGCGACTTCAAGATCGACCTTACGCCGGTCGATTCCCGTCTGATGGATCTCGCCCGAATTGGCGAGATCTCTAAGAGCGAGGGGATAAGGCTCCTACTTGCAGACTCGACAAATGCAGAGGAGAACGGACACTCTGAATCGGAGAGCATCGTGGGCGATGCCTTGATGGAGGTGTTTGCAAAGCACTCTTCAGGTCGGATCATAGTGGGGTGTTTTGCTTCGCACATTCATCGGATTCAACAGATAGCCAATGTGGCGACCGCCGTCGATCGTAAGGTGTTTACCCTCGGTAGATCGATGGGTAAAAATGTCGCTTTGGCCCGGAAGCTCGGAATTCTCCAAATCGATGACGATATGATTCTCGACATCGAAGAGGTGTCTAAGTATCCACCGGACAAGGTGTGCATCATCTCGACTGGATCCCAAGGAGAGCCGCTTTCTGCGCTGACGCTGATGGCACTGGGGCAGAATAGGTGGCTGGAGGTTGGTCAGGGTGACCTGGTCATCCTATCGGCCGACGCAATCCCAGGAAACGAGACGGCCGTCGGAAAGGTGATCGATGGGCTGTATCGACGAGGAGCTCGGGTAGTGCACCCGGCGAATGCAAAGGTGCACACCTCTGGCCATGCAAAGCGCGACGAACTCAGAACTCTCCTCGCTATCGCCAAGCCAGAATATTTCGTGCCGGTTCACGGTGAATATAGGCATCTCTACAACCATTCGAGAATAGCTATGGAGATGGGGATCGATTCCGAGAACGTCCTTTTGGCCCAAGACGGCGACTCGATAGTCCTCGGCGATGACTCACTGGAATTTTCTGATGTCGTACCCGCCGGATACCTTTATGTGGACGGAGTAGTCGGAGACGTATCTCATGGGGTTCTTAGGGATAGAAAGGTCCTATCAGAGGAGGGGGTCTTGGTCATCTTTGCTGCGGTAGACATTTCCAACGCTGAGATACTGGTTGGACCGGAGATAGCGACAAAGGGATTCATCCCCGCCGACGAGGGTTCGATCCGGTTAGAGGAGATTATCCAGAGAAGCAGGGAAGTGCTTTCCAAGGAGCTAGCCAACGGGAACGTTGACAAGGAGTCGCTCTCTAAAGCCGTGCGTAGCGCTATAGGTAAGCTGGTGTCTAGACAGACGAAGAGAAAGCCTATGATCATTCCGGTAATTACGGAGGTGTAGGTTTAAAATGACGCATTCTGCTCGCTCCGGAGGTGGACAGAGGGGTGCCCCTCGAAGATCGAAGACGGCATCCACTAAGACACCCCAAAAGAGAACATCATCAAAGCCGACCCCTGCCAGGTCCAGTAGGGCAACTCGCACACCGGGCAAGGTGGAAAATCGCAAGGCCAATGAAAAAGAACCCCTCTCCGGCGAGGCCGTAGCGCTCTTGGTTCTTCTTGTCTCTTTTTTTGTGATGCTTTCGGTATTCACCTCGCTGTTTGGGCTTCTCGGCAGGGGTGTAAGGGGGGTCTTTGATGATCTATTCGCATCGGCAACCGGACTCATTTTTGCCGTAACATTCCTGGCGGCCCTCCTTCACTTAGCAAGGGCTGAAATGACTACCAAGCGCCTGTTCTGGTGGAAGATAACTTTGCTAGCCATCGATATTGCTGCTATTGATGGGAGTCTCTTTTATGGGGGAAGGTTCGGTTTTAGCTCTGGGTATTTAAAGTCCCACGGGGGCCTGGTCGGAGAGTCGATCGGAGGGGGACTTTCTTTAGTGGCCTCCAGGGTGGGTGCAAGTATCATTTTGGGACTCATCGGAGTCTTATGTCTCCTTTGGCTGTTCGGAATCGGATTTGATAGGGTTGCAAAGCTCTTTTCGAGAAAAGCCAGATCTTCGCTAGACGCTATGAAGTCAGCAACTGCGCAGAACGAACCTGAACCTGAAGTTGACGTGCTCGGCGGGCTATTTTCCGACGGCCACGACGGCGACACTAACTATTTGGGAGTCGGTGCAGAAGGTCCAGATGGACAGGCCGACGGCGTCTCTGGATCAAAGGAGGCCGACGAATCTACCGAATTCTACGTCGACTTGTCCGAGAAAGCGACCTCAGGAGGAGATGGAGAGGTGGCGGACCTGGAGGGTGAGGGGACCGTTGGGGTGTCGCCGAAAAAGGCGAGCGGAGCCGCAACTTCGCAGACCTGGAAGTTGCCTCCGATCTCGATCTTGTCCAAGGGCGTCGCCAACAAGATCGATCAGGTCGAGCTGGCCGATAGGGGAAGGGCGCTACAGGGTGCACTGATGACCCATGGTGTGCCGACGAGACTTTCTGGGATGACCGTTGGACCGACGGTAACACGCTATGAGCTGGAATTAGGAGAAGGTATCAAGGTAGCAAAGCTCCTTTCCTTGCAGCGCGACATAGCCTACGCAATGGCGGCCGCGGACATTCGAATATTGGCTCCAATTCCCGGGAAGTCGGCAATCGGGGTCGAAGTGCCAAATCGCTCTAGGGAGGTAGTGACGCTAGGGGACGTTTTGATGGCCCCCGAGATGAAGAAGGCGACCTTACCCCTCGAGGTTCCCCTTGGCAGGGATATCTATGGCAGGACGATCGTTTCCAATCTCGCAGACATGCCTCACGTCTTGATCGCCGGAGCGACCGGCTCCGGCAAGTCCTCCGCACTGAACTCGATGATCACTTCAATCCTTATGCGGGCGACCCCATCTCAAGTTCGGATGATTTTGGTAGATCCAAAAAGAGTGGAGCTCGGACAGTATTCGAGACTTCCTCATCTTCTCTCCGCTGTAGTAGTCGACCCAAAGAGGGCCGCTGGGGCATTGAACTGGGCCACCAAGGAGATGGATCGACGTTATGACCTCCTTGCCGGCGTCGGCGTAAGGAATATTACGGGCTACAACGAATTGGCTGAGGCATCAAAGGTCGCTTCTCAGGAGTACATATTCGACCCAGCGGACCTCGAGACGCCGACGATGGAGTCCTTGCCCTACATTATTGTCGTAGTCGATGAGCTCAACGATTTAATGATGGTGGCCCCTAGGGATGTCGAGGATTCGATATGCCGTATAGCTCAAAAGGCACGAGCAGTAGGGATACACCTCCTCATCGCAACCCAGAGGCCGTCTGTCGACGTGATAACTGGGGTCATCAAGGCCAACGTCCCTTCAAGGATGGCCTTCTCTGTGGCTTCGCAGGCTGATTCCAGGGTCATTTTGGACCAACCAGGAGCGGAAAAGTTGATTGGTAAGGGCGACATGCTCATCGTGACCGCAGACTCTTCGGTTCCGAGGAGGATTCAAACTCCATGGGTTTCTGAATCGGAGGTGCGTGGAGTCGTTGGTTTCTGGCTGAGACAGAGTGGACCCGCTTACCTAGATGAGCTGGAAGAAGTGGCAGACAGCGGCAAGGGCAATTCGGAAAACGGGGCGTCGCAGGACGAGTTTTACAACGAAGCCCTCAGGTTGGTGGTCAGCTCTCAGTTGGGATCTACTTCGATGCTTCAGAGGAAGCTCAAAGTCGGCTTTGCGAGGGCCGGAAGGCTGATGGATCTCTTAGAGCAGGACGGTGTTGTAGGACCGAGCGAAGGCTCAAAACCGCGAGAAGTTCTAATGAGTAAGGAAGAACTGGACGAACTCTCCCTCTAGTCGAAATGTGGCCAAAGCCCAGGCCACATCGGCATTTCATAGAGCTTCTGGGACCAGTGCCAAAGAGATTTTACTCCGTTTCTCAAGCGGCAGTTTTAGCTAGACCGCCGACAGTTTCTTAGTGCGCCGTAGTAGTCCTATCCTGAAAATCCGATGTTACCGCAACTTTCGGGTGGTGTAGGTGGGCTTTGAAGGCGGTAGGCTCAAGGGGTCTTTTAGCACTCCCTGTGAGTCCATTTTCTGTTGGAGGTAGCCCCGCATATGCCAAGGAACGACAACTGGCTTCCGTCGTCAAGAAGGTCCATCGGCGGCTACTCGTCGAGACGGGGTTCTTCGGGAGCTTCGCTTCGGCGGTTCCGAGGACTAGTAATCCTGGTCGTGTTGTTGTTAGTCATTATCTCGGCGATTCAGCTCATTCGTCCCGTTCCAATGCCGACGTTATCTCAGAGTATGAGGCTTGCCACGACGGTCGGGGGTCCTGCGGTTTCCCTGCCTTATCCAACCAATGGGGAGTCTGAAGTAGTAGTACCTCAGGTCGGCGTATTAGGCCAGTCGGGTGGATCGCAACCGGTGCAGATTGCATCGGTTGCCAAGATGATGACCGCCTATATTATCATCAAGGACCATCCCTTGGCGATCGGAGCCTCAGGTCCGAGCATTACTATTACCCAGGCTGACTATCAGTCGTACCTCCAGCAAAGCGCTGCGGTGGACTCGGTGATGGCGGTGGCTCCGGGTGAGACGATGAGTGAGTATCAGATGCTCGAAGGTCTGCTTATACCTTCTGCCGATAACATCGCAACAGCATTGGCACGCTGGGATGCCGGGTCGACCACCGCTTTTGTGGCAAAGATGAATGCGATGGCCAAAAAGCTCGGCATGACCGCTACCCATTACACCGACCCTTCCGGGCTGGATCCAAGGACGGTTTCCAACACCAAAGACCAAATGAAGCTAGCTCAGCTGCTCGAGCAGAACCCAACGCTCTCCCAAATAGTCTCCTATCCGCAGGCTACCCTTCCAGTGGCCGGAGTGGTCTATAACGTAGATTACGACCTTGGATCCGACGGAATCGCTGGCATTAAGACTGGATCGACTCCGAGCGGCGGAAGTTTCGTTTTTTACTCTCGGGCTAATATCCAAAACCAGTCGACGGGAATCTTCGGCGCAGTGCTCTTTCAGCAGAGCGGACAGCCGCTTATCACCGCTTTGGATGTCGCAAAAGCATTGGCAAAGGCGGCTCCTGGACAGGTTCGGTACTTCAAAGTCATTTCTGCTGGAGCAGTCGTAGGAACACTAACTCCTCCGGGTGGGGGAGCTATTAATGTCTATGCGACCAAGTCGGTCTACGCGTTTGGCTGGGCTGGCTTGAATGAATCGATCGCTGTTAGCCCGACATTAAAGACCCATACCGTGGCTAGTGGTGCTAAAGTCGCAGAGATTACGGTCAAAGTTGGAGAACAGGTTTTCAAAGAGCCCGCAGTGGTTAACTCCCCCGTGGTCAAGGCATCTTTGAAGTGGCGGCTTACGAGGCTCTAAAGGCAAATGACAAAGGAAGTTTCGGCAAAGACGGTTAGGACTCCAGCGTCGACGGCCAATTTAGGGCCAGGATTTGATACTTTAGCGATAGCCCTCGATAGATTTATCGAGGTAGACGTAGAGGTGTCTTCTTCTTTTGAGGTCACTTCGAGCGGCTATGGAGCCGGAGTTCCGGTCGATGACAATCACCTGGCCCTACAGGTGTGCAAGTTCGTGCTCGGACATTCAAACGTAGCTTTGTCAATTAGGTCAGACATTCCTTTGGCGAGGGGTATGGGTTCTTCTGCCGCACTAGCGGTGGCCGTAGCGGTCGCATGTGAGTCAGATGACCCACTTTCGGTCGCAGTCCACTTCGAGGGACACCCAGAGAACGCCGCAGCGTCACTTTATGGGGGTGCGGTTGCGGCTGCGAGTGTAGAGGGACGCAGCGTCGTGAGGGGGATAGAAGTCGATTCCGAACTGGTGAGCGTCTTGGTAATTCCCGAGAACGAGCTTCCTACCCACAAGCTCAGGGCCGCCCTGCCGAAAAGTGTGCTTCGAATCGATGCGATAGAGAATCTTTCAAATTCACTGATGCTCGCCCTATCGTTGAAGGATGCCTCGACTATCGAAAGATTCATGTTCAAAGACAACATTCACCAGCGGTATCGCAGCCAGTTCTTTACCGAGTCCGATACAATCATGGACGAATTGATCAGATCCGGATGCATTGGAGCCGCTTGGTCAGGAGCGGGTTCGACGATGATCGGCTTTTCTACCCGTTCGCATGCAAAGCAAGTGCTAAGCAAGGTAAAGCGATTCCAAGAGGACCGCGGCGTGTTTCATCAGGTAGAGGTTGTCGAGTTCAACCGCACAGGAACCGTGGTCCAACTAGCATAGAGCTAAATGTCACAGAAAATCTGGGTTGAAACCCTCGGGTGTCCGAAGAACAAAGTCGATTCGGTCAAACTGAGTCATCGCGCTTTATTATCCGGGTACCACGCAGCGGGTTCAATTGTCGACGCCGATCTGATTGTCGTAAACACCTGTGCTTTCATTGAATCAGCCCGGCAAGAATCTATCGACACCATCCTTGAGATCTCATCTGTCAAGTCATCGACTAGTCGACTCGTTGTGACGGGCTGCATGGCGGAGAGGTATCAAGGCGAACTCTCAGCTGCCTTGCCCGAAGTTGACGTGGTCGTAGGTTTTGATGGAGATTTCATCACCGATACGGCTGCTGATGTCGCCGTTTCGATAGGGCCTAATCCTCGAGTAGCCAAGGCAGCTTTTAGCGGCGATACCGAGATTTCGCTGCCGACTATGGATCTTTTGAACTTGAGCCGCGGACCTTCTGACCAACCTTGGGCCTATCTCAAAGTGGCAGAGGGGTGTGATCGCCGCTGTGGGTTCTGTGCTATTCCCAGCTTTAGGGGAAAGCAGCGCTCACGGGAGATACCCGACATCGTCAAGGAGGCGGCGGATCTCGATGTAAAGGAGCTGGTTTTGGTCGCGCAGGACCTCGCCAGCTACGGTAGGGACTTGCCTGGCGGAGGTACCTTGACGGATCTCATCGGAGAATTGCAGGGTGTCTCCAAGTGGCTACGACTCCTTTATATCTACCCATCGCAACTTACCAATCCCCTAATAGAGGCGATTTGCAATAGTGAGGTTCCCTACTTTGACCTGTCTTTGCAACATGTGAGCAGGCCACTGATCAGAAGGATGCGACGTTATGGGTCTCACGAGACATTCCTAGATAAGATCGCCTCCATTAGGAGGATTAATCCCAAGTCGGCTTTTCGGTCGTCTTTTATTATTGGCTACCCTGGTGAAAGCGAAGAGGATCATGAACTCCTTCTTAGCTTCCTGAAAGAAGCTCAACTCGACTGGGCGGTGTTCTTCCCTTACTCAAGAGAGGAAGGGACCTATTCGGACGGCCTCGATTCCCAGATTGCGAGCGAACTTGCATTGGCTCGGCTTCGGGAGGCGTCGGAGCTGCAGGACGCGATCACCCGGCGAACAAGGGATAACTTGGTCGGAGAGGAAATAGAGGTCTTGATCGAATCGCCTGGAGTAGCACGCTCCTATCGTGAAGCTCCAGAAATAGACGGAATAGTCCGTGTTCCGCTGGAATGTAGGGTAGGTTCGTTCCAAAGGATGAAAGTTGACAAGGCGGTCGGGCCGGACCTAGTCGCAAGCCGAATTCTATCGGGAGGTGATCATGTCTTCTAGTACTTATGGGCCGAGCGCAATAGCTACGCCCGCCAACCTGGTTACCTTCGTTAGGATACTTGCTTCGCCAGTTGCGGTCATGATGGTCATCAATCGGTCGAATCCGTGGGCGACTTTGGCCCTGTGGATCGTGTTGGGGGTCGCAGACCGCTTTGACGGCGAGATAGCCCGGCGCCAAGGCACGACTAGATCAGGTGCGTTCTTGGACCCACTAGCGGACAAGATCATGGTCTTTGGCATGTTCGGAGCGCTAGTGTACCAATCCAGAATCGCCCTATTGCCCATTGTGATCATGGCGATCAGGGAATTGGTAATTTCTGCTTACCGAACCGTGGTGGCGAAGAAGGGGATCTCCGTCCCAGCAAGAAAACTGGGGAAGTGGAAGATGACCGCACAGGTATTTTCTATATGCCTGGCTCTTATCCCAATCGGCGGCCTATACACCTCATTTACGAGGACCGTTGCAGTCTCAGTTATAATCTGGATCGCAACTGCCCTAGCGCTCGGGAGTGCCTACCAGTACCTTTCGGATGCCAATCGCCATAGCAACGTTACTCCATAGGGCCTAGGCTAGCAGGGGAGCTAGTGAGAGGTTTTTAGGTGCGAGTTGAGATCGTCGCGATAGGTACGGAACTCCTGCTAGGGCAGATTCAAGATACCAATTCGACTTGGATCTCGGAACGTCTAGCCGAGGTCGGAGTAGATTGTCATTTTCAGTCCAAGGTCGGGGACAACCTGGAGCGAATCGCAGAGTCGATCCGTCAGAGCCTGTCGAGGGCGGATGGTGTGATCTTGTGCGGTGGCCTGGGCCCTACCCAGGACGATATTACCAGGGAAGCTATCGCCAAAGTGATGGGGGAAGAACTCCAAGTCGAGTCCGAAATGGTGGAGAAGATTCGGGCCTACTTCGCTTCTCGAAACAGACAGATGCCGGAGAACAATCTTCGCCAGGCGTATAAACCTAAGTCTGCGCAATTCATCGACCAACGAAAAGGAACCGCTCCCGGGCTGATATGCACAGTCGGGCCGAAGGTGATCTATGCGGTTCCTGGAGTGCCGATAGAGATGCGGGATATGATCGGAAGATCGGTGATCCCAGATATCGTTTCGAGGTTGGGATCCGCCTCTTATATCGGTTCGAGAGTCCTGCGGACCTGGGGTTTTTCAGAGTCAGCACTCGCCGAGTTAGTCGCCCCCCGTTTGGAGATCTTAGAAGAGTCCAAGAGGGCAACGATCGCTTTTCTCGCATCAGGTGCCGAAGGCATAAAACTTCGCATTACCGCAAAGGGAGACACTAAGGAAAAGGTGGACCTGATTCTCAAAGACGAAGAAGAAGGCCTTAGGTCGCTGCTAGGTGAGAATGTTTTTGGTGTCGACGAGGAGACGATGGAATACGCGGTAGGGGAAAGGCTGAAGGCAAAAGGCTATACCCTTGCGGTGGCGGAGTCTTTGACCGGGGGCCTGATATCCTCAAGAATCGTGTCGGTGCCAGGTGCATCGCAGTTCTTCAAAGGGTCGGTAGTTAGCTATGCCACTTCGGTTAAACGTGAGGTTTTGGGAGTTAAATCAGACGAAGTCGTTTCCAAACAGGCTGCACTTGAGATGGCCCAGGGAGTGATGGGTGTCCTCGGAGCGGAGGTTGGAATCTCCACTACGGGCGTTGCTGGTCCAGATGCGCAGGAAGATCAGCCAGTGGGGACGGTTTGGGTTGGCATATGCATCTCAAGAGCAGATGGACTCTTTAAAGAGGCCAGGGAGTTTAAGTTTCCCTCCGGAGATAGGGCGACGATCAGATCGCTAACGGCGATCTCGCTCATGGATATGCTTAGGCGGCGGCTCGGTTGATGGAGACTTGAACATTCGCCCTGATCAGCTGGTCGAGGGGCCGTAGCTGTTCTAACTCTAATTTTACTAAATACCGAGTACTATTAGGTAATTACATAATCAGCATCCATAGTGAACAGATGTTCGCTATTATGGTCTGTATGGGCCGACCACCCTTTGGGTGTCACAGCCTGTAGCTACTATCAAGGAAGAG
>JABEUM010000119.1 GCA_013044475.1 Acidimicrobiaceae bacterium | reverse complement strand
CTCCCTAGCCGTAAATCAGGTAGACCGAGAAAGAATTAGGTCGCTTGACCCCTCCCTTACGGAAGGGGATTGCGCTCCCGTTGGTTCAATGAAATGCCCTCCATATCTTGAAGGTGTCGAGGGCCAATTTCCTAACGGCGATTTCTGATTCGGCCATGATGGACCGGGCAGTCTGGATGATCCCTTTTTTGGCCCTAGGATCGGTGACGGTGAATATCGAAGACGCTATATCGTTAGCGAGTTTCGGATATATTCGCTGCATCGAGTTGGACATCACCAGCTCGGGTGCTCTTTGGAACCTACGATGATTCTGCCCTACGAAGCTCTTTTTAATTGACCTGCCATATGCCGCCCAGTCCGTCGAAGCCGGGTTCTTACAAGCCGCGGCGGCGAATTCCCCGGCGGTGATTCCGGACCCGATGGCCATATTGACTCCTTCCAACCAGAGACCCGATGCTAGGCAGCTACCGGCCGCATCACCGGCTAGCAGGACACCCGGGGAGGCTAATTGCGGCCAATCGGCCATTCTTACCTCGGGTATCATATGCGCACTGTACTCCTGCAGTGTCGATCCAGCTAGCAGTCCTTCGATGCTCGGGTGTGATTTCAGCCGATCAATCAGCGCCTCCGGCCTTACCTGTTGAGCCGCAAGGTCCTTGAGGGAGAGGACGACGCCAACGGACACGGTTTCTTGGTTCGTATAGAGAAACCCACCTCCGGCGATATTTTCAGTGCAACCAACTATCTCTATGTCACTTCCGGCGTCACCCTTGAGACCAAAACGTTCCTCGATTCGGTCCCTGCCAAGGTGGAGGACTTCTTTTGCGCCCAAGGTCAGATTCTCAATAGTAAAATTTGGATACATCCCGGCAGATTTCGCCAACAGTGAGTTGACACCATCGGCGACTATCACGACCTTCGCCGAAACGTCTCCGTCTTCACGGTCGGTACTCACTCCGACTACCCGTCTTACCTTGGAAGACCCGCCTGAGCTGTGTTGGTAGATTAGCGACTTAGCTAGTGTGGAACACAGAAGGTCTACTCCCTCAGCTACCGCATTCTCGGCGAGCCAACGATCGAATTTAGACCGAAGGGTTGTGATTCCGTTTGGAGTTTCCTTGCTCCATCTCTCGCTTTCGATAGCGATCGTGAACGAGGAGTCATTCGACATCATCATGGTGGAACGCTTCGTTATCCATCGTTCTACTGGAACTGAAGCCTGCCAATTTGGTATTAGCTCACCAAGGACTTGGGGATAGACGACTCCGCCATAGACGTTCTTGGAACCAGCGAAGGGCCCGCGTTCGATTAACAGGACGCTAACCCCGCATCGAATAGCAGCAAGCGCAGCAGCCGAGCCAGCTGGGCCGGCGCCGACGACTACGACGTCATAGCTAGTTTGCGTTGCCGTCCTCCTTTACCAAGTGGAGTAGTTCTTTTGCCACCGATGCAGCATCTGATATTACTGCGAGAGAAGAGACGGCGACCATTTGGCAGCCTGGGTCCGTATTTACCGAGATGACCTTGTCGGGTAGTTCTACATTTGATAGGTGTTGAGTGGCTCCAGAGACACCAAAGGTCAGGTAGACCTTTGGAGCAATTCTTTGGCCACTAGCTCCTATTTGGATATCGTCGGATGCCCAGCCCCGGTCTGTCACTACCCTTGTGGCACCTAGGGTCGCCCCTAGCGCTTGGGATAGCTCCTCGAGTTGCTTCCAAGCAGCAGGCTCTCCGATCCCCCCTCCTCCACAGAGTACGAAAGATGCATCGGACAAGTCGTTAGCGGCGTTGGAACCGGTGCTCGCCAGGGGTATGACCCCTTCGCTCGCAAGCTCGTAGGCAATTTCCTCACCTATTGCATCGTAGGGTTTACCCATTGAAATGGGGATTGCGTCAAAGAGGGCTACCGCCGGAAAGTTGATCGATAGGACTGCAAGTTTGCTTCGATCTAAATTAGAAACTTCGATCGAAGATCCGTCGAAGTGATAGACGCCGAGAAAAATTGGCTCACCAGTTCTCGAAGAAAGCTCTGCGGCAACGCTTTGGCTGTCCGAGTCGCTACCCATGAGGATAATGGAGCGTTCGAGGTCACCAAATGCCTTGGCCAGGGTTTGGCAGGCACCTTTGACCCCATAGCCATCGGCGAATATCTCGACGAGGATAGCTGGGTCATTCAACACCCAAAGTGGCTGATTCAATGATCGACTGCCCAGATGAAATATTGCGAGCCGCCAACCGGCGGGGTCGGTTGATGCACTATAAACTGCGCTTCTTGCGCTATTGCTTAGCTCGTTCGACCTTGCGAAAACGACTGCCAAGGGTTGGCGGGGCTCAGATTGCGTCATTTGAGCAGACCCCCGACTAAGTCTCCTTCGATAATGGCATTAACTGCCCTCCTTGGAGCCAGAGAGTCTCCTACCCTTACAACCTTCACCTGGTTTCCTAACAGTTCGAAGTAGAGGCTATCGTTTGCCAGGGGGTGGTTAGCTACGACGACCCAGTCGAAGCTTGCCATTACTGTTTCGCCTGTCGTATGGGTCAGGAGGGTAATTTTTTCTCCTTCTAGTCCTACGACCACCTTCTCGGTTTCCAATTTGATGCCTTTTTTGTATGCCCGTAGCATCCAGGCTTCCAGATCTAAAGTGATTCCGAGGTCCGTTCCCACGCTCAACTGTGGGGTGGCGATGGTTACCTCTGCCCCTCGGTCAGCCAGCAGTTCCGCTACGGACGTTCCTTGGTGGAAGCCGAGTTTGTCGAAGACTAAAACTCTCCCACTCGGATTTGATTTTCCATCGAGTACTAAGCTCACTTCGCTTACGGCGGTTAATCCCTCATCCTTAGAGGTGTCAAATCCTCGCGCCCACCATGGGATTGTTGGAAGTGACCCGGTTGCGACCACAACTAGATCGGGTGCGTAAGAGTTGACCAAACTCAAGTCGGCAGTAACGCCAAAAGTCGGGACGACTCCATTTTGCCTAAGCTCGTAGAGCTGATTTCTCGTTAGCTCCGAGAGCTCCGAACGGTATGGGGCCTTGGAGGCCAGTGCTAGAGACCCTCCTGCTTTATCCCTTCTCTCCACAATCGCTACTTGGGCACCGTTGTTAAATGCGCTGATTGCGCTCTGCAAGCCCGCTGGACCCGCACCGATGACCAGAACCTTGCTCCGATTTGAAAGGCGATTAACTGCGAAAGCCTTGGTAATTTCGCCCAGAGCATTGTTGCTGTCGAGGACTGGCTCCTTTTTTGGAAGGTACTCCTTGGCGGTTCGGGGATTTTCGATGCATCCGAGCCACCTGTTTAGACCCATCCTCCCTACGCACTCCTGATTACAGGAGAGGCAACTCTTGATAGACGTGGCGATATTTGACTTAGCTTTTTTGACAAAGTCTGGATCAGCTATCAGACCCCTGACTACGCCCACCATGTCGGCGTGTCCCATTGCTATCGCCTTTTCGATGCTCGCGGGGTCTTTGAATCGGCCTACGGCTACCACGGGCAGGTCGACACCTTGGCGTATGGCCGAAGGTATATACAAGGCGTAACCCGGAGGAAAGGCCATGGACGCCTCGATAGCGTAGAGGGTGGATGTGGCAATTCCGATGGATGTATTTACGTAGTCAACCATGCCGCTACGCTCTGCAAGCTTCGCAATTTGGACCGCTTCGTCTATTTCCAGACCACCAGTGGCGACCTCGTCGCCGCAGAGCCGCACTCCAAGGGCTATTTCATTACCGATCGACTCTCTAGTGGCTTCGATGATTCTAAGCATCAGCCGCGCCCTGTTTGTTAGCGATCCTCCCCATTGATCACTTCTGCGATTAGTAAGTGGAGATAAGAACTGTCGCACTATTGACGAGTGGGAGCATTGCAGCTCTATGCCGTCAAACCCACCCTGTTTTGCCTGAAATGCGCAGGCGGCATAGGAGCTGACGATCGAGTCGATATCGGCTTCATTGACCTCTCGTGGAGTCTCTCGAAAGAGCGGGTCGGCGAGTGCAGATGGGCCCCACAGTGCCAGTCGCGAGTACCTGGAGGTACCTTGAGCTCCATTGTGGTTGATCTGTGCGAAGATCTTCGTGTCGCTGCGATGGACCGCTTGGGTGATTTTTCGATAGCCTTCGATGACCCCTGGGGCATACCCGTGGATCATCTTTTCGTAAGGCCAGTCGGTCGGGTGGGTTGAGAGCTCCTCGGTGATGATTAGTCCAACGCCCCCCTCGGCACGCGCCTTGTAGTATGCAACGTGGCGGTCAGAAGGGAGACCATCTTCTGCGAAGTTGGTGAGGTGGGCAGAAAAGACCACCCGGTTTTTGACTACCACCGGTCCGAGGGATATCTCTTTGAATGTGTTGGGGTAGGGGTGAGTCAAGTGGCCACCAGTTCCAACAGTGCCCTAGAGTAGCACCTGGCTTCTCTTATCGCATCCTGGATGGTCCTTGGCGCAAAGCAGTCTCCGATTTCAAAGATCTGCCGGGTTTGATTCCCGTCCACTTCGATTAGTCGACTTGACTCCCTCGCTCCAACTTCTATCACCATATGATCCTGCACTAATTCCCTTTGAGGACTAAATCTCTTGGAGATTTCAACTGAGTCGCCCTTCGCCCTCATCTCGGTGAACGTCAGGAACTTGACCCCGAGTGATCTGGCCCTTGAGATCGCTGGCATGAGGTCACCGGTTTTATGCAGCCTCGAGAATGGAGATGGGTCGGCGGTAACGAGGACGACCTCGTCGGAAAAGCAAGCGGCGGTTTCGACCGCCCACGCAGACTCGTGGTCACCTTTGTTATCTAGTACGTAGACGCGCTCTTGGTGGGCTGGCAGAGGACTCTTTAGAAGGTCTGAACTCGAGATCCAATTATGGTAGCCAGACATCGTTGAATGGCAACTTGATCCGACCGAGCCAGTCGCAAGGAAGAGCGGTCCCCGCTCGGCCATTTGAGCAATGTCATCGGGTAGTACTTCATTGTCGGTAAAGGTTTTGATCCGTCCATTTTCGATTCGAGCTAAATAGTGGGTGAGTGATCTGCACCATACTCCGCCAACTCCGGCGTTCGAAATCCGTCTTAGAGCGCCACCTAGCTCCCGATCCTTTTCAAAGAGCTCAACTTCAAATCCAGCTTCGGCCAGCGAGACGGCCAATTCCATTCCCGCAGGACCCGACCCGACGATCGAAACGATCGAGTTTTTGATGAGCCGAGTCGGTTTCAGGCGGGTCTGAAAAAAACCTTTAGGAGTGGGTTCTAGCTCATATCCGGCGTCGGGATTCAGCTGACAGCTGATTATCGGGTTCGAAACGTCCTCGACCAAGCAAGCCTGGTTGCACAGTACGCAGCCGATTGGATCTTCACCCGCCTGAACCTTCTTGATGAGGTTAGCGTCGGCAATTAGTGCCCGGGTCATCTCGACCCCGTCTGCATCGCCGCCTTCGCAGACAGACTCGGCAACGGCAATTTGGGTTACCGATCCTTGCAGGTAAGTGGCGAACTTGCCGTTTGCAGCTTCCCGGAGTCTTCTGCTTAGCTGATTGTTGAACGCCTCTCTTGAGTGGAAGTCCGGTCGAAATGCTGACCGAGTGAAGATGGACCCGATTCCGACGGTGACGAGATCGCATTGGTCAGCTAGTCCGACGACCATCGGTATCAGTTCTTCGGGACCCAATCCTCCCCAAGGAGCCAATTCATCCAGCGAGACCCTCAGCGCCAATACTCCTTGTCCTAGCTTTGAGCGGACCCGCGAAATAATTTGGGTGGCGAAGAGGGTCTTTTCGATTCCGTAACGGTCGGACCTCATGTTGGTCAGTGGAGACAAAAAGGACCGGATGAGGCTTCTATACGCGAGATTTAGTTCAATTCCACCAGCGCCAGCTGCCATCGCCGCAAGGGTAGCTGACTCATATGCCGCCAAGATGTCTTCGATTTCGTACTCTTCGAGCGCTTTTGGGAGTTCTCTCGAAACAACGTCGGCAATGGGCGATGGAGCGAGCATTGGTAGTTGGGAAAATGCAGAGCTTCCTTCGGCCCCGCAATGACCGATTCCGATCAACAGCAGGCAGTCATGTTCTTTTGCAGTTTTGGCAAGCGATGACCATGCTGGAGTGCAGTTCTTTGTCAGTGGTGATCTCTCGTAGGGCCAGTCCGACTCGTTTACTGAAGCCTCTTCGGTGACAACGATCCCTACTCCGCCTTCGATTCGGGATCGAAAGTATGCTATCCATCGTGCGCCCGGAATCCTCATTCTGGACAAGTTTGTCTGGTGGGAGCCGAACTTGATACGGTTCTTTGCCCTTAGCTTGCCAATTTGGAGCGGCTGGTCCAGAAGCATTAATTCGCCAGAGTTGAATTGGATCGGATCTTTAGGCTGACCCGTCTGGAGTGCGAGAGGTCGGCTAAAGGTACCTCGTCACTTCGGGATGGAGGTTTTGCCTTGCCCAAGACACAGTCGGGATCCGGTCCATCGAGGCTCGTTCCGGTAAAAAACTTGGTCGAAATGCAGCCCCCTTGGCAACTCTGATAGGCAACGCAAGTCTCGCATGAGTTCGGTCCTTGCGCCTTTCTCATAGAATTGAAAAGCTCCGAGTTCTTCCAAATCTCCCGAAAGCCGCCTGGGTCTGATATGTTGCCGGCCCGAAATGTTTCATGAATTGTGAATGGGCAGGCATAGACGTCCCCAATCGGGTCAACAAGGCAAACGACCCTTCCCGCACCACAGATGTTCATGCCTGCCAATTGAGTTCCCAATGGGCTCAAATGGAAGAATGAGTCGCCGGTCAAGACGTCGGGGTGCGCACGGAGCCATTGGTAGAGGGCGACGTTTTCTTCGGCCGATGGGTTGAGGTCAGCAAATACTTGTGATCCTCGACCCGACGGCCTCAGCCTTGTGACGCGAAGCTCGGCACGATAAAAGTCTGCGAGTTCGTAAAAGCGGTCGAGTTGGTGGACATTATTCCTGGTTGCCACGGCAGAAATCTTAAAAGTTATACCGTTACGACGCTGGAGGGTGTCCATCGCCTTGAGAGCCCTGTCGAAAGAGCCAGCGCCCCGGATCAAATCGTTGGATTGCCGATCTGGACCGTCAATCGATATTTGAACGTCCGTGTAGCTAAATCCGCTAAGTTCTCTTGCGAAGCCATCGTCGATAAAGGAGCCGTTTGTCGAGAACTTGACGCCTATTCCTATCGAGTTGGCATGGCGGAGTATCTCGAGAAAGTCCCTTCTGATGGTAGGTTCTCCTCCTCCGATGTTGACATAGAAGATCCCCATTTCTTTGAAGGTGTCGAGGAGTTCGAGCGCTTGGCGGGTTTTCAACTCTCGAGGATCTTTTAGCCCAGATGCCGAAAGACAGTGAATGCACGACAAGTTGCACCCGTAAGTGATTTCCCAAGTCAAGCAGATCGGGGCGGACAGGCCGCGCTTCAGGATGTCCTTTACACCCTTGGTCATCGCAGCCATCGCGCTAGGCGGTGGTTTCACAGATCACCCCTCGGCTCTCTAGGTCATTCATGGCACTAATTATCTCCATGTGATCGTGCCCTGCTAAGACCTGGTCCATCACCTCGCTAAGGCTTTCGTAACCGCCCATTGCCTGGATAAGGGGGATGACATCGCCGCCAGTTATTACAACCAGCTGTCTGGTCAGCTGGTTGTAGCTGATGGCCCCGAAGGACTCTTTTCTGATAGCGATCCCATCGGCCAGTCGATAACGGAGCTTTAAGTCGATCACCTATCAGTAAACCCCGCACATTCCATCGATAGAGATCTCAAAAATCTCTATCTCGGAGATCTCCTCTTCGCCTTTAACTCTGACGAGATCTTTATCAGCGCTAACAACTTGTTGGGGAGCTACCACAGATTCTAAATTGGTCTCATTCGTCATACCCAAATCCTAACCAAATGACGGGTGAGAAATGGTTCAGGACAAGCTGGAAAGAGCTAGTTAAAGTCGAAAAGGATTTTACCTTGCGAGCGACCCGACTCGAGGAGCTCGTGGGCAGCCGGAGCATCTGCTGGCTTGAAGATTTCGGCGATCTGGAATTCAACTCCTAGTGCGAGGAGATCAACAGCCCTTTTTAGGACTGGCTTGACTTCATATGGCCTCTGATTGCGCAGGTTGGAAAAGGAATATCCGATAAGGGATCGCGAAGTCGGGTGGAGCTTGTTCGACGGCATAATTCCAGGTTCGCCCGATGCCATTCCGTAGACGACACTGCGACCAAAGGGGGCAAGCATGCGAGAGTCGTGATCAAAAGTCCATCCAGCGACAGAATTGAAGATTGCGTCTACCCCAACACCGTCGGTTTCCCCCAGGACTTCGTCAGCGTACTTCGACGCATTGTCTCCTCGGTAGATTATGGTTGCTGTGGCTCCCAGCTCTTCGGCCCTGCTCGCCTTGGAAGGCGAGCCGACTAGCGCTAAAACCTTGCCCAGTCCCATCCGTATCGCGAGTTGAACTAGGATCTGGCCTACCCCTCCGGACGCCGCATAGATAGCGATCTTCTCACCTGGCAGCACTTTGGCGGCCCTCTCGAGAAGTTCTATAGCCGTGCAGGCGACCAGTGGACTCGCAGAGACCCTAGCGACCTCCAACTCGGGAGGAACCACAACGACAAGGGCCTGTTTTGCAACCAAAAAGTCAGCCTGGCAAGCCGTCGAGAAACCCATAACCCTCTTGCCGACGAGATCTGGCGGTGCAGAGTCCGTCGCCTGCACTATCCCAGCGAAATCTAGGCCTCCAACATAGGGCATTGAGTCTGTTCGGTATTGACCTTTTCGGGCCATAATGTCAGCGAAATTGAGGGAGGCGTACTCGACTTTGACGAGAACTTCATCTGAGTGCGGGACCGGGATCGGGATGTCCTGGACGACTAGATTATCCGTCGAACCAAAGGCGTTTATTTGTACTGCCCTCATCTTTTATCTACTCCTTCGAGTGATGGATCGGCAAAGCACGAGTACCTTCGCTTGGTCCACACTAATACTTGATCGATCTCGTCTTAGCCCGGCTGGAATGGGATGGAGCTCAGCGGTTCATGGGTCATTATCGACGGAGTAGTTTTCTCGGCAACGATTACCGACTTCTTGGCAGGGGCCTTGCCTCACCAAAGAGACCGAGTACTCTTTCTCACCTGCTCTTTTGCACTCCAGATCTCCCAGGTGAACCAAGAGTGAATAGTCAATCCAAAGCATCATCTAGCCGCTTCGCCGATCGCTTTTATGAGAGCCGGTTGACATTTAACTCTGCGGTGGGTCGAAAATATGCAATGGGTCTGCGGAGGACTTAGTATTATTACCGATCGGTAAGTAAGTCGACTGGCTCGAGGATGTTCACAGTATTTTGAGGGTGATCCAAAAGTTCAATTAGGAGGACCCGTGTCTTTAATCAGAGAAGCACATGGAACCAATGCGGAGATTCATCCGTTTGATCAGGCAGGAATAGTAAGGAGTCCCGATGGAATCCTGCGCTATGAGGCTATAGCCGCCACGATCACTGAAATGATGCAACGATCGGTAGATGGGTATCGAGACTCTGAGGCGCTGGTCGAATTGGGAGGATCCAGAGTAACTTTCAGCGAACTTTGGGATCGCGCTACTGCATGCGCCGGTGGACTAGTCGCCAAGGGTTTGAAACCCGGAGATCGCGTGACCCTTACCCTGCAAGCCGGGGTCGACTGGGTCGTTGGTTTCCTAGGTGTCATTTTCGCCGG
>JABEUM010000022.1 GCA_013044475.1 Acidimicrobiaceae bacterium | reverse complement strand
CGTCCAGTTTGGTCAACCTTCCGAGAGGGAAGCGCCAGCTCCGCTAGCTGGCGACGAGAGGCAAACCTGGCTGGTTTTCACGGCTGTATCGCCCTACCTATTGAGCGAGACGAAAAGCCATGGGGCGTAATATCCATCTGTCTCGGACAGCTGGATCTTGGCGGCTTTGACAAAGACCTTCTGGAAACCATAAGCGATCTGACAGGAAGTATCGCCCTTGGATTCGCCAGAATGGACTCCAGACTTCGAGAATTAGAACTCTCCGAGGTCCAAAAGGTCCTCCTAAAAACAACCTTTGCCGGCATTGGTCTGGTAAATGATCGCCATTTAGTGTGGGCAAACGATCGTTTCACTCAGATCTTCGGCTATGAAAATCCTAACGATCTCATTGGTGCTCGCCGCGCCCCACTAGTAGATGAACTGGACCAGGAATTAATCGACAGGGCCTATGGAAAATTAGCATCCACTGGCTCCGCTTACATTGCGAACCTAAGGATGAGGAAGCAAGATGGTGACGAAATCATCTGCGACGTCGCCTTTGGAAGAATCCAGCGCTACGACCGGGTACATAGTGTTGTATGGACCGTCCAGGACGTTACCGACCGAAGAAGACTCGAAAACCAACTTCAGTATCAGGCCGAACATGATTTCTTAACTGGAATTCCCAATAGAAGGTCGATGGAAGTACAGCTAAGGGGCGCAATTGAAAGGTCAAAAAGGGCGGGCTCGGTATGCGTACTTGGAGTGCTAGATCTTGACGATTTCAAGCTGATCAACGATCGATTAGGACATTCCGCTGGCGACCGCCTGCTAACTCAATTCGCAACGAGAATCAAGGACCACTTGAGGTCACCGGACTTCTTCGCCCGACTTGGCGGTGATGAGTTCGTCCTGATTCTGGAGGATTACGACGACTTGACCGTGCTTCGACACCTCAAGCGGACCTTTTCTCGGCTACATAAGCTAGTGGAAGACCCATTCAGCCTTGATAGCGGTATCGAGGTATTTCAAGACATGTCCATGGGAGTCGCACTGTACCCGAGAGACGCTGACAATCCGGACGATCTCCTTCGTGTTGCCGACGCTGCCCTTTACGGCATCAAGCTAGACAAGATAAATCGACCCGATTGGTGGGGATTCGGCACAAAAATTGGGCAAGACCAGGAGATTTCCATCAGCGAGTCCGACGCATACTCAAAGCTGAGTCGGACGATACTGAAGACTACCAAGGCTTTTCTATCCGATGTCAACCAGCGCTTCGCTGTGGAATTTTCTGAACTACTTAGCCAAGACCGCCAAGCGAGTTCTGTGATTTCAACACTTCCTGACGATGGATCCCGTCACCTTAGCGAGCAGATTTCATCACATCTAAACTTCCTATTTGACCCGGAGACGAACTTGGAGAGCCAGCAGGAACGCAGTTGGCAGGTCGGTCAAATTCACGGGCTAGTCGGCGTAGAAGGTACCCTACTAACCCACGCTGTGACATCATTTCGGCGCATTCTCACCGAACAGATCAACCGTGGCCTGCTTTCTCCGAGACAGAAGCACCATTTGCGGGCGATAGCTGAAGTCCGGATGCAGGACGATCTAGAATCCCAGTTGCGAGCGATAGATAGCCTCAAGGAGTCTTACTCCAAGGTAGTTACAAGCCGGCTACCGGATACCAGATTACGCTGGGCGGACCTGACAAAACGCGAAATGGACAGTCTGTCCCAGCTCCCGGGTGTCGTCCTCGTGCTGCTCCTCCGACTCGACAATCAGAAGACATTCACAATAGAGAAAAGTTCTGGGATCTTGTCCGCTAGAGCAGAGGAGTCAATCTCAAACTTCGGAATAGAAAAAGCCGGCCGGACTCCCATCGATGGATCGCCTTCACCCGCCCAATGGCGCGGGCCATCCATCCGGGCTTGGGAACAATCGGCCATCTTTAGCTCGGGGCGCTTCGCAAGTGATCCTGAATCCTCCGGTTGGCACGAGATGGCGAAGGAATTTGGCATACGTTCGATCCTTTCCATTCCTTTGCTGGATTCGATAGGTCGACCAGTAGCGGGACTGGTACTTTTCGGTAAACTCCCCAATCAGTTCGAATCTCACTGGATGAAGCAGTTTGCAATTGGGGTTGGTAACCGTTTTAGCGAACTCTGGAAGAGCCGTTCCACAGGAGCAGGAGAAGTTGTAATATCTCCCGGCGTAGCCAACTCCTACCGAGAAGGCCTTTTTGGCGGTGGCTTTAGCACATTTGTCCAACCAATAGTCGATCTTACTACCGGTGAGGTAGTCTCCGTCGAAGCTTTGGCAAGGCTACGATTACCAGACGGGCGAATCGTTCCTCCCGGCGACTTCCTACCACTGCTTGGAGAGCTGGAGATGGAACAGCTGTTCCAGCTAGCGCTGGACCATTCCCTCGCTCACCTCGTGGAATGGGACAAGGTAGGTCTTCGGCTAAACATCTCGGTAAATCTCTCTCCGACCACCCTTGTGAATCCGGATTGCGCCAATACAATTCGATCATCGCTAGAAAAATGGTCGATTCAGCCTTCTCGCCTTATCATTGAGCTCCTTGAAAGCGAAAGATTGGATCGCCAAGCGAGGGACGCATCGATCGCCAAACTCACTGCGATCGGTATTGAACTTGCGATGGACGACCTGGGCGAAGGTTATAGCGGCCTAAGAAGGATGTCCGAAGTTCCCTTCACAACGATCAAGATCGACCGAAGTTTAATGGCTAACCTCGTCCAGCGTCCGATACAGACAATGGTGGTCATTGACACCCTGAACACGATGAGTAGTAGTTTGGGGAGAAAGGTCGTATTGGAGGGTCTCGAGACTGAAGCGCACCTTGAGATGGCTGTGTTGCTTGGCATACCGTTCGGCCAGGGATACGGGATCGCTATGCCAATGCCCGCCGAAGACATTCCAAGCTGGATAGATAGCTTCGTCCTCGAACCAAGCTCGAGCTTGATTCGAACCTATTTGGGTGGATTGGCCCATCATTGGAAATTTGGACACACTGGCCCAGTCGATCTGTGCCCGCTTTCGTTGTTATTCAACATCAAAAATGGAGTTCCTGTCGAGATTCAGCTACTCCACGCGAGGATACACTCACGAGACACGACTGTCGGTTCGAGCGCAGAACTTTCAGACTGGTTACAACGGGAGATCCAAAAGGGAATTTAGACTACCCAAAATCGACTAGCAGGTAAGTCCTGCATCCCTAAAGCCCAAAATACCAAGCCACCGATACCGAGCCACCGATACCGAGCCGCCTGATGCCAAGCCACCGCTTCGCCACCACAAGTAACAATTGCGGCAGTAGCTGGTCAGTGCCTCTAGTTGCTACTCTCCCGCTGCTTCAAGATTCGGTGACACCAACTCCGTCCTTCTCGACTCCCTGCCCAAGGAAAATCGTGTAGTCATAACTTCGAAAGCGTCCGGGCTCTTGTCGATAAGAAGAAACTTCCGCCCTAGTTCTTCGGCGGCCGCCCCCAAGGTACCGCTACCGGCGAAAAAGTCCAGTACCCAGTCCCCTTCTTGTGTACTGGCTTGCACCATGCGCCGCAGAATCCCAACCGGCTTTTGCGTCGCGTAGCCAGTCTTCTCCTTGCCCGTGGGAGAAACGATCGTGTGCCACCAGACATCGGTCGGCAGCTTACCGGCGGCCACCTTCTCCGGGGTCACTAGGCCTGGCGCCATATAAGGCTCCCGATCCACCTCTACGGAATTGAAGTAGTAGCGAGAAGGGTCCTTCACATAGACCAGTATGTTGTCGTGCTTGGCGGGCCAGCGACTCTTGGACCGTGCACCATAGTCGTAAGCCCAAATGATCTCGTTCAGAAAGCAGTCCCGTCCGAAAAGAGCATCCAACATTACCTTGGCATAATGTACCTCTCGATAATCCAAGTGGAGGTATAAGGTACCATCCTGGCTTAGGAGGCGATGAGCATGCACGAGTCGTGGTTCCAAAAACTCCCAGTAGTCTTCAAAGGAGTCATCGTAGGATGAAAGCCTCCCTTTTATCGTGTCATAGCCCAGGCCTTTGAACCCAATCCTCCGCCCGGTCTCCGAGCGGAAGGTCTTCAGGCTCTGTCGACTTTGGATCCTTCCGGTGTTAAAGGGTGGATCGACGTAGATCATTCTGAAGCTGGCATCAGGGAGGCATGGAAGCACACTAAGGTTGTCGCCCAATACCACCTGATTCGGTCCGGAGGAGGTCCAATTGAGATCGATCATTCGACTCATACTACTGGAGTTTCCGGTCCTGCTTCTCCAAGACCTTCACGGGTCGGTCCGTAGTACATAAGGATGACTCTAGCGATGTCGTATACCACCAAGCAGGAACTAATGGCTTAGAGAAGCTAGTGAGGGGTGAGGTAGCATCAAATTCCAAGTACTTTGCTAGGACTTAATTACGCTAACCCAATCCGCTCCAGCCTCTTTTTGGGCGCCAAGGGATCGTATTAAGCTAATTGTCCGTAGTCAGCCAAGGCGATGGGAAGACCGCTAGTCAGGCCTTCAATCCTTACCGCGCTAACTAGGAGCAGCATCGCGGCGAAGAATATCCAGGCAATAGCGTAACTATCCACACTCGATTAAAGATCGGATAGCTAACCGACGCTCCGAAATCGCTCAGGAGAAATCCGATTAAGCAGATGGAAGATTAGTCGCCAACCCAACATGGTCAAGACGAAATAGCCTACCGAGACTAGCACGAACGGTATGGCGCTACCTTGGCCCACTATCAGCCTTACAATCTGTCCTACTAGGGCGGTCAGGAGGCAAATAACCACGCCGATCGGCCAAATCCGCAAAGGATTCTTCCAGGCTCTCGCCACAACCCAGCCGACCAGGAGGCCCACAAAAAAAGGTCCTGCAGTGTCTAGAAGGCCACCCAGTGACTCATTGTGGCCGTGCACCGACCTTCCGACAGCAACAAAGATGACTAGACACAATAAATCCAAGAGACCAGAAATGTATTTGCTCACGGCTGCAATCTATAGCACTCTATGGGACTAACGGTAACTCGTTGGTACCAAAGCGAATAACGGAACTAAGTCGGCGAATGCTTTAGAAACCCGATTGATCTCCGAATCAAAGCACTTTCTTAACTTCCGAGTCTGACAGCAGAAATTCGGTTCGGATGGAACAGAGCCAAGTGCATCTACTAGAGCTAGCACAGGTTGGTTGAGCAACTCAGCAGAAGCTGACCTCCTGAGTTGATGGCTCAGCTCGCGCCACAACTATTTATAAATATTGTGCTGAGACCTCGGTCTTTCGAGAATGGATTGAAGAAAACCTTTCAATCTATAGTTGTTGCTCAGCAGGGCTTGTGCGTGAAGATGCGGAGCCAATACAGATCATTGACACCGACCCGTCGCCGAAGTATTTTGAGATAATACCGAAAGCGGCTTGACCGACGCGGATATGGGGGGTGTCGATATTATGCAGGTTCCTGCGCCCTTTGATTATAGAAGGGCAACCAGTGTAGGGGACGCGATAGCACTACTACAGGACTATGGTCCAGATTCTCGAGTGATAGCTGGAGGTCACAGCCTCCTTCCGATGATGAGGCTCCGACTGGCTCGTCCTGAGGTGTTGATCGACATTAACCACCTCACCGAACTCGACTACATCAGAGTCGACGGCAGTTTTCTGAAGATTGGTGCGATGGTCCGTCATGTAACGCTGCAGACATCTCATTTGGCTGCTGAGTACTATCCGATATTTGCTGAGGCGGAAGCCCAGATTGCCGACCCGCTTGTTAGAAACCGTGGGACAGTCGGTGGATCATTGTGCCAAGCGGATCCAGCGGAGGACCTTTCGGCGGTATTTTCCGCCCTTAAGGCGAATGTGGTTATCGCCCACAGGTCGGGAACCAGGAAGGTGCCAATATCGGAATTTCATACCGGTCCATACACAACGATTCTCGAAGCTGACGAGATACTCACAGAAGTCGAAGTGCCACTCCGATCAAATACCGGTAGCGCATATGAAAAGGTCGAACGCCGAGTTGGTGACTGGGCGATTGCAGCCGTTGGAGCAATGGTCAGGATAGAGGAGGGTCTAGTTAGCGAAGCTGGAATCGGATTGACCGCGGTTAGGGCGGATCACTTCAGGGCCAAGGAGGCCGAAGATTCTCTAGTCGGCCGCCCACCTTCGACCGAAGCAATCGCAGAAGCGGCCTCGTTGGCGGCGACACACTGCGATCCTTTTGCCGACCAGCGCGGGCCAGAGGATTACAAGCGCCACTTGGTTGAAGAACTTACCAAGCGGGCTCTTTCAAGGGCAATGAATAGGTCTCTTCCGGAGGTGCACTAATGCAGGTAAACATGTTGGTAAACGGGGTCGAAGTCAGTGATGATATAGAGCCACGCCTTTTGCTCGTCCACTTCTTGAGGGAAAACCTTCGGCTGACCGGAACCCACTGGGGATGCGACACTTCCAACTGCGGAACTTGTACCGTATGGATGGACGGGACCCCGGTGAAGTCTTGCACGGTTCTGGCGGCAATGGCATCTGGAAGCGAAATCATGACCGTCGAGGGTCTCGCTACAGACGGAGAACTCGACCCAGTCCAACAGGGCTTTATCGAGATGCACGGCCTGCAATGCGGATTTTGCACGCCGGGCATGATGTTGAGTGCAAGGTGGCTTTTAGACCACAATCCAGACCCAAATGAGGAGCAAATTCGAGAGGCAATTTCAGGGCAGATCTGTCGTTGCACCGGGTACGAGAACATAGTCAGAGCGGTCAAATGGGCGGCAGCTCATTCGCAGAAAAGCGATACTCGAGAGGAGGTCGGGGCGTGACTGACGTCAAAGACAAGCCAGATGGAGTCGGCTTTGGTCGGGTAATTCGCAAGGAAGACGCAAGATTTGTTCGCGGGAAAGGTAGCTACATTGACGACATTGTCCTGCCGGGGATGCTCCACGGTGCTGTGCTTCGGAGTCCTTATGCGCATGCCAAAATTATCTCTATCGACACCTCTGTCGCAGAGAAACACCCCAAAGTTAAGGCGGTTATTACCGGCGCGCTACTTGAAACGCTGAATCTGGCGTGGATCCCCTCGCTTTCCCACGACGTGATCGCCGTCCTGGCAACTGACAAGGTCAGGTATCAGGGTCAGGAGGTGGCGTTCGTAATAGCCGAGGATCGATACTCGGCGAGGGATGCCCTCGAGCTAATCGAGGTGGATTATGAGGTCCTGCCTGCGGTCGTCGACGCAAAAAGAGCACTTGACCCTGGCATGGTAGTGATTAGGGATGACATCGAGAACAAGAAGGATAACTATATATTCGACTGGGGTTCGGGAGACGAAGCCGCCACGGAAGCCGTCTTCGAAAAGGCTGACGTAATCGTTGAACAGGACATGCTATATCCGAGGGTTCATCCGGCTCCAATGGAGACATGCGGGGCCATTGCGGACATGGATCCGATATCAGGCAAACTGACTATCTACTGTACTACCCAAGCGCCCCACGCTCACAGAACCCTTTACGCCCTCGTTGCTGGATTGCCTGAGCATAAGCTACGGGTCTATAGCCCCGATATTGGAGGAGGTTTCGGAAACAAGGTTGGCATCTACCCTGGTTACGTACTCTCCGTAGTCGGCTCTATTATTACCAAGCGGCCGGTCAAATGGGTTGAAGATCGAAGCGAAAATCTTATGAGCACCTCGTTCGCTCGCGACTACCACATGAAAGGCAAAATCGCATCCACCAGGGACGGAAAGATACTGGGCTTACGGGTCGACGTGCTGGCTGACCATGGTGCTTTCAACAATACCGCTCAGCCAACTAAGTTCCCAGCGGGATTCTTCCACGTCTTTTCAGGGTCGTACGATATGGAGGCGGCGTACTGCAGCGTCAAAGGCGTCTATACCAATAAGGCTCCAGGTGGGGTCGCATATGCGTGTTCGTTCAGGGTCACAGAAGCCGTTTATGCGGTCGAAAGAATGGTGGATCGGTTAGCACTAGAACTCGACATGGATCCAGCAGACCTGCGAATGAAGAACCTGCTTAGGCCCGAGCAATTTCCCTACACATCCCCCACTGGATGGGAGTATGACTCCGGGGAGTACCCGCGTGCTCTCCAGCTGGCCATGGACATAGCCGGCTACGAAGACCTCAGGAAGGAACAGGCGGAGAAGCGCGCCAACGGCGAGTTGATGGGTATCGGCCTCTCCTTCTTCACAGAAACGGTTGGTGCTGGACCTAAGAAGCATATGGACATCCTCGGTCTCGGAATGGCTGATGGATGCGAGGTGCGGGTGCATCCAACGGGCAAGGCTGTTGTGCGGCTGAGCGTACAGACGCAGGGACAAGGTCACGAGACCACTTTCGCTCAGATCGTTTCTGAAGTGACCGGGATCCCCGTCGCCGACGTAGAAGTGATCCACGGAGACACAGATAACACGCCGTTTGGACTCGGAACCTATGGATCTAGATCCACTCCGGTATCGGGGGCAGCGGCGGCGGTTGCCTCTAAACGGATCGTCGAAAAAGCACGGCTCATCGCATCGGCAATGCTAGAGTGCTCCCCCGACGATCTAGAGTGGACTACCGGCAGGTGGCAGGTCAAGGGGGATCCCTCCGCCGGAAAGACGATTGCCGAAATAGCCCTTGCTGCACATGCAAATCTAGAGTTGCCCGAAGGGGTCGAAGGTCATCTGGACGCGAGTTGCGTCTATGACCCGCCTAACCTCACCTTCCCATTTGGAGCGTACATCTGCGTCGTCGACGTCGATCCGGGAACTGGAAAGGTGAAAGTACGTAGGTTTATAGCCGTAGACGACTGCGGACCGAGGATAAATCCCATGATCGTGGAAGGTCAGGTCCATGGGGGTCTGGCCGACGGAGTCGGAATGGCCCTCATGGAATCGATCCCGTTCGATGAAGACGGAAACTGTCTCGGAGGGTCCTTTATGGACTACCTCCTTCCAACTTCCTTAGAGTGCCCCTCTTGGGAGACGGGCGAAACGGTGACGCCTTCCCCACACCACCCACTTGGACTAAAAGGTGTCGGCGAATCCGCTACCGTAGGTTCGCCTCCCGCCGTGGTGAATGCAGTTCTCGATGCGCTAAAACCATTTGGGGTCAAGCACGCCGATATGCCGCTGACTCCGGCTCAAGTGTGGAGGGCTATGCAAGGGAGACCCATGCGCACGGACTTGGCGATCCAGTGACGAAACTGGATCTACTGAATCGGGCGTCTGACCTCTCGAGCCGAAGGGTTCCTTATGTGTGGGCGACGGTTGTGCGGGCCGAAAAACCCACTAGCGCAAAGCCGGGAGACTGCGCGGTCATACTTGCCGATGGAACGATCGAGGGGTTCGTCGGTGGTTCCTGCGCCGAATCCAGCGTAAGGACTGAATCTCTCAAGGCGTTGGGAAAAGAAAAAACGACGACGCTGTTGATCACGCCAGGAGATGGTCTAGCCAAGTATGAAGTTCGCCCGGGCGAGGTCAGCGTTTCCAACCCTTGCCTTTCAGGCGGCACCATCGAGATCTTTCTCGAACCTGCATTACCGCAACCTCTAATGCTGCTACTTGGAAAGGCTCCGATTGCCTCTGCCCTAGCCGAAATCGCCCCACTGGTGGGATTCGACGTTCGAGAGCTTGAAGTCGGTTCCGAGATCCCAGATGATGCCGATGCAGTAATTCTTGCAAGCCACGGAGGCGACGAAGAACAATGCTTGCAAATGGCGATCGCCAAGGGCGTCCGGTATATAGCCCTGGTTGCCTCGCACAAGCGCGGCTCCGCAGTGCTTTCTGGCCTCGCCATCGATGGAGTTCCAAGCAAACTCGTACACACACCCGCCGGACTGGATATCGGGGCAAAAACACCAGGGGAAGTCGCCGTCTCGATCATAGCTGAGGTGATTGCTAGTCGGCCAACGACCAGAGAATCGTTGGATCCGGTGGATTCAACCTTCACGCAGGTCCCATTGTCCGCGATAGATCTAGTTTGCGGAATGGAGGTTGCAATCGCGCAGAGTTCGCTGCACCTTGACCTCGACGGCGAGTCGTACTACTTCTGCGGGACGGGCTGCAAAAAAGCATTCGCCGCCAACCCGCAGAGCTACCTAGACCGAGAACCGTGAAGTACGCTGAGGAAACATTCCCAGACGTAGAGTCCCTCAGGGTAGCCATGGACAAGGCTGACTATTTAGCGTCTTCTGGTCTGGCAGTGGCGTTGTTCTGCGCTTTCAAGCTAAACCAACCACTCCTCCTCGAAGGTGAACCTGGTGTCGGCAAGACAGAAGCCGCCAAAGTCTTTGCGCGAGTCTTGAAGACCGAGCTAATTCGACTCCAGTGCTACGAAGGAATCGACCTCTCCGAAGCGGTTTACGAATGGAACTACCCCAAACAACTACTAGCTATCCGGGTTGCGGAGGCCGAACAGCATCATATCGACGATCACGACCTCTTCACGGAGGACTTCCTGATAGAAAGACCGCTGCTTAGAGCGCTGCGGCACCAAGGCGAGATGCCTTCGGTGCTCTTAGTAGACGAGGTCGATCGGTCTGACGACGAGTTCGAGGCATTCCTGCTAGAACTCCTTGGGGAATCCACCATTACCATCCCCGAACTGGGTACATTTAGGTCGGATCATCCACCAGTTGTTATCCTGACTTCGAATCGGACTAGGGACCTGCACGATGCACTCAAAAGGCGCTGCATCTACCACTGGATTACCTACCCAGACGTAGAGACTACAATTTCAATCTTGCGTCGTCACATACCAGAGGCTTCAACGACACTTCTTTCTCAGAGTGCTACCGCTGTCAACAGGATAAGGGAGATTAGTCACCTGCAGAAGCCTCCGGGGATGGCAGAAACTATCGACTGGGTGAAGGCGCTCATGCTCCTGGGGGTGGATTCTATAGCGGACTCCAACCCGCCTGTCACATGGGGATCTCTGGTCAAATATCGCGAGGACCTGGAGATTGTCGAATCGGTATTGCGGGGAACCGGATGATCGCTCAGGGCCGGTACGACCTGGCAACGCTGGCAGCCTTGTTTGGAGCAAGATTGCGCAAAGCTGGCCTCTTCGTGCCGGTGGATCGGGCCTCACTCTTCGCTCGAATCATCGCGTTACTTTCTCCGACATCACCCGGCGAACTCTATTGGTGTGCACGGATAGCACTTCTTAGCGACATCGACCAGCTGTCTATTTTCGATGCCATCTTTGTAGAGATCTTTGGAACCTATACGCAAATGACGGCTGAGAATAACAACGCCGCCCCACAAGGTGTAGCTGCCGGGTCAGCAGTACCACATCAAAGCCAGCCCGTATCTGAATTGCCTAAGAGGCCTACCTTCAGTCCAGCTGGAGATCGATCGATGCTAGCTCCACAGGTAGACGAGGACCTAGCTAGCTATCTAGACCGATCGATTGCGAGTCGCGAGGAGTCTTTGACGACTCGAAATCTTGCTGAACTTTCTGAAGCCGATCTTCAGTTGGCCAATTCGATACTTGGGTCATTAGAACAACTGATGCCCACCCGTATCACACGCAGGACCTCAACTACAAAGATGCGGCCATCGACAGACATCAGGTCGACATTGCGCCGCTCGGTCAAGACCAGTGGTGACCCTATAAAGCTTGTCAAAAGGGGTCGGGTGGAAAAGCGACGCAGTTTGATATTCATTGTCGATATATCCGGATCGATGGAACCCTTTTCGAGTCCATATCTCCACTTTCTACACGCGATCTCGAAAAGTGGATACGTCGAGTCCTTCGTCTTTTCAACCCAACTAACACGAATCACGGTGGATCTGCGGACTACGCGGACCATCGAATCGATATTCAGTGGCCTCTCTACGGCACCAGACCGATTTGGGGGAACCCGAATAGCCGAGACTCTGAAAACGTTCCTCGACACCCATGGGAGGCGCGGCATGGCGAGAGGGGCGATCGTCATTATTGTTTCCGACGGCTGGGAGTGCGGAGACCTCGAGCAGCTAAAGGAGCAGATGCGAAGGATAAAGCTACTCGCCCACCGAGTGTTGTGGGTAAACCCGAGAAAAGCTAACAGTGGATATCTACCCCTTGCTGGGGGAATGGCCACGGTATTACCTTTCTGTGATGGATTTTTCAGTGGTCACAGCATTGGAGCGCTATGTGACCTTGTGCAATCACTAGAAGTCTCGTCCAAGAGTCCAAAAACAATCAACTGGGCGTCTATGAGATAATCAAGTCGGACCTTGCGCGACTGTCTATTTCGAAATCGATACGTGATCGACGGGTCACCTCATCTTGCAATTCTGTAGCTCAGTTCGTTGAACAGTAGGTCGCAGAAATTAACCAAGGCACCGCCTCATGGTAACTGGACCGGATGACATATCGCAATTGAGGGCAATGCCTAAGCGGGAGTTGAACTAGAGTGGCGAATGATCCAGGGCAAACATCTGGCCTTCGAAGGCCACTTCGCCCAAGGGGAAAGTCGAGTTTCGATTCAAGGTATATGAGGGTGGGGCGGTTTGCATTTCAAAGATGGCGCTAAGTTCGCCCTGGACGCAAATCGATTCGACCCGTCAGAACCAGCGCAACTACACGTCGAACGGCTTGATCTAGACCTAGAACCCGAAGAGGTCGCTAGGTCCCTCTCGGATGCGGCGGGTCTCTGTGTGTTAATGGGAAGTTGGAGCGGATCCGGTGCCATCATCGCATGGGATCCAGTGCTCGCCGCCCACGCTGAAGAAGATCCGTTTCTTATCGTAGATCAAATTCAAACCGTGCAGGGTAAGCAGCCAGGAGCGGTTGGCGGTGGCTGGATCGGCCATATCGGCTATCAAGCTGGTCGACTTATCGAACAATTACCCCCCCAGCCGGAAGCGATCATCCCGTTACCTCTGCACTCATTGAGCTACTATGACCATCTACTTCGATTCGACCAGCTCACCCAAACTTGGTACTTCGAAGCGCTCTTGACTAGTGCTCGCTCTGAAGAAATCATCCAAAGTCGCGACAAAGCCCTAGCAAAGCTGCGCTCGTCCAGTCGAGTAGCTCGGTCCAGCTTCGAGGTAGGAGAATTCATCGCCACTCCGACCCGGGAAGATCACATCAATTCAGTAAAAAGGACAATCGAGTACATCGGATCTGGAGACATCTTCCAGGCCAACATCACCCATCGCATCGAAGCGGACTTCAAAGGGAGTCCGCTCGAACTCTTCCTAATGGGTGAAAGGGGTTTGAAGCCTGCATTTGCAGCCTTCATCTCGAGAAGCTGGGGATCCATTGCAAGCTTCTCCCCGGAACTGTTCATTCAACGAACCGACTCCACGGTCACCACGTCGCCAATCAAAGGAACCGCCTCCCGGAACTTAGACGCCGTTCTAGATCAACAAGCCCACGCAGAGCTTGCACTCTCTGAAAAGAACCGGGCTGAAAACCTCATGATCGTCGACCTGATGCGAAATGACTTTGGGCGTGTCTGCGTACCCGGCTCTATCCACGTAGATAACCTGTTCGATGTTGTGGCGATGGCTGGAGTTTGGCACATGGTCTCGACAGTCACGGGTAAACTCAAAAAGAACGTAACTGACGGTGAACTTCTGTCGGCTACATTCCCACCCGGGTCGGTAACTGGTGCTCCAAAGTTAAGAGCTGAAGAGATAATTTGCGAGCTCGAACATACGGCTCGCGAGGTTTACACCGGCTCGATTTTATTGATTAGTCCGGTTGCCGGATTAACTAGCAGCGTCGTAATCCGTACTTTTGAAATTGCTTCTGGAAAGATATGGTGCGGAATTGGAGGAGGAATAGTTGCCGACTCGGATCCTAAAGAAGAGTATCAGGAGTGCCTGACCAAGGCGGACCCAATCCTGGCTGCTATAGGATCCAAAATGTCGACACCAATTCGAAAGATCCATTCTCGCTCGCCGGGTTCCATTGCAATTGACCGGTCTGCCGGTGTCTTTGAAACTATCGCAACACGGGGCGGAATCCCGCTAGAACTGGAGGCACACCTAAATCGACTCGCAAGGAGTAGCTTCGCTCTGCACGGGGAATTCCCTCCATTAGACCCAGGAACAATCAAGAAGGCGGCTGCGGAAGTACCTCAAGGCAATGGACGGCTGCGCATCGTAGTCCGCATAGTCGAGAACCACTTGGAAACTTCGATCACCTGCGCTCCCGTGGACCTCGGAGTTTCCACCGCCGGTGTGAAATTGGTACCAATGCCAGTTGCAGGTGGTCTCGGAGAACACAAATGGTGCGATCGACGAGCGATCGACGAATTCACTAGTCAACACCCCGGGTTCGTACCCCTACTGATAGATAAGGATCAGGTGTTAGAGGCTTCGCGCTCAAATCTCTTCGCCGTTATCGGCCAGCAGATTGTAACCCCCAGCGATGATGGCCGAATCCTTCCAGGCATCACCCGGGCTCGCATTATCGAACTACTTTCATCCATCGGAAAGCGCGTCGTGCAAAGCAACCTGACGATCGACGAACTCATCCAAGCCAACGAGGTTTTTCTAACAAACTCACTTCGGGGCGTCGAGTCAGTGACTTCCTGCACAGAAATCGGCGGATGGGAGCCGGGACCAGTCGCAGGCCTGGCCAGCGACCTGCTCGATAATTTCTATCGAGTTCAAATTGATGACGCAAATAGCGGCAACTAGCACCGAAAGAAAAGCGCATGACCCAAAATGAACCAGAATTGATGTTGTGAAACGCTGCGTCGATCAGACCGATCCACCAATCATGCCTTCACTGCAGCTAAAGGAGGATTAAGTCGTCTCGCTCGCGCCAATGCGTCGGTCAACTATTTGAATCTTTTCAGTCCAGGACCCAAAGCCTGGCCCT
>JABEUM010000118.1 GCA_013044475.1 Acidimicrobiaceae bacterium | reverse complement strand
GAGGCTCCCGCTGATCAAGTTGGAGGCATAATTGGATTATCCGCTTACGTGCAACCTCTGACTCCCGCTTTTTTAGTGAACTGCTAGTCAGCTGGCTCCAGAATCCTGACGAAGGGTCGGGCGTTTGAGAATTAATTCGCTCGGGTGCAAACTCGCCTCCAGTGAGTGCTTTGGACACAGTGGTGGCTGAGCTGAAGGCGATATTTTCAGTACCGTTGGCTATCTGGAGAACCAGGAGGTCGACGGGGCGACACTTTTGTCGGCTCTGGTCCTTGCAAAACACGGGCATCAGGGAAACCGAGTCGGTGGTAGAGGAATTGTAGCTAGCCAGAGCTTCAGAAGCACCTCGAATTAGTTGTATTTTGGATAGGCGCCAAACTAGGCATCAGTGCTATTCAAGCGACTTCGTGATGATAGGATTCCAGCGAGCAGCATCCATGCCGCGGCATAGACAAACCCAGCCTCGGGCGATATCACGGTGTACAACAGTCCGACTATGGCGGTGGATGCGAAGCCTCCGAAGGACTGAATGCCTCCAAGCAGTCCGAAACCGCTTCCACGGAGATGATCAGGCAGTATCCGCGGAACCAGAGTGGATTCTGCGGGTTCAGTCAGACCAATGCCCGCTCCGGCCAGGGCGAATGCCCCCAGCAGCCATATCCAGGAGTGAGAGGTCGTAGCAAAGCCCAGATATGCCAGGAAGTAGATGCCCACTCCGGTAGCAAAAACTACCTTTGGCCCGGATCTATCGATCCAATGACCGCCAGCGACCGCAGCAATGGAAGCAACGGCATTGTGAGCGGCATAGGTTAATATGGCCAAGCTGGCGGCAGCGGTCAAGGAGCGGGCCCCCGTGTGCAACAGCTGAGTGGCTCGAAGTATCAACAGAGTGGTGGCGACGTTGCCCAATTCAAAAAAGGTCACTGGCAGCAGGGGTCTTAGTAGTTTTGCCTCTTTTAAGCCCGCAAATTCAAGCCGGATGCGGCGCTGTATCGGCTCACTATTTTTTTTGACCGCCTTTGCGGCAACCGTAATTGCAATTGCCGCCAATATGCCGGGAATGATCGAAAAATAGATGGCATGGCGTATGCCAATCCAGCCAACCAGCACCGAGGCGAGCAGGGGTCCCAGGACTGCGCCAAGATTGTCGCCAGCTCTCTCGATGCCGTATGCCTTGCCGTAATTCTCCTTATCGGCCAACGAAGCGAGCATGGTGTCTCGCGCTGGAGAGCGCAACCCTCGGGACATCCAAGCCAATGCCCTAAATGCACCTACCTGCCAAACCGAAGTGGCAAGACCGATCGCCGCCGTCGCCGCAGCGGTTCCCAGGTATCCTCCTGAGGCCAGCTTCCCTCGCAACCTTTCGCTATTGGCAAGAGGACCCCCAACCAGCTTCATGATCCCGGCTAAAGCGTCGGCAACTCCCTCTATGAGCCCCAGGATCCCAGCGGAAGCATGAAAGGCTGAAGTCAAGAAGCTAGGCAAAAGCGAAGTCACCATCTCGTGTCCAGAGTCGGAAAAGAAGCTCGCAAACCCGATACTCCCGATGCCAGCGTTGAGCCAAGTCTTCTTGCTATCTTTCCGCTTTATACGCATGATTACCAAAGCTTAACGGAGGATATTGATCCAGTGGTTTCAACGATCGAGGATTATCGTGCCGAGTGAACGGCGCTGTGCTGCAAAATTAGGCGATCGATATTTTGAGCTAGCTGGCCCTTTGTGACGCCATTGCAAATCGATTGGTTATTTTCTGCTCCACTCGCCGGCTTCACCTGCACCGCCTGCAAAGCAGAGTGCGCTAGTTTGCAGGGGCTTTTTTGGATCGCCCTTCGTATGTGGGGCTACCTGGGTGATGCAGCTTTTCGTATTGCAACAATTCTGGCTTGGGCGAAATCGATAGATCGCTAATCTCAATCCGTAAGGGCGGGCCTATCGTGGGCTTCTATTCTGGATGGATAATGCACCTTCTGTATCTAGTACTCGTATACCTAGTCGCCGTCCTTGTCGTTGCCGCTGGAGGCGTATACATCTCTCGCCAGCGCAGATCTAGGCTTTCGACTTCGTCGAAAAAGGTCCTGTCCGCCCCGCCTGGAGTTGCGACGAGGCCCCCCGATAGGACCCAGCCAAAGGTTGCGGTCGATCTCAAGCCTGCGCAAACCGACGGCTCAGCATTCGTTGCTTCACCAAAGACCGAAGAGAAAGAGCCTCCAAAGTCTTTGTCGGCGGGTCTGTCGAAGACTAGGGGAGTCATCGGTGCAGCGTTGTCGAGGATGAAGCTAAGGGGAGGTCTGTCCGAGGAGTTCTGGAGCGAACTCGAAGAGACTTTGATCCTAGGCGATCTCGGACTCGAAATTTCTCGTGATCTCGTGTCAAAGACCCGAGATGCATTTCGCCAGACTGGCCTTAACTCGTCCGTCGAGGCGATCGACCTACTCAGACGGCAGATGCTGGCGGACCTCGTAGGCAAAGACAGATCACTCGGCCTTTTGGGCGAGGCCCCAAATCTGATCCTGCTCGTCGGAGTCAATGGGGTAGGCAAGACGACAACAATAGGGAAGCTAGCTAACTACCTAGCCAACAACGGTTCCTCGGTAATTCTGGCTGCCGGTGATACCTTTAGAGCCGCGGCGTCGGAACAGCTTGAGCAGTGGGCAAACGCTGCCGATGTTGAGATCGTCAAGGGTAACTCTGGAGGCGACCCTGCGTCGGTGATTTTTGATGCTGCGTCTCGCGCAAGAGCTATCGGTGTCGACGTGGTCATTGCTGATACCGCAGGGAGACTCCAGACTAGTTCCAATTTGATGGGCGAATTAGCCAAGATACACCGAGTCGCCCAGAAGGCGCCGGGGACTTTGAGTGAAGTGCTCCTGGTGATCGACGCTACTACGGGGCAGAATGGACTCTCTCAGGCCAAGTCGTTTTCCGACGCCGCCCATACCACGGGTGTCGTTCTTACCAAGCTCGATGGCTCTGCAAAAGGCGGTATAGCATTTGCCATTGAGAGGGAGCTAGGTATCCCGATCAAATTTGTCGGCACGGGTGAAAAAATAGGAGACCTTGTCCCCTTTGACCCTGAGACCTTCGTCGATGAAGTATGTGGTTAGCCTCAGGCGGCCAGCTATTGAATCGGCCGTTTCTGGGGACTTTGTCATTTTGATCACTTACGTTGGTAGAGCTATAGGGAGTTTGAATGTTTGACGGACTTGGTAACAGACTCGATACCGTGCTTAACCGCATCAAGGGCAAATCGCGACTCACCGAGGCCGATGTTGACGAGGCCCTTGTCGAGATAAGGGCGGCCCTGCTAGAAGCCGACGTAGCACTAAGCGTTACCAACAACTTTGTTGAGCGAATCCGCTCTGTAGCGGTAGGGGCTGCGGCTTCGAGATCCTTGACGCCTGGGCAGCAGATAGTCAAGGCGGTCGATGCCGAACTAGTGCGAGTGCTAGGTGGAGAGTCGCTCAAGATCAATTACGCTTCGAAACCCCCGACGGTCTTTCTTCTAGCGGGTTTGCAAGGAGCTGGAAAGACTACGACAGCGGCGAAGCTAGCCCTCCACTTCAGGAGGAATGGTAGGAGTCCGCTGCTCGTCGCTGCGGACCTCCAGCGTCCAGCGGCAGTGGAGCAGCTAAGGACACTCGGCGAGCGAGCATCGGTTCCCGTCTTCTCGACGCCGACAGACCCCGTTTCAGTTGCAAAAGCAGGGATCGACGAGGCTCGGAGGGTCGGGAGAGACATCGTCATTATCGACACGGCTGGCCGACTGGCCATCGATGAGAGTCTGATGGCAGAGATATCTTCGATCTCTCAAGCCGTGCAACCGAACTACACCTTCTTGGTGATAGACGCGATGATTGGCCAGGACGCGGTCAACACTGCAAAGGCATTCAATGAGACTCTCTCACTCGACGGTGTCATAATGACCAAGCTCGATGGAGATGCTCGGGGAGGCGCTGCGCTATCGGTCAAGGAGATCGTCGGGAAGCCGATCGCCTTCGGATCCACTGGCGAGAAGCTGGAAGACTTCGACACCTTCTACCCGGAGCGCATGGCCAGTCGAATCCTCGGGATGGGTGACGTACTTACCCTGATAGAGCAGGCGGAGCGGACCCTCGATGAGGAGGTGACAAAAAAGGGTGCCTCCCGGATGATGGAAGGCCGTTTTGACCTCGACGACTTTTTAGAGCAGCTGAGGCAGGTTAAGAAGATGGGTCCATTAAAGGGGATTATGGGGATGCTTCCCGGAGTGCCCAAAGAGTTGAAGGATGTCGATATTGACGATAGGGAGATCAACAGGATCGAGGCGATAATATCGTCGATGACTATCGATGAGAGGCGCAATCCGAGGCTCATAGACGGTTCGAGGCGCCAGAGGATCGCCTCTGGGTCTGGGGTTCAGACCCACCAAGTGACCGGGCTACTCAAGCAGTTCACCGAGATGCAGAAGGTGATGAAGCAGATGGGAATCGGCCCATCTTCCGCTACTAGGCGACATAAGACAAAGTCAAATGCCCGTAAAGGTAGAAGGAATAAACGTTAGGCAGGGTAGAACTTATTTAACGTTAGACTGGCTCTGCTCAAGTTGGGGAAGTGTGCCCCCGCTTAAGGATTTCATTTTCGGCGTTGGCCGACGGCAAAAGTAGCGAGGTAAGTAAGTGGCAGTTAAGCTTCGTCTAGTACGGACGGGTAAGAAGAAGCAGCCTTCGTATCGGGTAATTGCGGCTGAGGCGACGTCGCCTCGCGACGGTAGGTTTATCGAAGTGATAGGCCACTATTCTCCTCGCTCAGAGCCCTCAGTGGTACAGATCGATAATGACAAGGCGCTTAAGTGGCTGAAGAACGGCGCTCAGCCTACGGAGACCGTCCAAAAATTGCTGGTTATATCGGGCGCCTGGGCAGAATTCAAGCCTGCAAGCAAGGGTTAGAGATGTCGGACGAACAGGATTTTAATACCGTAGAGCCAGAGCCGACACAGGCGATTAACCTCTTGACCTACCTGGGCCATTCTATGGTTTCTGCGAATGAAGAGGTCGAGGTAGAGTGGACTCGTTCCGGTAATGCCGTCAAGTTCACGGTGTATGTCCCCTCGGCGGATATGGGCAAGGTCATTGGCAAGGGTGGACGGATAGCAAACGCTATTAGGACCCTTGTGCGGGTGGCAGGAGCAAAAGACGGAGTCGAGACCTCGGTCGAGTTCTCCGAAGCGAGGTAGTTCTACTGGATCGGGCCGAATCCAAGATGCTGATTGAGGTGGCGAGGATTACGAAGCCACACGGATTGGTTGGCGAGGTCCAGACGGTGAGTATCACCAATGTGCCCAACCGGCTCAAGACTGGCCTTCGGGTTGTTGCCAGACTCACGTCTAACGAGATAGAACTGACCATTAGGAGCGTCAAAGGTACCGATGCACACCCGATAGTTGGCTTCGAGGAGATCAGGGATCGCAACGAGGCGGAGAAGCTCCGAACGGCTAGATTGCTGGCTGAGGCCGAGAGCTTCGAGGGAGAACTTCTCGTACATGAGCTGATCGGTGCGGCGGTTATCGAAGAGTCTGGGCGGGAATGGGGTACCGTCACCGAGGTAATTGCAAATCCCGCATCCGATATCCTGTCGACCGATCTCGGGAAATTTATCCCCTTAGTTTTTGTGGTTAGCCTAAAGGAAAACACGATAATTATCAAACCCCCCGAAGGCCTCTTTGATCTCTAAGGATTTGCGGTCGAACTCACTTAGGAGCTGAGCTTTTGCGGATAGATGTCTTTAGCATCTTCCCCGACTTGATTAGGGGTTACTTCTCTCAGACTGTGGCGTCGAGGGCAATACGCTCCGGGGTCTTTGAGCTCAACGTAATCGATATTCGCACCAAGACCACCGATGTTCATCGCTCGGTAGACGACGCTCCATTTGGTGGGGGAGCAGGGATGCTGATGAAACCAGAGCCGGTCTTCGCCGCCGTCGAAGACCAGGACCCACCGAGGCCGCTATTTCTCCTTTCCCCCTCAGGTCGGAAGTTCGATCAAGGATTCGCCCGCGAACTCTCTTTGTTAGAGGGATTTTCGCTGATCTGTTCCAGATACGAAGGATATGACGCAAGAATTGAAGATGAGCTCGCCGACGGGGCGATCAGCATTGGAGATTACGTGCTTGCCGGTGGCGAAATAGCGGCAATGGCGATCGTCGAGGCGACGATACGGCTGCTTCCCGGGACCCTTGGTAATTCACAGTCGGTCGTGGAAGAGAGCTTTTCCTCTTCACTACTTGAATACCCGCAGTACACCCGTCCAGCCGACTTTAGGGGATTGCAAGTTCCCGAGGTTCTTCTCGGAGGCAATCACAAGTTGATCCAGGAGTGGAGGAGGACCATGTCGATAGTTAGAACGGTTCGACTTCGTCCAGACTTGATTGAAAAGCGAGGCGGGCTCGAAGAGGCAGAGGCTGAACTTTTGACCAAGTACGGCTATGCTTGGATGGTCGAAGTGCACACCAGGAGCCAAGAGGACAGATGAACCCCACCGACATTATTGATAGAGACTCTTTCCGAGAAGGAATTCCAGAGTTCGCCCCCGGAGACACGCTTAAAGTGCACGTTAGGGTCGTCGAAGGAAACCGCGAGAGGGTGCAGATTTTTCAGGGCGTAGTTATTCGTCGCCAAGGTAGCGGAATACATGAGACCTTCACCGTCCGCAAGGTGAGCTTCGGTGTCGGAGTGGAGAGGACTTTTCCGATACATACGCCGATCGTATCCAAGATCGAAGTTTTGACTCGTGGCGATGTCAGAAGGGCCAAGCTCTACTACCTGAGAGACAGGGTAGGAAAGGCCGCAAAGATCAAGGAGAAGAGGTAAGACGGATGCTGTGCCCTTCTTGAGCATGGGCCAGATCCTTCTTCTAGGGGATCGACTTTCCGGCTGGACTTTTTCATGAGTTCTGAGGATCTAGAGCGCTTTGAGAGCGAAGTTGAGCTAGCCCTTTATCAGGAGTATAAAGCCGTCCTCTCCCTATTCAAATATGTCGTTGAAACCGAGAGAAGGTTCTACCTGGCCAATTCGGTCGAGATCGATACGGAATCGATATCGGCTGAAGGCTATGTTACCGTTCGACTAGTGGACGCCTGGGTTTGGGACATGTACCGCCCCGTTCGCTTTATTCAAGAGGCCCGAGTGATAACTAGGCGAGATGTCAATATCGAGGTATTGCCGACGCCAGAGTGACATAGCTTGTGGTGAATTGTTTCCGTGGAGGGAGCTTCGACGGCTGAATTGGTGAGTGGGAGGGCAGTTCGTGTTTGACTCTGGCTGGTCGGATTCGACCAAGGCAGTCTCCATGGGGCGTAATCAACAGATTATAAAGTCGGTAAATACCCCCGTGAGCTTCGCATCAACCTACCTCAAAGGCGAATCAAGCGTGTATGGTCGACACGATAATTCCACCTGGCGCGCATTTGAAGAGGTAATCGGCGAACTCGAAGGTGGACACGCAGTATCATTCTCCTCTGGCCAAGCCGCCACGAGCGCTGTTTTCTCACTGCTCGACTCCGCTTCGAGGCTTTTCTTGGTCAACGATAGTTATAACGGCACCCGACTTCTGGCAGAATCACTTCAAAGCAGGGGAGTTCTCAAGCTTAAACTGCTTACACCAGAAGTTTCCTCCGACCCAATGCTTCTGCTAGCGGACGCTCCAGCGACCGCTGACAAGGACCACCGCAAGGACTTGTACTGGCTTGAGACTCCATCCAACCCGATGCTACGGATTTACCCGTTGGATAAATGGGCATCCTTCAAGGAAACGGCCAGGGCGGTGCTGGTCGTGGATAATACATTTGCATCGCCGGTACTGCAGAACCCTCTCAAGACGGGTGCGGACCTGGTGGTGCATTCGGCAACGAAGGTAATATCTGGTCATTCCGACGTCATAATGGGAGTCGTGGTGGCGAGGGATGAGCGGTTAGCCGACGAGTTGAGGGAGATCAGAACTCTCTCGGGCTCGATTCCTGGTCCCATGGAGGCATTTCTAGCTTTGAGGGGCACAAGGACCCTATTTTTGCGTTTCGAGCGCCAGCAGGAGAATGCTGAGGCGCTCGCGGACCTACTGACAAGGCGCCTCGGGGCGGACAAGGTTTTCTACCCGGGGCTCGCTAATAATGGCGGATACCAGTTGGCTAGGAGCCAGATGAGGGGTAGCGGGTATCTCATTAGCTTTGATTTCGGAGATTCGGCTTTGGCCGAGAGATTCTGCGATTCGCTAAAGCTAATGACCTACGCTACGTCTTTGGGCGGAGTTGAAACCCTAGTGGAAAGACGCAGCCGTCACCGAGGCGAAGACGCCACCCCACCGGGTCTGGTTAGGATATCCGCCGGGATTGAAGCGATTGAAGACCTACTTTGTGACCTTGATCAGGCCTTGGCAGCAGTAGGCCGCTAAGTCTTGAACTTCTTTGGGAGTTGGAGCCAGCAGTGCCGATGCCAGTGCCTTCGCAGGTCTGGGTACAGTAGTGGAACTACTACAAAATGCCCTTTACCTGGCTCGATGTCTCCTCCGCACCTGGGGCATATGTAGTACTTTCGAGCTTGGTATGGCTGAACATAGCGGACTTCGGCTTCAAGGCCGGTTTCCGGGTCCTTTGGCCTATCGTTCGGAGTCTCCACGCCGAGATGATAATAGGATCCAGAGGCAATGTGGCCGTTCTGAGCCAGCTAGCGAAGACTACACACAAGAGAAGGTCCCCGGACCGAGCCACACCCGCTGTGGCTGGATAAATCTGGACGGGCCCAGATTCTGCAACACCCCTCCTGATT
>JABEUM010000117.1 GCA_013044475.1 Acidimicrobiaceae bacterium | reverse complement strand
GTTGGGAATTGAACGTAAGCCGCAGTTGATCGGGAACCTCATGGTGCCACCGGTTGGCTATGGAGTCAAGGTCATGTCTGTCGGATTCTTCGTCTCCGACGACACCCCGGTGATCTGGCGTGGGCCAATGCTCCACAAGACGCTAGAGCAGTTCATAGTGGACGTTTTCTGGGGAAAGATCGACTATCTCCTGATCGATATGCCACCCGGAACGGGAGACGTCGCACTCTCCTTGGGCGAGTACCTACCTAAGTCGGAGGTCTTTGTCGTGACTACTCCCCAACTCGCCGCAGAGCGTGTCGCACAGAGGAGCGCCTTGGCTGCTCGCAAGTTAAAGCTTCCAGTCAGGGGGGTCATCGAGAATATGAGCTACTTCGTCGGCGATGACCAGAAGAAGTATGAAATCTTCGGTTCTGGGGGCGGAGAAGCCCTCGCCGAGAGCCTAGCCGTACCGCTAGTTGGAAAAATTCCTTTATCTGTGACCCTTAGGGAGGGTGGCGATACAGGGGTGCCCGAGAACTCTGGCCAAGGTACCAAGGAATTCCTTGAACTGGCGCAGAAGATCGTAGATATGGGTCCGGCGCGTCGATACAGAAGCGAACTGAAGATTAACTAGCTGCTGGCGCAACTGAGCCTATCATAAGAATTAGAAATAATTCTCTCTAAAAATAGTTGCTGACGATATGGTTGTTGGTGGCGACTTTCCGAAAGGGCTGACCGAGATAGCTCCACAGTCTGACGTGGGGTCAAACTTGGCCAGGCGATCGGTGCTGATCGGGCTAGCCGTAGCGGCGTCTTCCCTTTTTGTCGGGGCGCCCATAGAGAACTTGATTTCAAATAGCGCCTCCGCTTTGGGAGCGGGGTCGTTGACGTCATTTCTCCCCGGTGGGGGATTTAGGTATTACACCGTCACCGGGGGCTATCCCCTTATCGACAAGGCGAGCTACAGATTAAAGGTTTCCGGGTTAGTCGACACGGTGAACAGCTATGGCTTCGACGAACTTTCGAGGCTTAATCAGGTGGAACTTATCGACGATTTTCAGTGCGTTACCGGTTGGGTAGTGAAGGGTGTCCGATGGAAAGGGGTGGCGCTCGCCGATCTGATAGAGATGGCCCACCCATCGAAAGGAGCCAAGGCGGTCAACTTCTACTCGGCCGACAACGTCTACAGCGAATCCCTTAGTTTGTCGCAGGTAAAGCAGCTCGGAGTCCTGGTGGCGATCTCCATGGACAATAAGCCCCTCTCTCAGGCGCATGGTGGACCAGTCAGGCTCTTTGTGCCGAAGATGTTTGGTTATAAGTCGATCAAGTGGCTCAACGAGATCAAGGTTTCGTCTTCTCAAGTGGTTGGCTACTGGGAACAGAATGGCTACCCACAAGATGCATATATTGCCAACTATCAGGGACTGTAGCAGAGATGGGCTATCCGGAAGTTCGAGGGCACAATGACCATTCGACAACCAGTTTTACGCCTAGGTTTATCCTGTCTGAGAGGTTGATCCACTGGAGCACGGCGGTGTGCTTTGTCACTCTTTTGCTGACCGGATCCCTTTTGTACTTTCCCGCGCTGGCGCCAGTAGTCGGCGACAGGGGACTGATCGTCGAAGTACATATATATGCGGGCTTTTTGGTACTGCTTCCGCTCGTCCTCGCGATGATCTATTCTCCGTCTTATTCGGAGCTGAGGCTGCGCCTCTTGGAACTCGGGACTTGGAGCGAAGCGGATCGAGATTGGTTGAAGCGCCGCATGAAAGTCGACGGGCCGAGCAATGGCCGATTCAACGCTGGACAGAAGCTCAACGGAGCGTTCTTTCTATCGTCACTTATTGCGATGTGTTTGACGGGGCTAGTCATGGGACTGTATATACCGCTGCCGCTCTCCGCTAGACAGGGTGCAACATTCCTCCACGACATAGGCTTTTATCTGATGACTATCGTTTTCCTGGGTCATATCTTTATGGTGATTCGCCATCGTGGTTCATTTTCGGAGATGACATTTGGCAAGGAATCTCCTAAGTTGGAACATAGGGTGGCAAAGCGCCAGTAGTTGATTAGTTTTGTCGCTAAGTATTGGAGGCTTCATCTTTGAGGCCAATTTAGATTGGGCACATAGGGGGCCGTAGTGGATATCCGTCTAGGAATCTCTGAATCGCCGAAAGAACTAGTACTCGAAGCGCCCGAAGGCGAGACGCAGGAGAATATCGAGAAGCTAGTAGAGGAAGCTATGTCTAAGGACGGCTCTATCCTCTGGTTGACCGACAAGAAGGGGAAGAGGGTCGGAGTTCCCTCGGCCAAGATCGCATATGTCGAGCTCGGCCCGCCGAAAGAAGAGCGTAGGGTCGGCTTCGGGGCGCTGTGAGCGCCAAGGCAGCTTCTGGGATCGAGGCGCTTCTTTCAAAGCGCCTAATATTCGTCACTGGCAAAGGCGGCGTGGGAAAGTCCACTGTTGCCGCCTCTTTGGCGTGGCTCGCTTCCCAGCGAAAGATGTCGACTCTTTTGTGCCAGGTCGATGCAAAGGGTGATCTCCAGCGGATGTTTGGCCGAAGCGCTATCGGTTTCAAGCCGGAACTCGTCCGACCAAACCTCTGGGCGATGTCGATGGATACCGAGGCGGCGCTAAACGAGTATCTCAAGATCTATCTAAGGCTTCCGGTACTTCCTAGGTTAGGACCGCTAGCCAGGGCCTTCGATTTCGTGGCGAACGCAGCGCCGGGGGTAAGGGAGATTCTCGTCGTCGGAAAGCTCTGCTGGGAAGTAAGGGAGAGCCATTACGACATAGTCATTGTGGACTCCGCAGCCTCGGGACATATAGTCTCTCAGCTCGCCTCTCCTAAAGGGGTCGGCGAACTCTTTAGGGTAGGGATGGTGGTCGATCAGACGGCCTGGATGTCGGACATATTGAGGGACCCAAAGACTACCGGGGTAGTACTCGTATCTACCGCGGAAGAGACTCCGGTGCAGGAGTCTGTCGAGCTAGCGGAGCGCCTTAGCGCCCAGACGGAAGTCTCTTTGGCGTTGGTCGTGGCAAATAGGGTCTATCCCCAAGTTTTTTCCAAGACCGAAATGGAGGTCTTCAACTGGCTAGCCGACGGCAAGGGTTCGGGGATCGCCGCCAAGGCCCTTGGCAAAGGGTGGTCTGGCCTGATCGGTGCGAGTGAACTGTGGAACGCTATGGCCGAGACCAACTGTCGATACGTCGACCTGCTCAAGGAGAAAGTGGCGAAGAGTTCGCCGCTAGTCGAGGTCGCCGAGGTTATTTCTCTTCCTGCTGGCCTCGGCCTTATCGCAGAGGTCGCCGAGTCGATAGAGGCAGGTCTGGCCTAGATGACGGAGTCTCTTGGTTCAAAGCTGAAAGAGAAGAGCGTGATTTTCTGCGCTGGGGCCGGCGGGGTGGGCAAGACGACCATATCGGCGAGCCTTGCCCTCACCTTGGCGGTCCATGAGAACAAATCGGTGCTCGTGATAACCGTCGACCCGGCAAAGCGGCTAGCGGGGGCGCTAGGACTGAGCGAATTGGGCAACGAACCGATAGAGGTCGACCTTTCAGGGATAGAGGGCCATAAGGGCAGGCTATACGCAGCGATGGTCGACATGAAGGAGTCCTGGGATCAGATCGTGCAGAGCTGCGCAGACTCCGACGCCCAGGAACGAATTTTTGCTAATCCGATCTATCAAAACATCTCTTCTCAGTTCGTACAGAGCCACGACTATATCGCAGTCGAGGTGCTCTACGATCTCTACGGCAGGGGGGATTTCGACCTTATCGTAGTCGATACCCCTCCATCAAGGAATGCGATCGACTTCCTTGATGCACCGAAACGGATGGAAGAGTTCTTCTCTTCAAAGCTCCTCAGATGGCTAACCATGCCCTATCGCTCGAAGGTCTTCGTTTCAGCCTTTAAGCCATTTAATGCCGTGGCTGAAAAGATACTAGGGAGCGCTTTTTTGGCCGAACTCGGCGAGTTTTTCGTCGATTTTCAGAGTATGCAGGACGGCTTCTTGGAGCGGGCGAGGACCGTCTCCAAGCTGATCAATTCTGACCAGGCTACTTTTATCGTGATATCTACCGCTTCGGAAGCACCGATCAACGAAGCATCCTTCTTTATCACCGAGCTATTTGAGCGAAACCTACCTTTGGCTGGGGTGGTCATCAATAGGTGCCTTCCTCAGAACCTCCTAGATCGGGAGGTCGCAAGTTCTGCTCAAAAGCTCGATGACTCGCAAAATGTCCTGGTGGCGGAGCTGACAGGACGTTACCTAAAGGAGAATCCCGCTATCGACGACGACCTCGGTCGGAGGTTGTCTCCAATTTTTAATCGAGTTCTTTCCGAAGTTAACAGTAACTATCTCGGCCTAGCGGAGCTCTACTCGTCGGAGATCGCCTACAAGTCCAAGATAGGCGTTGACTCAGCGGAGATCATTGAAGTTGCTCAAGAGCGTGGAGACATCTCGTCACTGCCGAACTTGCTAAAAATGTTAAATAACATCTGGTAGCAAATTACCTCTACCATTAACTGGGTGATTGATTACCATTTGCACCTTTGGCCCCATGGCCACTCGGCCTCTCCAATGAGTGTCGACGAGATCGCTTCGTACTGCGAGAAGGCGAACAGCGCCGGTGTCGCCGAGATTGCCCTCACCGAGCATATCTATAGGTTTCGACAGACCGAAAAAATCCTCGGAGATTTTTTCCTTCGATATCCCGAATCGAAGATGAGAAGCCTGATGTCCGACTACTGGCATCAGCATTGCGGAGCCGATATGGACGAATACTTCAGCGTCGTTCAAGCCGCCAAGGATGCCGGGCTCCCCGTAATAGCGGGACTTGAAGTCGACTACTATCCCGGCGAGATGGATAGGGTGGCTTCCCTTATGGCCGGCTATCCCCTCGATGTCGCGCTAGGTTCGGTGCATTGGATAGATGACTGGCCCTTCGATCACATCTCCGATCCCTTTGTGATGGAGTATTGGAATCACTACGGCATCGAAAAGGCGTGGGGTGCATATACCACGGCATTAGAAGAGTTGGCGCAGTCGGGCGTAATTGACGTGCTGGCGCACCCCGACTTGATAAAGGTTGCCGGACACTTCCCGTCGGTTCCAGACGAGTTCTTCGATCGGATGGCCCAGGCGGCAGCGTCCTCGGGGATCGCCGCCGAGGTATCAAGCGCGGGAATTCGAAAACCGGTCGGCGAAGCCTATCCGGCTCCAGATCTTCTCTCGAAGTTTTTCGAACTAGGCGTCCCGATAACTACCGCTTCGGATTCTCATGGTATCGACCATGTAGGATTTAGGGTCGGGGAGATAAAAGAGTTCATCACCTCCACTGGATATAACAGACTCTTAGGATTCAAGGAACGCAGACCTTACGAAGTGGAGATCTAGACATATAGATGGTCGAAGACCTATTGTTTGGTCTGGAGGACGAAGCTAAGGCAAGGCTCACCGAACTGGTTAGACGGTGGGGTTTGCTGGCGGACCTCTGCTTCTCAGATCTCCTGCTTTTCGTGAGGGACCCGGACAACCCTGCAAGGGTCGTGGTCGTCGCACAAGTAAGGCCAGCCACCGCCGCAACGGTTCATCAAGTGGATATGGTGGGTTCTGTCTTTTCCAAGGAATCCGCCCAGAGCATCTTTTCGAGCTTCTCTTCGGGAGGACCGAGCTTTCAGGAGAGAATCGACCAGGCTGGGACGCACAAGGTAGTGTCCCAGGCGATACCTGTGCCTTATGAAGGCAAGATCATCGCCGTGATGGTGAGGGACTTTCTACTTAATCCTCAACGGGCTCAGGGTGAACTCGAAGCTACCTACGTCTCGCTCTTCGAGAAGCTCGCGAAGATGATCCAGCACGGGGAGTTCCCCTACTCGAACGACGACGTAGTCGAGACCCCGAGGGTCGGCGATGGCGTGATGGTCCTAAGCGCAGATGGTCTCGTGCAGTTCATGTCTCCTAATGGGGTTAGTGCGATCCATCGGCTTGGATGCCGGTCGCCAAGGAGGGGTAGCGGACTGACCGAACTCGGCCTCCCGTTACTGGGGCCAGCTCAGGCGGCGCTCGAGTGTAACCCGGTCTTAGATGAGATCGAGAGGAAGGGCGATATCGTCGTCGAGTTCATATCTTTCCCGCTATTCGACCGGGGTTCGCCTTCGGGCACCTTGGTACTTCTCCGGGACGTCACCGACCTCAGGGTGAAGGATCGGCTTATCCTGTCCAAGGACGCGACGATAAAAGAGATCCACCATCGGGTGAAGAATAACCTTCAGACGATCTCGAGCCTTCTGCGGCTACAGGCGAGACGAATAGATTCCGATAAAGCTAAGCAGGCACTCTCTGAGGCGGAGAGGCGAATTCGATCGATAGCGCTAGTCCATGAGGCTCTAAGTCGAGAAGTGGGTGAACAAGCTCCTATGGGAAAGGTAATCGACTCTATCCAGGCATTGGCTACTGAGTCTGCTCCCCAAGGAGTGGAAGCGGAGTTCGAGGTCATAGGTGACTTAGGCGATGTCGAAGCCAGCATTGCGACCCCGTTGGCCGTTGTAATCGCTGAGTTGATGCAAAACTCGGTTGAGCACGCCTTTGCCAGTTTGCCAGCAGATGAGACAGTGGGTCTCAAAATTAAACTCGAGCTAGTGAGGACCAATTCAGTCCTCAAAGTTACAATATCGGACAACGGAGAAGGATTCCCAGACTCTTTTGACCTCCAGACTACTGCATCGCTAGGTCTTTCGATAGTTAGAGACCTAGTGACTACGCAGCTGGATGGCAAGATCAGCCTACGTCCCGGACCCAGCGCAAAAGTGACCATTGAAGTTCCTTTGGAGATAAATTGAGTGGATTTGAGGATTTCCCTCTGATAAGTGGATCTCGTTATAAGCCTGTTGTGCTCGCCCATAGGGGGGATCACCGCGTTTACAAACCCAATAGCCTTCCGGCAATTACATCTAGCCTCTCAAGTGGTGCCGATGGGGCGGAGATTGACCTTCGATTGGGGGCAGATGGGGGTGTTTTTCTCAGTCACGACCCCAAGCAGAAGGGTTACGAGCTGGCAAAGGCACGTGAGGAGGACCTGGAACTCGAAAGGCTATCTATCTGCACGCTAGACAAGGTGCTAGCGGCGGCGGGAGAGATGTTGCTGAATCTCGAGCTGAAGAGGGACCCTTTTGGTCGGGTCGACGAGTTTACCGATTCGGTGCTAGCAAAGTGTGGCCCGCTAGCCAAGTCAAAGAAGCTGCTTTTTTCCTCATTCGATCGAAAAGTGATCGAATCGTTAAAGTCCAAGGTGCCTGAGGCGAAAGTATCCCTCCTATTGGAGCATAGGATTTCGGTCGACCGACCGATCTCTTATGCCAAAGAACTCGGACTTTTCGGGCTGAACCTGCATCATCGCAACGCAGTGGGCAAGCCATTGGAGCGTTGCTTAGAGGCCGGGCTTAAGGTAAATGTTTGGACCTTAGATAACGAAAAAAGCGCTATAGATTTAAGTTACCATCCGGTAACGGGTATCATAACTAATAAGATTGCAGAGATTCGCCGGGTGGTCGGCTAACCCGAGTCGCGAACTGATCCGGTGGAAACTAGGAGTAATGCGAAGTTATGAATATCTGTGTGTGTGTAAAGCAGATCCCCGACCCGACAGTGACGCCATCACTTGATCCAAACACTAGCAACTTAGTCAGGGCCGGAAAGCTCGTGCTAGATGATTCGGACACCTTTGGTGTTGAAATGGCTCTTCAGCTCGTTGACGCTGCCGGTGGGGGAGAGGTCACCCTGGTCTCTATGGCGCCGAATAGCGAAGTATCGGGAATTAGAACTGGGCTTGCTATGGGCGCGGCTAAAGGTATCTTAGTTTCAGACCCCGAGCTGGCGGGTTCCGATGCACTTTCGACAGCGAAGGTGCTCGCGGCGGCGATAAAGACTACCGAGTTCGATCTTGTCATCACGGCAACTGAGTCGACCGACGGATATACCGGAACGACTCCCGTGCAGATCGCTGAATTATTAGGGCTTCCTTCAGTGAGCTTTGCTAAGAAGGTTGAGATTGTGGACGGAGCCCTCAAGGTAGAGAGGCAGACCGAGGCCGGTTTTGACGAGGTCACATCTCCGTTGCCTGCGCTCGTTACCGTCACCGCCGGGGTCGTCGAACCGAGGTACCCGTCTTTCAAGGGGATCATGTCGGCGAAATCCAAGCCGGTAACGACCTTGACAGTAGCGGATTTGGGCTTATCGGGCCAGGTAGGTGGGGCTAACTCTGGCCAGCAGGTTGTTTCGGTGAGAAAAGCCGAAGCTCGACAGGCTGGAACGATTATCGAAGATAGCGACGATGCTATTGGCCAACTTGTGGGTTACCTGGAGCAACTTAAGGTCATCTGACCTTTTTGGTTTATAAATAGATTCGAAAAGAAGGGGATTTTTAAGTGTCTCTAGGAAAAATTTGGGTATTGGCCGAGTTCGCGGATGCCAAGCCGACAACCGCAACCCTTGAACTCTTAACTGCGGCGAACACTTTTGCGGACAAGGTCGAAGCTTTCGCATGGGGTGAGGGCGTCGTCAACTATGCAGGGGTACTTGGTGACTACGGGGTATCAAAGCTCTACGACATAGGTTCATTGGCGGGATCGCTGCCCGGACCGAAGGTTGCTGCGGCGATGGCGGAGGCCATATCGAGTGACTCTGCACCCGACGCGATATTTTTTGCCACGAGTTATGACGGCCGCGATTCTGCGGCAAGGCTGTCGGCAAGGCTGTCGGTAGGGGTTATAACCAACGTGGTCAATCTTGTCGCTAACGGTTCTGAGCTGAACGCCGAGCATGCGATCTTTGGTGGCGAGATGATCCTTACTTCGAAGTTCGCGGCAGCTGCTCCACAGATCTTCGTTATTCGGGCCAAGTCTTTTGCCCCGGAGGCAAAAGAAGCTGCAAACTGCGAAGTTGTATCGGCCAGCGTATCAGACCTAGGTTCCACTGATGGCGCGAAGATCGTATCGTCTCACGTAGAGGAGCGTAGCGGACCCAAGCTAGATGAGGCTCCGGTGGTTGTCTCCGGCGGTCGAGGCCTGGGCCAGCCGGACAGGTATCAGTTGGTAGAGGAGTTAGCTTCACTGCTTAACGGCGCACCCGGGGCGTCTAGGGCGATCGTCGATGCCGGGTGGGTCCCCTATTCGTATCAAGTCGGTCAGACCGGAAAGACAGTTAAGCCGAACCTATACATCGCAGTTGGCATCTCCGGAGCCACCCAGCATATGGTTGGCATGAAGGGTTCGAAGAATATCGTGGCGATCAATAAGGACAAAGAGGCTCCGATCTTTCAGGTCTGCGACTTTGGTATCGTCGGCGATGCATCGAAGATTGTTCCCAAACTAATCGAGGCGATAAAAGCCAGGTAGCACCGCCTTTTCATGACTTAGTGACGGATGGCCAAGCGACGTTGCGGGAGAATTGTCGTCTTTGTTGGCGAAGCGAATCCAGCAAAGACGAGTTTCTCCTCTTGGAAATTAAAAAAACATATCCCTTGAAGTAGTAAAGTCAGATTTTTAGCCTACCGATACTTGTAACAGTTCTTTGCATTCGTATTGGGCAAGAGCCGTTCGTTTAGGTTATTTTTCCGTCTGGGGACGATGGGAGACCGGCCGCCATGTCGCCATTTGGGCTCTTGGTGGCAAGCTTGGTGTAAGGGGTGCAGGTCTATGAGGGAAGCTCGACCAGCTGACCTTTATGAGTGGGCGATTTCTGGGTCTGAACTGACCAAGGTGAAGGCCGTTGCGCATTGGGTTGAATCGGCGCGATTCGCTAACTTCGACTTTGATCTCGGAGTGATCCTCGTATTTGTCACCAAGTCGAACCCTACGCCCGTTTTCAATCCAGCCGAGATATCGAGCGCAAGGTTGACGGGTTTGCTAGTGGACCGAGAGCACTTTGAAGCGGACTGGATGGATACCATTGGAGACGGCGAAAGACAGTCTTCGCTCATTCCTTTGCTCTTGGGGCAAGAGTGCAGCTGGGAGCAGCGGATTACCATAACGTCCCACACCGATAAGCGGCTTTTGGGACTGGTGGCCATAGGTGGCTCGGGCGTGGATCCCGCCGGAGACCCAAAGAGACTCGAATTTTTCAAAAGTCAGCTCAAGTCGAACATTGAGAGACTTGCCCTCAGCGGTGAACTCAGTGATTTAGACGCCAAGCACAGAGAGCAGAGTGCGGTGATGGAGGCGTCCAGTAGGGCGGTTCATGACTTTTTGGTCCAGCTAGATACCGAAGGGGAGATCACTTGGGCGTCTAATTCGCTGAGTCGGATCGGCAAGGATCCGGAGAAGTTAGTCGGTATCAACGTAAGGTCGCTATTTGATCCCTTGGATTGGGAGAACTTTAGCGCATGGTTTTCAGCGTTGAAGAGTGGTGCGCCGACCAATTCTGAACAGTTCCGGATTCAGATCGGTAACGGACTTGCTGACCAGGGATTTGTTTGGGTCGAGCTGGTCGGTGGCCGCTTCGATGGTGCTAGTCAGGTCGGATATGTTCTGGCAGCGAGAGATAGGACCGAGCGGATTCAATTCGAGATTGAGCTTGCGGAGTCGGAGCACCGTTATCGAAGTATCGTCGAGCTTGCCGGTGAGGGAATTTGGCATGTTACTTGGGACGGTGAGACGATTTTTGCCAACTCAAGGTTGGTGTCGATGCTCGGGCTCGACGACACATCGGAACTCCAAGGTCTGAGGATATATGACCATATCGATTTGGCCCATCTAAGGGCCCTTGACTTCGGATCTCCGGACCCGAAAAATGGTTTGAGGATAAGGTCCGAGGTCGAACTGCGTAGGGTCACAGGAGATCCGATATGGACGCTTCTCCATGCTGAAGTGATGGTTTCCGCTTCCGGCGAGGCATCGTTATTGATGATGTTCGTCGACGTCAACGATCTAAAGCAGACACAGCGTGAACTATCTCGCCAGGCAAGCCATGACAGTTTGACCGGACTTCCTAACCGACTTGAAATCCATAAGCAACTTTCTGTAATGCTTGGCCGGGCCCGAAGGACAAATTCGGACATTGGTGTCTTCTTTGTGGACCTTGACGGTTTCAAAGCGGTCAATGATAATTACGGCCACGCTGTCGGCGATGATCTTTTGAGGCAGGTAGCCAATAGGCTCAATTCAAGGGTCAGGGAGACCGATTTTGTTGGACGCCTTGGCGGGGACGAGTTTGTAGTTATCAGCATTGGGACCTTCAACGATCAGCAGAGTGCGGAGATGGTTCAGCGCCTGACAAAGGCTTTCGACTCTGTTTTCCAGCTCTCCGATGTGAGCGTCAGCGTCGGAGCAAGCATAGGTTTTGCTAAGTCTTCTGGGGCCTCAGACGACACTGATTTGATCCTGGATCGAGCTGACATAGATATGTATAGGTGCAAGCTTCAGCGCAAGGGCAACGCTAAGCACTCCGAATTAAAGCTAAATCTGAGCGAAGGCTTACAAAAGAATCAATTTTCCTGAGATATAAGTTCGCCTTTGTTTGTGTTTTTCGCCTTAGGGTAGTGCGATGTCGGCCAAGCGCAGTGGGACTTTGCTAGACCCGGGCGAAATTAGTAACGGCATCGTATTGTTTTGCTGATCCCCTTACGCTCCATCTCTCCTGGAAAGAGTCGGCGGAAAGCACCAAAGTGACGATCTCGTAATTGTCGCTCCCACAAAGGTGCTCACTTCGCCAGATCCCCTTTCTGAGATCGAGGTCCACGAAGTGCCTTCCATCGACAAAGTTGACCGAGACGGCGCTAGCTTCGAGCCGCCGGAATTCGAGATGTCGGCGAGCTTGTCCCGCGTAGTCACCGAAGTGCAGTTCGCCCGATTCATCCATTACTGCCCCAGAAGTCCTGGAGCCATCGTTATCTGACTCCCGAGCAGAAATTGACGCAGTTCCTTGGAAGTGACCTTCGATACTCAAGCGAAAGTCCTGGAAGAGGCGATCGACCTTCCAGGTACCGAGGAGAAACTCCAGGGTGTCCACAATTTCCATAGCTGGTGAGTCTAGCTTCTGGAAGGAGGCAAATCGGTGACCGATGGCTCAAAATGGCCTCCGACCCCCCCCCACGGTTGTCTCGCACAAATGATTCGCACAGGGCCCAGCTGGTTCGATATCAACTCCCGAGGTGATTCTGGACCCGTGTCTCAGGAGGTGGCTGCGGTGATCAGGTGATAGAGGAGGACAAGCTGAGCTATTGCTAGCGGCTCGCTCCTCACCCCGGGCGAGATCTGCCCGATGGAAGTCGGCACCGGCTGATTTAGGCCTAGGTGGTGCCAGATGACCTCCTCGACGCTCTTGGAGAGCTCACTTCTGGCCCCACCATGGACGTGCAGAGCATCCACCGGCTTACCATCGTCGTCACGAATTAGCTTTAAGTGAATCGCCTCCCGGGTATCGCTTCCTAAGACGTCTGTCAGGTCAGGGTGGGCAATAGTCGGCCGGAGAAGGATTTCGGCATTCATCGTTTGAGAACCGTCTTCGTTGCTCGCGGGCATGAAACGTATGACTATATCGGCGTGGGTCCGTTGTGGACGGATATAGGCCTGGGACTCAGGTTCTCTCCGGTCGAGGTCTAGGACTACCTGCTCTTCGGTATAGCCCCTTTGGGTGGTGTCGCGCTTTATCTTCCATGACCGCCTCACCTCTTCGGGTGGATCGAGAAACACCGTTACGTCAAAACAGGCTCTAGAGAGCTTTGAGTGAAGTGGAAAGAGTCCTTCGACAATTACGAAGTCGCTCGGGGTAAGCAGGGTTGGTCGATCCAAGGTCCCGTGTGAATGGCTATAGACCGGCTTTAGGATTGGCTGGCCCAAGGTGAGGAGCTGGAGGTGCTGCTCCATGATGTCTAGGTAGTTGCACTCAGGGTGGAGGGCGGTGAATGGGAGTCCTTTTCTCTCCAGCCTGTCGTAACGGTGGTAGTCATCGGTGCACATCGAGGTGATCTGATCTGATCCGAGTGCCTCTACCAGACCCCTCGTTAGGGTTGTTTTCCCTGAGGCGCTATCGCCAGCTATCGCGAGCATCGGTACGTGGCGTGAGCGACTAACTTCACCTCGCACCCGCTCGAGAAGTGTGAGCCTATGTGGCATCGTGGGCTCTCCTCTGGTCTATCGTCGTCAAGTGGTCCCTGTGGATAAGGCGTTCTCCAGACTTAGTTATTACCAGAGAAGACGTCGTCCAACCCGTTTTGTTTTTCAAGGGCGCATCAAGTGGGGGCGAATTGGTTATGGCGGTTATCACGACTACCGAGTCGCCTTTTACCATATCTTGGGGCGTCATTATCCTGTCTTTCCAGTCGGGCTCCAGCGAGTTGAGCCGTTTTATCTCCTCCTCAGACTGAGGGGCCAGTCGGGTTTGCATCCCCGCCCCGAGTAGCTTCGCAGCGCAGGCCGAGATCACACCTTCGGGTGCGCCGCCAATTCCGTAGAGGCCATCAAACTCAGAGGCCTCCATCATCACTTTGATACTCGCCATTACGTCGCCATCGGGAATCTCTACCACTTTTGCGCCCAATGAACGGATCTGAGAAATCAATTCGTCGTGCCTCGGCTTAGCTAGGACGATGAACTTGAGATCACTGATCTCTTTGTTCGAGCTAGTGGCGATAGCCCTAAGGTTGTATTCGACCCCTTTTGCTATGTCTATTGCGTCCTTGGCGGGAGCTTTGACGACCAGTTTTTCCATGTAGTAGCCACTGGTCGAGTAGAGGGATCCCAATTCAGAACCGGCGATGACCGATACGGCACCGTCCTGACCCTTGGCGGCGTAGTTCGTGCCTTCCAATGGATCTACCGCTAATTCAAAGGTGACCGATTCCGAGGCTCCCAATACTTCGTCAACGTAGAGCATCGGAGCGTTATCCTTCTCCCCCTCGCCGATGACGACCTTTGCCGAAAGTTCCATCTTCCCAAGTGAGTTCCTCATCGCCTCGGTCGCCAAAGCGTCGGACGCGATCTTGTTGCCAAGACCGACCTGCGCCTGAGCGGCGATGGCCGCGGCCTCGGTCGCTTGAAGCAGGTGGTGTGCTAGTGAAACCATTGGGGTTGAGTCGGGGAGGTCTTGGTTAGAGACGGCATTGGCTATAGCTAGCGCCAAGGAAACTACCTTTTCGGTCGTATAGCCGAAGTGAGCTGATGCTTTTGATCCAGGAGCGGAGGTTCCGAACGACTTCATGACTAGCGACTTCCCACCTGGACCACGCAGCGCCTCCCATCCCATTTCGATCCCCGCTTCGACTACTAGCCGGTTTTGATTTGGACCCAAGATCTCGAGTTGCCTCGCTTCGTCGAACTCGATAAGGCGTTCACGCCAAGGTACCGAGACCACCCGGGCCCGAACCTTGTGCAGATCGAAGAGAATCTTCGCCGAATCAATTGCGAGGCCCACTTCGGAACCCGAAGCCAAGATGGTCACCTCGGAGAGACCGTCTTGTCCGAAGACGACTCTCGCCCCGTCTTTGGCCATCCATCCAGGGCTCGAGGGCTCGAGGGTTTTCAGGGCTTGGCGGCTGAGGATGATTGCACAGGGGCCGGTGGTATGTTCTAGAGCCGTCTTGTAAGCCTCCGAGGTCTCATTAGCATCCGCAGGCCTCAGCACCATGAGGTTAGGGATCGATCTAAGCGCTGCCAGGTGCTCTATCGGCTGATGAGTCGGACCGTCTTCACCTACGGCAATCGAGTCGTGGGTGAAAATGTAGATCACCGGCAATCCCATGATGGCAGATAACCGAATGGACGGGCGTAGGTAGTCGGAGAAGACCAGAAAGGTCGAGCAGAATGGCCTGAACCCGCCGTGGAGCGCTAGACCATTGGAGCAGGCCGCCATGGCGTGCTCTCGGATGCCGAAGTGGATGATCCTCCCCGTGTAATCGTCTTTTCCTATCGCTTTGAAGTCGAGCTTTGTTCCCGTTGACTCGGCTAGATCGGCGGATCCGCCGACCAATGAGGGCATATCCTTCATGATCGCCTGGAGATTCTTCTGGGAGGCAATTCTGGTGGCAAGGGAACTTCCCACCTCGAAATCGACTAGCGACCCGAGGGCACTTCGAAGGTCTTCTTGGCTAAATGGATCGAAGCCAAGGGCGTTGAACTCTTGAAGCCACTTTCCATAAGCGAGCGCTTTGTTCTCCAAGATCGCATCGAGGTACTCTCTCACCTCGGCTGGGACGAAGAAGGTCGGTTCCAATGGCCATCCAAAGCCGATCTTGGTAGCTTCAGCTTCATCTTTGCCGAGCGGACCACCGTGAGCTACGCTCTTTCCCGCCTTGTTTGGCGCACCGTATCCGATGGTCGTTTTTATCGCTATCAACGAGGGACGAGACTTCTCGTCAATCGCCTTTTGGAGCTGCGATTCGATCTCTGCCAGGTCCTCTCCGTCTTCGACTTGCAAGGTGTGCCACCCATAGGCGCTGAAGCGTTCGAGAACGTCGTCGGTACAGGATTGGTGCCTCGGGCCGTCGATTGTTATGTCGTTGTCATCAAAGCAGACGATGAGCTTTGAAAGCCCAAGGTGGCCAGCCAGCGATCCGGCTTCGTGCGATATCCCCTCCATGAGATCGCCATCAGACGCAAGTACAAAGGTCTTGTGGTCGACCAGTTCAATATCGGTCTGAGGGTTTATCCTCGCCGCAGCCATCCTTTCGGCTAAGGCCAGACCCACTGCGGTGGCAAATCCCTGTCCCAGTGGCCCGGTGGTTACCTCCACGCCCGGGGTATGTCGATACTCCGGATGGCCCGGTGTCTTCGAGCCAAGCTGTCTGAAGGCCTTGAGGTCTTCAATCGATAGCTCATAACCAAAAAGGTGCAAAAGGGAGTACAAAAGCGCCGACCCGTGTCCAGCGGAAAGCACAAAACGGTCCCGATCCGGCCAATTAGGGAACTGGGGAGAGAACTTCAGGAACTTGGAGTAGATGGTGTAGGCCACTGGAGCTAGGCCTAAGGGAAGTCCTGGATGGCCCGAATTGGCCGACTCCACCTGGTCTATCGACAGCATCCTGATTGCCGTCGTCGCCAGCCGGTCCAGGCTCGCTTCAGTCATCTTTTCGTTGCTCATGAGAGAGCCTCCGTCGCTAGTTGTCTCAATTCTGCGGTCGCCGTCCTAAGGCCAGCCGGGTGGCTGAATAGTCCACTGCCCGCTACCAGGGTATTTGCCCCAGAGCTCGCCGCCCCACTTATCGTCGATGACGATATTCCACCGTCGACCTCGAGCTCTATCTCGTATCCGGAACTTTTTATCAGCTCTTTGGCGGAACGGATCTTCGGTTCCATGGACTTTATGTACTTCTGTCCACCGAATCCAGGATTCACCGTCATGATCAGCAAGAGGTCTAACAAGTCGACCACGTTCTCTACCATCGAAATTGGGGTCGAAGGGTTGAGCGCGACCCCAGCTTTGGCCCCTAGAGATCTAATCTGATTGAGCGTTCGGTGCAGGTGTGTTGTCGCCTCCACGTGGACAATGACGATTTCGCAGCCTGCGTCGACATAGCGTGATAAAGAGTTTTCAGGGTCTTGTATCATCAGGTGGGCCTCGAAGCCGAGGGAGGTGTCTTTGCGGCACGAGGCGATGATGTCGGGTCCCATGGTGAGATTGGGGACAAAGACGCCATCCATTACGTCCCATTGAATTCGATCGACGCCAGCTTCTTCGAGGCGTGCACATTCAGCGCCGAGCCTGGAGAAGTCGGCCGGAAGCACCGATGGAACAATCCTTATTCGCTCTTGCATCATTCTGTGTGCTCCCTTTGCCGTGCCAGTCTCTGCAAAGAATATGCGCCAAGCTCTAGCTGTGGCACTGTTGTCTTCACGCTATTACGGCGCTAGGGCCTCCCCCATCCCACAAAGGGGGGATCTTTAGAGTGAGAGTCCCTACCAGTTAGCTGACTGTTCTCAGATTCGCCATGGGCTCGCGGTGACCTAAGCTTGTGAAGTAGCGAACTGCGAAGCGCAGATCGACGGTGTTTATCGCTGCTTATGTTTATCGCTAATTAAATGGCCCTCAACGGGCCAATAATTGGGATGGGCGGTCTTAGTAGCCCCAATGGATGGTTAGCTGAGTCTCTCATTGCTAGATTCGGAGATTGCCGTCGCTGGTTTATTGCGACCGATGGTTTGCAGATCTGGATAAGTTCGGATGGGGTAAAGTTGGACAAGGTGCCAATCAGGGTTCTCCTAGTAGATGATCACGAGGTGATCCTTGACGGGCTGTCTTCTATGTTCAGGAGGCATCAGGAAAGGGTATCGATCTGCGGCCAGGCGCGTAGTGCCACCGAAGCTTTGGCGTGGTTGAAGGAGTGCGTCGCCGATGTTGTCTTGAGCGATATAAGGCTAGGTGGAGAGTCTGGAATCGACCTCTGCAGGGAGATTGTGAGGCGAAACCCTGAGATACCAGTAGTTCTTTTCACCGTCTACGACGACGAGCAGTACCTGTTTGAAAGCCTACGCCTTGGAGCGAGGGGCTTCCTCCTCAAGCAGGCAAGATCCGAGGAGCTCGTGGATTCGCTCGAACGCGTAGTCAAGGGGGAGATAGTTATCGACCCCGCTATCGCTGGCAGGGTAGCGCTATTCGCTGCGAGACTCCACTCGGGAGAGTTTTGGCCCGGGGCGCATCTCGGATTGACCAAGCGGGAGAGCGAAGTCTTAGACCTCGTTGTTCGCGGACTTTCGAACCGGGGGATCGCCTCGAAATTGATCCTCGGGGAGGAGACCGTCAAGACCCACCTTTCGTCGATCTATCGCAAGCTCGAAGTGCGAGACCGGACCAAAGCGGTAGCAGTTGCGATGAGGGAGGGGATCTTTCACTGATGGTCGACAAGATAGATCAGCTCAACCTACTGAGAGCCGTCGCGTCAGCTACCGCCAAGGCGTCAGACCCGGCACAGGTGGCTAGGGCGGTTGCGGAGGTTGTAGTGAAATCCGTAGGAGCGGATGTCTGTTTCGTCCACATGGTTGATCTGGAGAGGCGAAGAATATCCCTGATCGGGGCCACACCGCCATTCGACCTGCTGACCGGGAGTATAGAGCTGGCTATCGGCGACGGTGTAGCCGGCTGGGTCGCGGAGACCGGCGAGGTTGCGATCGTCCCAGACAAGTGGAAGGACCGAAGGTATCGCTATATCCCCGAACTGAAGGGGGAGAACTTCGTCTCGCTCGTCTCTGTCCCGATGAAGAGGGGGCCGGTAGTAGTCGGAGTTCTCAACGTCCATTGGGCCAAGGAGCTGACCGACTTTAGCGAAGTCGCCGAGATCCTAAGTGTCGTCGGATCGTTGCTCGCCCCATCCTTGGAGTCAACTCTGCTTTTGGATCGCCTCGCCAAAAGGGAGCATGAACTGGCAAGATTCGCCCAAGTTACTATCGACTCTCAGGAGTCCGAGCGTAAGCGGATCGCCACCGACCTCCACGATGGAATAGGTCAAGGCCTGCTCTCTTTGCTTTTTCACCTCGATGCAGCTGAGGGTGCGGCCTTTGACGATCCCGCGAGCGTCATTAGCGAACTCTCTCGAGCAAAGGAGCTAGCCAACAGGACTTTTGAAGAGGCGCGAGACTCAATAAGGAGACTGAGGCCCGGAGTACTTGATGATCTAGGCCTGCGTTCGGCGCTGGAGTCCCTTTTTAGGGTTCCCGGCGGATTGATTTCGAGCGTAGACGTCGATGACGTGCGCTTAGAGTCGCACCTTGAGATAGCGATCTTCAGGGTCTGTCAAGAGGCACTAAGCAACGTTTTGAAGCATTCCCACGCTAATTCGGTTGCGGTCAAACTTAGGATAGCCGAGGACGAGGTGGTCCTTTCGGTATCGGACGATGGGGTCGGATTCGACTCGAGTCTCGCGACGAGCGAAGACCACTTTGGGCTGCTAGGAATGCGTGAGAGGGCAGAACTATTTGGCGGAAAGTTCGAGATCTACTCCAAAGCCGGCTTTGGGACCAGACTCACCTTCAAGTTCCCAAACCACCCTTCACCGGCTAATTGAGGCGAACTGACCTCCGGTCAACTGGACGGGATTGACGCCTGCGAGTTGGCTTGAGCCAACTCTAACAGCGCACTCTGTGCGTCTGTGGAATTCTCCTGTTTCCCGCCCCATATTCTCATCGGTCGATCTTGCAGCGCCCTTCCAAAGGAGAAGGTAAGCGGCCAGGGGAGTGGTCCGAGCTTGTTCATCGCTGCGAGATGAGCTGTTGCGTTCTCCTCCTTTTGTCCCCCAGATAGCAGGGCAATACCCCCTACCGCCGCTGGTACGTTCCTCAAGTAGCACTTGACCGTGGCTTCGGCGACCTCTGTGGTGGAGACTTGAGCCAGGGAGTCTGAAGCCGGCAAAACCATCGACGGTTTCAGAACCATCGCCTCTAGCTTGACCTCCTGGATCCTCAGCTGTTCAAAGACCGCCAAAAGGGTGCGCTCGGTAACCGAGTAACAGACCTCGATGGAATGTTCTCCATCCATCAAGACTTCCGGTTCTACGATCGGAACGAGCCCGGCTTCCTGACAGATCTTTGCATATCGTGCAAGTGCATGGGCGTTAGCATCAATGCAGGCGGCTGTGGGGTTGGTCTCCGAGATAGAGATCACTGCGCGCCACTTGGCGAAGCGGGCTCCGAGCTTGTAGTACTCCTCTACCCGCTGGTTAAGTCCGTCGAGTCCCTCGGTGACCGTCTCGCCGATAAAACCGGCAAGAGGCTTAGCTCCGGTATCTACCTTGATTCCAGCGATAATTCCCCACTTGTTGAGCATTTCGACGAATCCGTTACCATCTCGATTGTTCTGACGGATTGTTTCGTCGTAGAGGATTACCCCGCTGATCCACTCGGATAGTCCGGGCGAACTGAACAGCATTTCCCGCCAGGTCAACCTTGTGTCGGCGCTAGAAGTGATCGAGAGCTTGTCGAACCTTTTGGTGAGGGTCGGAGTGCTTTCATCTGCGGCGAGGATCCCTTTGCCCCTGGCCATCAGTTTCCTGGTCGTCGCGAGAATTTCTGGTTGGTATGAACCCTTCAAATCAAACACCCCTTTTCATTGACCCTTCGCTGGCTCGCCGTAGATCCATGCCCTAAAGGATCCAACTATAACTCCGATGCTACTTTTCAATTCCCCCGAATCGCCTCCCCCGTTGGTATGAACTTGGGTGTTAGGGAGACCTCTTTTGTGTCAACGAGAAAGCTGACGAAATCTCCGATTGTCGTGGGAAAGCTCGAAGCGCTGCGGACAATGAGGTGGAAGTTCCTTACCAGCGGAAGCGGGTCACAAGCGATGGTATGCAGAGAACCCTCTTTGAGCTGACGTGACACCGCCTCGGACGAGACCAGCGCAATACCTAGGCCGACCTCGGCTGCGTCGATAATCGCCCCATTTGAACCAATGGTCAGGGTCCTCGGGGAAATGGCCATTTCGGCTAGTAGCTCAAGTGCGGTTTCTCTGGTCCCCGACCCAACCTCGCGCAGTAGCCAGGTCGCCCCCTGCAGTTCTTCTGGAATTGCCGATACGGTCGGCGGATTTGAACCGTCGATTTCCTCCTTTTTGCCGGATTTCTCGTTTGCTAAAAAGAGTTCCGGCTGCGAAGTAACCAGTACTAGTTCGTGACGTCGTGTGGCGAGTGACGCCAGCTCCTCGCCTCTGGTCGGCCTCCCCGCCACCACCAGGTCGACCCGGTGTGTGATCAACAGGTCCATTACCCGCTCCTTGTTTCCCACCTCGAGGGTCACCTTCATCTGTGGCCTCTTGAGTAGGTAGCTCCTCAGCCAGCGGGGGACTAAAACTTCGCCAGCCGTCGTGACTGCGCCGATCCGGAGCATTTGAGAACCAGGGTCGGACTCAGCTACGGTAGCTAGTTCCGCCTCCTCTAGTAGACCGAGGATCCGTTTAGCGTAGGAGTAGAGGACCTCAGCCGACGGCGTCTTTCTCAAGCCTCGCCCCTCTCTCTCGAAGAGGGTAACGCCGAGGTCCTCCTGCAAACTCGACAGTGACGACGACACTGCGGCCTGGCTGACAAAAAGGGCCGCAGCAGCCCCCTTGATCGATCCAGACTCGATTACCGCGATCAACGTCTTCAGCTGGCCAGGGGTCATAGTTAACCTTTTAGTTAATTGAATACGGCAAAAACCAAGAGAAAACTGAATGGTTCTCTCAACGAAAGATCGTAGCATCGCTTTGTCGGAGTTCGAATTCCAGACCATCGAACCCGCACTTTGTAACTGGTCTTAACCGACTATTTCCGAAGTGAGATTTGTGGCTTTAGATCGAGAATCGGGGTTTATATGGAAGTTGACATTGAACAGGCTGAGACTTCACGTTGGGGCGCAGGGGTTATCCCATATACCAAGATGGGATTTTGGCAGCCCGATTACGAACCAAAAGATAGCGATATCTTGGCGGCATTCCGGATCACCCCGCAAGCCAACGTTCCACCCGAGGAGGCTGGGGCGGCGGTTGCCGGAGAGAGTTCCACCGCTACCTGGACAGTTGTCTGGACCGACCGCCTGACTAGCTACGAGCAGTACCAGGCGAAATGCTATCGGGTCGACCCGGTTCCTGGTAACCCAGAGCAGTACATTGCCTACATCGCTTATGATCTAGACCTTTTTGAAGAGGGTTCGATCGCCAATATGACCTCGTCGATCATCGGAAATGTCTTTGGGTTTAAGGCCCTCAAGGCGCTGAGACTCGAAGACTTGAGGATTCCGCCCCATTATACCAAGACCTTCCAAGGTCCACCGCATGGGATCGTGATGGAGAGGGAATACCTCAACAAGTTCGGTCGGCCACTGCTAGGTGCGACGATCAAACCCAAGCTCGGCCTTTCCGCTAGGAACTACGGGAGGGTTGTCTATGAGGGGTTACGGGGCGGCCTCGACTTCACCAAGGACGACGAGAACATAAACTCCCAGCCATTTATGCGCTGGCGAGATCGCTTTTTGTACTGCATGGAAGGGGTACAAACGGCCCAAGCAGAAACCGGAGAGATCAAGGGTCATTACCTCAATATCACCGCAGGGACCATGGAGCAGATGTACGAGCGGGCCGAGTTTGCCAAGGAACTCGGCAGCGTAGTAGTCATGATCGACCTAACCATCGGTTACACCGCGATGACCTCAATGTCCAACTGGTGTAGAAAAAACGGAGTACTGCTCCACCTCCACCGAGCGGGACATTCCACCTTTACTAGGCAGAAGAGCCATGGGGTAAACTTCAGGGTCCTGGCCAAGTGGTCGAGGCTCATCGGAGTTGACCATATCCACGCAGGAACGATAGTTGGAAAACTCGAAGGTGACCCCAACTCCGTCCAGGGTTACTACGACACGCTGAGGCTCGATAAGGTCGCCGCAAATCCAGTTAGGGGCCTCTACTTCGACCAGGATTGGGCGTCGATGCCCGGGGTGATGCCCGTAGCCTCTGGCGGTATCCACGCAGGCCAGATGCACCAGCTGCTCCACTATCTAGGCGACGACGTCATCTTTCAATTCGGAGGCGGAACCATCGGTCACCCAATGGGGATCGCCGCCGGTGCGGCCGCAAACCGGGTCGCATTAGAAGCCATGGTCAAGGCCAGAAATGAGGGTCGAGACTTTCTCTTAGATGGCGAGGCGATACTCCGAAAGGCCGCCCAAGGTTCACCCGAACTGGAGGCAGCCCTCGACGTATGGGGGAGTATCTCCTTTAATTATGAATCCACTGACACGCCCGATGTCGTAGCGACGCCATCTTTTTAGTACAGGAGAAAATTATGCGGATTACTCAAGGGGCCTTTTCATTCCTGCCAGATCTTTCCGACGAGGAGATTTTGGCCCAAGTTTCATACAGCCTCGATTCGGGCTGGGCGGTATCGGTGGAGTTTACCGATGACCCCCATCCGAGAAATACCTATTGGAATATGTGGGGACTGCCTATGTTTGACCTCTCCGACCCAGCCGGCGTGATGTATGAGATCAATCGGTGCAGGCAGGCCTATCCGAACCATTATGTGAGGGTTAATGCCTTCGACTCGTCATACGGTCGACAGACGACCGCCCTTTCATTCATAGTCAATCGGCCAGCAGAGGAGCCCGGCTTTCGCCTATCCCGCACTGAGACCCAGGATCGAAGGATCAGCTACTCGATCTCGTCATACGCTTCGGACAAACCGAGCGGTGAGAGGTATTAAAAGTTTGCCGAAATGATCGGGAGCGACGCCTTTTTGAGGAGGAGAGATGGATACTTCGGCTAAGAGGAGTTGGGACTTCCAGATGAATAGGGCTGACCAACCGAGGGCTGACCAACCGAGGGCTGACCAACCGAGGGCTATGGAATCTGGAACTGCGCTAAGTGAAGGTGATCCGGTAGCCGACGCGGAAGGGACCCTGTTATTAGATGACGATTTGATCAATCTTTATGAGGAGAAAGAAAAGACAAAGATCGAAGCGATACTCGCTCGATTGGACGACGAGTTGGTTGGCTTGGGTCCTGTGAAGACCAAGCTTGCGGAGATATCGTCGCTCTTGCTGGTCGACCGGATGAGAAAGCGCTTCTCACTGGCCTCTTCGAGGCCCAACCTTCATATGTCTTTTACCGGCAGCCCAGGCACCGGCAAGACGACCGTGGCGATGAGGATGGCGGAGCTACTCTTCTCGCTCGGCTATCTCAAAAAGGGTCACCTGGTCGCAGTTACCAGGGACGACCTGGTCGGACAGTACATCGGTCATACGGCACCAAAAACCAAGGAGGTGCTCAAGAGGGCGATGGGGGGAGTCCTTTTTATCGACGAGGCTTACTACCTCTATCGACCGGAGAATGAGCGTGACTATGGTCAGGAGACCATAGAGATACTGTTGCAGGTCATGGAGAATCAGCGGGACGACCTCGTAGTGATCGTCGCTGGATACAAGGACCGGATGGATAAGTTTTTTGAATCAAACCCGGGGATGAATTCGCGCATCGCACATCACGTCGACTTTCCGGACTATTCGATCGAAGAGCTCGATCAGATAGCGAGACTGATACTGAAGGACCAGTCTTATTACTTTTCCAAAGAAGCCGAAGAGACCTTTCGCGAGTACTTAAACAAGAGGATGACACAGCCGCATTTTGCAAACGCAAGGAGCGTCAGGAACGCAATCGAGAGGTCGCGACTTCGTCAGGCTAACCGAATTGTAAATTCACAGGCGGAAAAGGTCTCTAAGGACGACCTGATGAAGATTACTGCGGAAGATATCAGACTGAGCCGGGTCTTTTTAGATCTCTGAGTGATCTAGTCAATAGCCAGCCCAAACCCATCGGGTGAGCGACGGAGATAGACCCCTTTTGTGACTCAGACCACGAGTCCGCTGTCCTGCTCTTTGAGCCTTTTCTTCAGAAAGAGCTCAAAGACACTGCCAGGATTAAAACGACAAACTGATAGGTTTGCCAAACCACTGGGGATCCAATAGACACCTTGTTAGGCATCGACAATACAGAAGACTAAAATCCCTTAGCCATTTTCGTGAGACGGCAAATTTGAGGCAGCCAATCGGATAGAGCTAGGCTCTGATGGCGGGCGCCAAGCGCCAATTACTCGAGGAATTGTGATGAGCGGAATTGATTTGCCTACTCTCCGGGGAGATATCGCCAGGTGGCTCAGGGAAGACATCGGTCACGGTGACATAACTTCCGAATTGACGATAGAAGATGGGGCTTTGGCTACCGGGGTGCTAATCGCCAAGCAGAACGGAATTGTAGCTGGGCTCGACGTGGCTAGGGAAGTGTTCGTTGCCCTAGAGGAGTCATTTGAATTTCGAAGCCTGGTTATAGACGGCCAAAGTGTTGCAGAGAATGAAATATTGGCCGAATTGTCTGGGACCGCCAAGGCGATGCTGAAGGGTGAGAGACTCGCTTTGAACCTTCTGCAGCGGATGTCGGGCATAGCTACGATGACCTCAGCTTTCGTAGCGGAGACCACAGGAACTAAGGCAAAGATACTTGATAGCCGGAAAACTACCCCGGGCTTGCGCTCGCTCGAGAAGTACGCTGTCAGACAAGGGGGAGGATACAACCACCGTTTTGGCCTCTTCGACGGGATACTAATCAAGGACAATCACATCGTCGCAGCGGGGTCGGTCTTCGAAGCTACTAGGGCCGCCGTCGCTAAGGCGCCGCATCACCTCGTCGTTGAGGTAGAGGTCGGATCCATCGAAGAGCTGAAGGAGGCGCTCGAAGCGGGGGCTGGCTGTGTACTGTTGGATAATATGACGACTTCGGATATGGCGGAGGCCGTCAGGGTTGTGGCCGGACGGATTCCGACCGAGGCCAGTGGAAACATGACGCTAGCTAGGATTCGGGAAGTCGCCCTTTGCGGTGTCGATCTAATTTCCGTAGGCGCTTTGACCCACTCGGCGATCGCGGTCGATATCTCCCTAGACTTTAGTGTAGGTAAGTCTGCAGAGATCTAATGAGACCGCCGTCGCTTAGGGTGAGAGACCTAAGAATAGTTGATCTAATCCAGGGCTGAAGCGTCTCGTGAAGGACGGGTATTTTTGATGACAATTACATCGGTTGATCTGATAGAACAGATTCAAGAGGTGAAGAGGCAGAGGAACGCAGTTATTCTCGCCCACTCGTATCAGAGGCCAGAGGTCCAAGACGTCGCGGATTTTGTCGGGGATTCTCTTGGCCTTTCCCGTCTCGCTGCGTCGACCCCAGCCGACGTGATCGTATTTGCCGGTGTCTATTTCATGGCCGAGACCGCAGCGATTCTAAATCCGAACAAAACAGTGCTGATCCCGGATCCAGATGCCGGATGCTCCCTTTCAGATACGATTTCAGCAAAAGATGTACAGCTTTGGCGTGACGAAAATCCAGATGGCCAGGTGGTCGCCTACGTTAATACCTCCGCAGAGGTAAAGGCCCTATCGGATGTCTGTGTGACGAGTGCGAACGCAGTGGAAGTAGTTGCTCAGTTAGACACCAGTCGCCCAATCTTCTTCTTGCCGGACATGTTCTTAGGGGCCCACGTCGAACGGCAGACTGGAATCAAGATGCACATTTGGATGGGCGAGTGCCACGTTCATGCGGGCATTGGGACCAAGGAGATCGAAGAGACACTCATCGCTCATCCGAATGCCGAATTTATGATTCACCCTGAATGTAGCTGTGGGAGTTCGTGCCTTTACCTCAAGCCCGATGCCAAGATGCTCTCCACCGAGGGTATGGTGCGTTACGCCCAAGGATCGCAAAGAAACGAGTTTGTCATTGCTACCGAGGTAGGGATTGTACACCGCCTCAACGCCATGGCCCCCGGCAAGAAGTTCCTCCCAGTCAAAGAGGACGCTATATGCGAGTACATGAAGATGATCACCCTAGAAAAGGTCTATGACTCACTGGTCGAGGACAGATACGTTGTGAAAGTCGATCCAGAGATCGCAAAGAAAGCTAAGAAGGCTATAGACGCGATGATCAAGGTAGGTTAGCTTTGTCTCTCCACGAGGCATACGAAGCAGACTTGGTGGTTATTGGAAGCGGAGTCGCCGGTTCCTACGCCGCCCTTGCGGCTGCGGAGCTAGGCGCCAAAGTGGTCATGGTTACCAAGAGGGGTCTCCTATCGGGCGCAACGCCGTGGGCACAGGGGGGTATCGCCTTTCCTGTTGGACAAGAGGATATCGCACAGCACGTGGCCGACACGGTAAAGGCGGGGCGGGGTCTGAGTGACCCTGAGGTCACGAGGGAGATACTCCAAGAGAGCCTAGACCACCTTAGGTCGTTGATCGATAAAGGTATGAGATTCGACCCCGGGCTGGCCCGAGAGGGCGGACATTCCCGGGCGAGGGTGAAGCACGCTGGAGGCGATAGAAGCGGGCTTTTCCTCCTTAACTTTTTGCACCAACACCTCCCATCTAGGATCAAGATTCTGGAAAATCGCTTTGTGTTCCAGCTTGCAACGGACGGAAATGGCGTTTCTGGTGCGTACTTCCTGGACGATTCCAATAGGGTCGGAGTGGTCAAAGCCAGTGCAACTCTCCTCGCTACGGGTGGTTCAGGCCAGCTTTTTGGAGTAACTACCAATCCCATCGAGGCCACCGGAGACGGGATAGCGCTAGCTTTCGGGGCCGGATGTGTAGTCCGAGATATCGAGCTAATCCAGTTTCACCCCACGGCGCTTTTGGACGGAACCCTCGTTTCTGAAGCTTGCCGGGGCGAGGGTGCCAAGCTCGTGAACGCCGCTGGAGAATATTTTATGGGTCATTATGACCCCGAGGCAGAATTGGCCCCGAGGGACGTCGTGGCGAGGGCGGTAGATTCAGAGATTAAAAGGACCGGAGGGGTCTTTATCGATCTCTCTTCGATCGCCAACTTTGAAGAGAAGTTTCCTACGGTTTTTGCTTCGATAAAGGCTCTGGGTTTGGATTCGGGGTCGCAAGTCGTCCCGATCGCCCCTGCGGCTCATTTTCAGATGGGTGGTATTCGTACCGATTCTGAGGGCCGATCGGGGGTTCCGAGACTCTACGCGGCGGGAGAAGTAGGTAGCACGGGCGTACATGGCGCAAACCGTTTGGCTTCCAATTCCCTTTTGGAGGGGTTGGTAATGGGGGCGCGATCAGCCGCTTGCGCAACCAAGGAGCTGGAGCCGATCTCTACCATAGGGATAGCTGAGCCGATCGAGACGAGCGGGATGACCCGGGAGGCGCGTTTGGAAATTCAGAAGATAATGTCGGAAAGCGCCAGTGTAGTGCGAACCGGGCCAGAGCTTGAGTCGGGCCTCGACCGGATCGGCGCCATCGGATATAAGCCATCGCTCGACCCTTTTGAGATCGAGAATTCGAACCTAGCCCTAGTAGCGTCGTGCGTCTTGAGGGGTGCTCTTGCAAGGGAGGAATCTCGGGGATCGCACTACAGGGGGGACTTCCCTAAACCGTCCGAGGTGATATTTCATGTTGAGCAGTCCTTGGACGGACTCAAAACGGTCACCCGCCGACCTGGAGAGTAGAATCGGCCTTGAAGCTGGTTGAATGGCCCAACTTCTTGAGGCGAGGCCAAGAAGTGTCATCCTACCAAAGAGTCGAGCGGGAATAGATGAGGATTGACTAGATGGTTCCAGTCGATATCGCGAACTTAGCCGAAGGCTTCCCGGGCGAGTGGGCGATAGCCTATGGAAGCATCGGGGAAGGCGGGATAACTCGACTAAAAGAGCTGGGATCAAAGGGGCTTTTCCCGCTAGCTTCGGTCAGCAAACTCTTTACCGCTCTCGCTGCCCACGTGGCGATAGAAGAGGGAACCCTGGACGCCAAAGAGCCGGTCTTAGCAAATTCGGCATCAGTATATGACCTCCTGTCCCACGCCTCCGGACTTCCATTTGCCTTCCCGAGACCCGGAGACTTTGCGTTTGAGGGGATCACCTCGGAATCACGGCCAGCTAGTCGCAGGATCTATTCCAACGTGGGCTATGAACTGCTGGCCGACCTGATTGGGCGAAATTCCGAAATGAGTTTTCGGAATTACCTCTTCGAGGCCGTGGCAGAGCCCTTGGGCGCCAATGGATTGGAGCTGGATCCGGGGTTATACGACGCCTCCGGACCCACCGGGGCCGCCGCAGGGATAGTCGCCTCTATATCGGACCTTGTGGCATTGGTGAATGGATTTGTCTCGCCGGGGATTCTCTCCTTGGATACCCTTAGACTCATCCGCGACCCACACCATCCGGAGTTGGATGGAATGCTGCCGGGTTTTGGATTCATGAGGCCCTGCCCGTGGGGGCTAGGTCCGGAGCTCAAGGGGGAGAAGGCTCCGCACTGGACCGGTGGACGCAATTCGAAGGGAACCTTTGGACATTTTGGGCAGTCCGGGGCGTCTTTTTGGATCGACCTAGAAAACCGCTGCTTTTTGGCGACTCTAAGCTCAGTCGCATTCGGTGATTGGGCGAAGGATCTCTGGCCATCGCTTTCAGACGCCGTCGTCGAAGAGGCCAACTCCTAAATACGAACTCCAAACTGACCGAGCAGCTTCGTTCTGCGAATTGTTAAGAACTACTCCAAGGTACCGCTACCAGCAATGGTGGTCCCTCTGTTAGTGACCTTCCGATCGGCCCTAGTTGTGCGAGCGCCGATCGGTGCCTGTTGCGACCATCCTCCAAAGTCTCGTTGTAGACCAAGTATCCATCTCTGTAGAGGTCTATCTGCAACGGACGGTAGCGTGGATCGCCTTCGAGTTCTTTTGAACGGGCGGAGTTTAGAAAGACCTCTGCAACGGCTGAGCCGTCCTCATCGATCATTCGATACGGGACCTTGGCTCCACCTTGGGTCTCCTTATCCCTAGACAGCTTCGATACGGGCCTTGATCCGCCGTCCACGGCGACCTCTACGAGTTTGTAGACAAAGTTGGCGGTCGGAGCCCCCGAGCCCGTTACGAGCCTCGTACCTACCCCGTAGGCGTCGATTGGGGTGTCTCTCAGGTCGTGGATTGCGAACTCGTCGAGATCTCCGGAAACTACTATTTTGGTCCCAGTGGCCCCGAGGCTGTCTAGTTGTTCTCTAGCCTGTTTGGCCTGTGTTGCAAGGTCACCAGAGTCGATCCTTATCGATGCTAGGGATGTTCCGAATACCTCGATGGCCCTGTCGATCCCCTGAGGGATGTCGTACGTGTCCACTAGGGCGGTTGTGGCAGCACCCTGTGTTTGGAACTGCGAGACGAAGGCGGAATTCTCATCTGGGTGGGCGAGGATAAATGCATGGGCGACGGTTCCGGCCGTCGGGATCCCGTATAGTTTTCCGGCGGCAAGGTTCGATGTTGAGTCGAATCCAGCGAGGTACGCTGCCCGGGCCGCCGCTATCGCCGAATGCTCGTGGGTACGTCTCCCACCCATCTCGATAAGAGCCCTGCCAGCCGCGGCGACAAAGATACGGGACGCACAGGCCGCTATCGCCGAGTCCCAGTTCAAAACGGATAGAACGAGAGTCTCTAAAAGGATCGCTTCTGATAAAGGAGCCGTTATCTTGAGCACCGGTGAATCTGGGAAGTAAACTTCGCCCTCTGGGTAGGCGGAGATAGATCCTGAGAATACAAAGCCTTCGAGGTAGGCGAGGGTCTTTTTGGAAACTATTTTCGACTCTTTCAGATAGCCGAGGGTTTCCTGGTCAAATCTGAAAGAAGCGATAGCGTCTGCGAGCCTGGCTAGTCCGGCGACCACTCCGTATCTCCGCCCGCTAGGTAAGCGCCTAGCGAAGACCTCGAAGGTCGCCCCATTTCCGGCTATGCCGGCGTTAAGGGCGGCCTCCAACATGGTGTATTCGTACTGATCGGTCAGAAGAGCCGTAGAGGTGAGGTTGCGCAAAAGCTTCTTCTGACCCTTCTGGCTAGTTATTTGACAGGTCTTGTGGATCCAACTCCGCAGCGAGGCGCCTTTTCTTCTTGATCTGCATGACGAGTCCGAATATCGAAAAGACGAACAGGATTATTGAAAAGACTTCAACTGCGTCCCACAACCTTGGAACAGCTAGCCAAAGAAACTCATCAAAGAACCTTTCCACCGACCAAAGTCCTACCGTAGCGATCAGGAGGGTGCCAGAAGGCATCTCTTTAGACTTGAAGAACTTCTCCAGCTGGAGAGATACCAAGAATATGATGAAGTCTTCGGTGGCTTGAAAGACCGGAACCGGGATTCGATAGCCAATTTGTCCTGCGTATTGCAGGCCGTACCAGGCATTGGTTGCCCTTCCGCCCCCCGCATACATGAGTTGGGGTCCGAGTATTCTTCCCATCGCCCAGCTCGCCATCAAGACCGGTGTGATCAAGTCAAGCGCCACTAGCGGCCGGAGATCTGGCGCCCTCTTGTGGAGTAGGTATAGCGCTACCGGTATAGCACCTGCGAGTCCACCAAAGGACGAGAGTCCACCATGCCAGATTGCAAATACCTCAATCGGAGACGACAGGTAATACTTGATATTCGCAATTACGTGCACTATCCGTGCACCAATTATCGCAGCCCCGATAATCCAGAGCACCGACGAGGCGAGCCATTCCCAGGGCAGTTCATTGTCCCGAAGGCGCTTTTCGAAGTATCGATAAGCGAAATAGAACGTTATGGCCAGGCCGATTCCGTAGGTGTGGATCTGAAGGGGGCCAATGTGAAAATCTACGGGTATCGGTTTCATCGACTACCTCCTGGTGGTTGGACCAACCCGTCTATCGTCAGTCAAATCTTGCTCGGTCAATATAAAGCCTTGGCCAACTGCACTCTAATTGCAACCGAGGACAATACCTCAAGATTCTACTCGGGTGATGACGCTAACTACGAGTAGAAGCGATCTTGGGTAGAAGCGTAGGAGTTCTCGGGGGGAATTGGGCCCAACGGGCGGACCGAGTCGAGGGGTCCGCTCTACCCTCCCATTTAGGATCCAGCACCGATCAGCATTGGGCAACCGTAGTTGAGTTTGTTTTAGTGAACCTTCGGCCATTTCGTCTTTTATGCTGACGAGGGGGTCAGAAAATGGCGGCGACCTAAATGGTCTGGGGAATTTAGCGAGGGTTAAAGTGCCAGGAGACGGTGAGAAAAAGAGGACTTTGCTCTATGTAGCGGGAAGTGCTGAAGCAAATAGGGTCCTTGGCGAGTTAGCAGTCGAGATGGGTATCGAGCTCCATTTTGTCGAGTTCGACCCTCAAGGAGACCCGATCAATGGGGATAGATCAAGCGACGAGCTTTCGAAGGTGGAGCTATTTTGGGCTCATGGTAGATTTACCGGCGGCTGGGTTTCCAAAGTCGTTTCCAAGCTGCCCAATCTGAAATGGGTGCATTCGGATTTCGTCGGGATAGACGCCATGGATAAAGAGGACTTTCTGCGCCGAGGGATACTCCTTTCAAATGGTGGTGATAACTTTGCCAGGCCGATGGCTGAATGGGTAATGATGGGAATGCTCGTTTCAGCGAAGAGATTTATCCACTACCAGACGCTATCGGAAGCCGGGTTGTGGGATCCGTCGGTAGACCTCGAGGAACTCTCGAAGAAAAAGGTGTTTCTTTTGGGATTCGGATCTGTCAATCGGCTCGTCGCAGAGATGTGCGGCCCCTTTAATGTGGAGGTGTCGGCGTGGACTCGCACAGAACACAAGGTCGTTCCGCCTCATTTGCAGGGTTACTACTTCGGAGACGAGATTCCGAGCGAAATCTACGAATGTGACTTCCTGGTGGTCGGCGTTCCCCTCACTCCATCGACCCAGCATCTACTCGGCGAAGCGGAACTGGCTAGGTTGAAAGATGGGGTAGTGATCATCAATCCAGCGCGGGGTGCCATATTTGACGAGGCTGCCCTCGCCAATGCAGCGAAGGGTTCTCGCTTTGGGTATCTGCTACTGGACGCCTTTGAAAAAGAGCCGCTGGCGTCGGACTCGGCGCTTTGGGGAAGAAAAGACGTAACCGTCTACCCCCATCACAGCTGGTCATCTCCGTTGGTCACCGATAAAGCGATCAACCGTATGAAGCACCAATTAGACCTCTGGATGAGGGGATATGAGCCAGAAGGGACGGTCGACTTCAGGGCTGGCTACTAGAAAAGAAGATCAGCTTCCCGAGCTTCCCGCTCCTAGTGAATGCCTCGTAGGCCTCTTTCGCTTGAGAAAATGGGAAGCTCATAAATTCATGAATTCGAATGGCTTCTGACTCTAAGAGCGGAACTACCTGGTGCTCCATCTTGATGGCAAGGTAGGCTTTTTCTTCTGTGGAGCGAGCCCGGAGTGTCGAACCCATTATTCGGCACCTCTTTGCCATGACGCTCCGCAAATCGAGCTCAAAGCGGGATCCCGCTCCAACTCCGATTACCACGATCCGCCCGCCTTGCGCTAGTTCCTTCAGGTTCGATTCCATGTTGGCGGCCCCGACTAGTTCTAACACGACGTCGTAGGGCCCCGATCCCGCCATTTCGTCGGGGTGCAAAACTCTGGCTCCGAGGGATTCCAGCTCCTCTTTATGCTGAATTGTCCTAGACGTTGCGGTCACCCGAGCTCCTGCATTCACCGCTAGCTGTATAGCTGCGAGACCAACGCCTCCGGCGGCACCGTGGACGCAGAGCCGCTCTCCAATGGTCAGCTCCCCCTGGAGGAAGAGGGCGTCATAAGCGGTAGTGAAGGCCTCTGGAAACCCGCCAGCCAGACCAATGTCGATATTCTCCGGAACCCTCAAGGCAACCGCATCGGAGATCAATGCCAGCTCCGCCTGTGCGGCCCCTCCTACTATTCCCATGACCCGGTCGCCGACCTTGAAGCGTTTTGCTCTGGGGCCGACCTCAACTACCGTGCCAGCAAGTTCAAGGCCGGGTATATCTACTGGGT
>JABEUM010000116.1 GCA_013044475.1 Acidimicrobiaceae bacterium | reverse complement strand
CTGGTTCGGTCTTGAAAGATTGAATTTTCCCCGCACGGCTAAGGCTGGAGTTCCCGGCTTAGCAGCCTGAGTGCTGTGCGGACAGTTAGGCCTTATGCCATCTACATTAGCCCCTGGTTGAAACCAGTCCGGATGACCATCACATCCGCAGAAATCTTGCCCCTTGTACTGACTAACCAGCAGGGTTCTATAGGTATAGCTCCGCTGAAGCAGTGGCAGGCGGCGCTTGTTTCTCACTCCGCACTTAGGGCAATCTGATGTGCCCCGCATGAGATCTACATCCCAGGCGCTGAAAGCCAGGAGCATTGGGCCCCATGCCCCATTTCGGTAAATGAGTGGATTGAGGTTAAGTAAACTTCGATTTGCTCATTATGCATTACCATAGCCTGAAGCCGTGAAAAGCTTTGGACGCTAGAGTTCGTCTTTACGGACGGGGATTGCGCTCCCGTTGGTTCAAAGAAGGAAAAATTGTGCCTTGGAAGAAAGTGGACCTGTTATCGTCGTGGAAGACGACCCCTCAATCGCTGACCTCCTCAACGGATATCTTCGCAAGGAGGGTTACCGAGTCCTTCTCGCTTCGAACGGAACGAGAGGGCTAGAACTCATCTCAACCAATCAGCCATGCATGCTGATTCTAGACATCTCTCTTCCGGGCGAAATGGATGGACTTGATGTCTGCCGAGAAGTCCGAAGGACATCAGCTGTACCCATCATTATGCTCACAGCTAGAGACGCCGAATTAGACAAGATCCTCGGCTTGGAACTTGGCGCAGACGATTACGTTACAAAGCCGTTCTCTCCGAGGGAGCTTCTTTCCCGGATTCGAGCAATCCTAAGGAGAACTGCAGCTCCGTCTAAGGCTCAGGCCGAAGATCAAATCATGGTTTCTGGAGTAACCGTAGATTTCCGGACAAGAGAGGTCTTTGCTTCCGGACAGTCAATTCCCTTCACGACGAGAGAATTTGAGCTACTCGCGTACTTCTTTCAGAACAGAAGGGTTGCGCTCTCCAGAAGACAGCTTCTCGACGGTGTCTGGGGACCTGATTGGTACGGAGACGATCGCACTGTTGACGTCCACGTACGGCAACTACGCAAGAAGCTAGGCAGCTCATTCCCCTTAGTAACGGTATGGGGAATCGGATACCGGATGGATTAGGGGTCGAATTGCGACGAAAAATTACGCTTACCCTCGTTATCTCGGTAACAAGCGTCATCCTGATAGCTGGCTTTGGGGTACTTCTGCTCTCTCGGCAAATATCGGCCAATCAGGGGAAAGCATTTCTGACAAGGACCGCTCGAACGATAGTTGCAACCCAGACTTCTCACCCCTATCTAGCAAAGGAAATCGTCAGGATCGCCGGGCTAAATGGCGCCCATTTCGAAACCTTGTACGCAAGCGGGAAGGTCTCCGGCAATATCAATGTACTTCCTGCCAGCATAAGGAAAGCGTCGACAAGCAACCCAGGGGTCATCTACACGCTGACAAAGGGTTCCCATGTCTTTGCCGCTGTCGATATTCCGCTCGACAGGTCTACCGCACGTGGACAAGTCACGGGTCTCATAGTAGTTTTACAGAAATCGATTGCCATTCCACCCAGGAGCATTCTTTTCCTCGTGCTAGTTGCGGCGGCGGCAACTCTGATAGCTTGGCTGGTCGGTGAAGCAATTTCCGCCCGCATTACCAGGCCAATCCTAGGATTACAAGAAGTCACCAGGAAGCTTGCAGAGGGCGAAACCGGTATCCGGCCAGAGATAATTCATGGCCACTATCCAGAGATCGAGGATTTATCGAACTCCATCTCCCAGATGGCCGCCTCACTCGAAAGATCCGAGGAGCTTCAAAAGGACTTTTTCATGGCGATCTCCCACGACCTTCGTACCCCGTTGACCTCGGTCTCAGGCTTTGCTGAAGCAATACTGGACGAGACCGTGGACGACCCAAAACAGGCTGCAGCGGTAATACTTAAGGAATCGAAGCGCCTCGAGGTAATGGTCCGTGATCTCCTTGAGCTTTCCAGAATCCAGGCAGGAAGGTTCAAACTTGAAATCTCTCGTGTAGAGGCATCTCAGCTAGTAGACGACCTGGCCGAAATATTTTCATTGCGGGCAGCTGAGGCGGTGATCAACTTTCACTATCAAGGCCTGAGGACCCCACAGCTAGTCGACCTCGACCCGAATCGATTTACCCAAATGTTGCAAAATCTACTTGAAAACGCCTACAAGTTTGCGGCAACGACCATCAGCTTGGATGCAGGGCCGACCCCTGATGGGGACTTAAGGATTTCAGTTCTCGACGACGGTCCAGGAATACCTTTGGCAGATCAGCCCAAGGTCTTTCGCCACGCGCACCGAAACGACAAGACCCCTTCCCGAGAGCAGGGTTCTGGAGTTGGGCTTCTGATAGTCTCTGAATTGGCACACACAATGGGACTAAGAGTTGGCTTTAAGTCCCCGATCGACGAATCGGGCGGGACTGAGATGATCGTGATCATCCCCAACAAGCTCCTCAAGAACGAAGCTTCGGCGGCCTCGTCCTCCTGAGATTAACTAGACCTGATAGACGCCCGTCCGACCATCTCGCTATTTCCGCTCCCGTCTGAGACCACTAGTTCAAAAATAGTCGATCCTGCTGAGGACCTCTTTATCGCAGCTATCGCTACTCCAAGACCCGTTTCGTCCAGCGCAAAGGAAGTGACCTCACCTATCTGAAGGTCTTTGTCATAGAGCTCGATTTTGACATTCCGCTCGAACAGTTCAACCAAATTGATGTCATCCTTCGGCACAACTGATACGACCTTAAGTAAAATCGGTGCGGCAGTCGACCTCGAATGCATCCTCTCCACCAATTCCTGTCCCACGTAGCAACCCTTTTGAAAGGAGACAAAACCGTCCAGCGACTCTCCTAGGGCACCCGGGAACACCCCCATACTCAGTTCCGAAATAAACCCTGGAAAGTTTGACCGTATCCTCTCAAGCTCAAGGGAGCTCTTCAAAACTGCCTCCCTATCTCCCGCTGCCATCTCGGACGGTTCGGTTCTAGAAAGATATACATTCCCGTTCGGCCCAAAGTATTCATTAGCGAAACTCACACTGAAGAGAGTGTCAAGCGGTTGGCGATTGCCGAGGTAAACGCCTGTTTCTAGGATTTTCAACTCAGCCTTTGTCCTTATTAAGTACTTTTTAAGCCTCTGTTCTACGGCACTCACAGCCGCATCCTCCATGAGCAGCACGAAGTGGTCCGAACTTATTCGCCCTACGAGGCAGATAGCGATAATCTTCCCAGTTGGAGCGAGCAGCAGGGACATCGCTGAATCTCCCGAGACCATGCTTTCGACGTCTTGGCTCAGCTGGCCCTGGAGATAGCTAGCGGAGTCGGGCCCAAAAATTTCCAGCGCCGAATAATCGAGTTTCAAATACTCTGTATCGCTTAGCACATCTTGTCCAATCACTATCGGCTCTATCCGCTTACACAATGGTGAAAACAACCACCTCACGTAGTTCCTTCCCGACCTAGCCACAATGAAGATATCGGTTCGCAAGCCACACCAGAGCTTCCACAGGGAGCTCCTGGGTACTCACAGATAGAACAAGTTAGATTCTCATGCTGGCACCTTTTCGACTACTGAGCAGACTTTTGGTGCATTAGGCTGAATTAGGTCTAAAGGGATCGAATAGACGCCTTCGGGGCCAGCCTCCCTTTTCAAGTCGCCTACCGCAGACCAGAAGGAGAAGAGTGTTGAAGAAAATCGGAATCACGTCAGGAATTCTCGAACGGAATCGATATGGGGTCTACGGGGGATACGCCGCCGCAATAACCGAACTCGGTCACATTCCGTACATATTTTCAAGTGCTACCTTCGAGTCGCTAAGTGACCCCGAGGTTCTAGATGACATCGCATCAGAAATGGTGAGGTCCGTCGACTCGATAATCCTTCCCGGAGGATATGACGTTCAACCTTTCCTCTACGGCGAACCAGATTCACCCGAACTCCAACAAGTGGATCCCGCAAGGGATCTATTTGAGATCGCAGCGATCAAAGCCGCCAGATCTCAAAGTAAGAAGATATTGGCCATTTGCCGTGGAATTCAAATACTGAATGTCGCCTTGGGCGGGACATTATACCAAGACCTACCCAGTTCCGGCTTTGCTAACCATTCTGATATCGAAAACGAACACACTCCATCCCACAAGGTGGGCTTCAACCCCGGATCAAAAATAGCCAAATATACAAATCATGCGGACGCGGTCAACACCCTTCACCATCAAGCGATCAAAGATCTAGCCCCCGGATTGGAGGTCACGGCAAGTTCGGAAGATGGCATCATCGAAGGCGTCGAAGCTGAGGATATCCTAGCGGTTCAGTGGCACCCCGAACGGATGTGGCGGGGCGACAGAAACCATCTTGGAACATTTGAATGGTTGGTCGAGTAGCCAGGAGACCAAGTAGGTCATTTTGGTCGGACTGGGCCGGTTTTAGGCCTCCTCTAGCTCATCCAAAAGTGCCACAATAGCCAAGATTGACTTCGCTTTGTTTAGGCACTCAGCGTCTTCGGCCCACGGATCCGAATCGGCTACGATACCTGCTCCTGCCTGCATATATGCGTTTCCGAAACGATCTACGAATAGCGTCCTTATCGCAATAGCCACATCGAGATTCCCGGCCAGGTCTATATAACCGACGACGCCAGCGTAAGGGCCTCGCCTGGTCGGCTCGAGCTCATCGATGATCTGCATAGCCCTAACCTTCGGCGACCCGGACACCGTTCCAGCCGGAATCGTCGCTTTCAACACGTCAAAAGGGCCAAGGCCATCGCGTAGTTGGGCCGAAACTTGAGATGTCATGTGAATTACGCTCGAATACTTCTCAACGATCATCAATTCGTCTACCGTTTCAGTAGCGAACTTCGAGATACGCCCGACATCATTTCGAGCCAGATCTACGAGCATTACATGTTCTGCAAGCTCCTTGGGATTCTCGATCAGCTCGGCTATAAACCGCCTGTCTTCCTCTTCGGTTGAGCCTCTCGGCCTCGTGCCAGCGATGGGTCTCGTAACGACTCGATCCTTCTCGAGTTTTACGAGAGCTTCTGGAGACGAGCCGACAATGTCCATCTCTGGAGTCCTGATGAAGTACATATACGGCGAGGGATTTGACGCCCTGAGAGCACGATAAAGAGTGAAAGAAGGGCTGGAAAGGCGAAAATCAAAGCGCTGAGAAAGGACTACTTGGAAGATGTCGCCTTGGGCAATTAGCTCTTTGGCAACCTCTACCTTAGCTACATACTCCTCCGAGGTCTGATTTCTTACTATTTTGGGCAGCTCAGTGGCGCTACGCGGAAATTCAAATGTCTTCAAGGTTCGAGGCTCCGCTATGGCAGTTGCCATCGCTTTCAACCTCTTACGGGCATTGGCATAGTTGTCGGCCAACTCCTCGTCAGAGTCGGCTACAGTTACAAACACATTCGAGACCAAAGTGATGCTCTGCTCGAAATGGTCAAAAGCGCAAACGTCACCAATTAGCGACATCTGAGCTATTGGCAGACCTCTGGTATCAGCCTTCGCCTCAGCAAGGTCCTCCAACTCTCTTACCGTGTCATACCCTAGGTAACCTATGAGACCTGATGTCAGTGGTGGATGATCGATAGGCGCGGCGACCTTCAGGTGAGCAGTTATCAGTTCGAGAAACTCAAAAATGCCCATACCTGTTTCGCCGAACTGCCGGAGAATCCCCTCCTTCTGAATTCCAGAATCATCGTGGGTGACCCTCCCCAAGGAACTCTTTCCTACAAACGAATATCTTGACCAGCGTTGCCCCTGTTCCACGGATTCAAGTAGAAAGCCCTCGGCCTCTCCGACGATCTTGGCATAGACCGAAACCGGCGTCTCAAGATCAGCAAGTATCTTGGCAGATACCGACACCACATTGTGGGTTTTGGCCAGCGCTATGAACTCGCCTTCATCTATCGGCCAAAAGTGCTTCATTCCTGCATGCCTGGGGGGATCTCACTAGCTATCGTCCTAAAAAAACAGCTGTAGGCGCCAGTATGGCATGCTCCCTCACCCACCTGGTCCACTTCAACTAAAAGGGTGTCCATATCGCAGTCTGCTTTGATGCGATGTACAACTTGGATGTTGCCCGAGGTATCCCCTTTGGCCCAATATTCACTACGCGAGCGGGAAAAATACCAAGTTCTTCCGGTTTCGATGGTTCGTCGCAACGATTCGAGGTTCATCCAAGCCATCATCAGAACTTCCTTTGTAACAATATCCACGGCGATGGCGGGAATCAGCCCCTGATCATTGAGGCGCAACTCGCTCAGATCAAATCCGATCTCCATAGTGAGCTTCTCAGGTCTGGTCATTAGAGGTAGAGTCCCGTTCCGCCCTCTGACTGTTCGGTCGCAACTGCGTGAATATCTCTCTCTCTCAAAATCAAGTAGGTGTCTCCATTTACCTCGACTTCGTAGCGCTCCTCGGCGTCGAAAAGCACTCTGTCCTTGACCTTCACCGAACGGACGTTTGGACCAACGGCGACTACGTCAGCCCAGGTAAGCCTCTTTGCCACCTGTGCCGTCGCAGGTATCAGAATCCCCGAACGAGATTGCCTCTCCCCCTCAGCAAAGGGTTGCGAGACTAATACTCGGTCTGCCAAAACATAAATTGCCTGTTTCATCGGTTGATTTGTCATTCTCAAACCATTCAACCCTAAACAGAGGCATCTACCGACCCATTTGCCGACTAAGCACTTAAAACTACCCAATCTTGCATCAGTGATCGAATCGCGTAGCCACTCCATTGGCTACAAGGGCCCGCTTGACTTCCCCTACACTGATCTCGCCATAGTGGAAAACCGACGCAGCCAGCAGACCGGTCGCCTTTGACTCCAAAGCTCCTATTAGAAAGTCCTCGGTCGATCCCACTCCACCGGAAGCTATCACCGGAACGTTCACCCTGTCCGCTATGCCCCTGGTCAGCAATAGATCAAAACCTTCCTTCGTTCCGTCTCGGTCCATTGAAGTGACAAGAATTTCTCCAGCTCCCCTGCTTACGACCTCTTCAGCCCAGGAAAAGGCATTGAGCTCCGTCTTGTTCCTTCCTCCATGGGTGTATACAAAGAAGTTACCGTCTAGGTCTTTCTTGGCGTCAATTGCCACCACGACGCACTGGCTACCAAACTCCTTCATCATTTCACCGATAAGGTTGGGATTCAAAATTGCCGCTGTATTGAGCGAGACTTTGTCTGCCCCTGCACGAAGCAGCGCTCTGGCGGCCTCTACCGAGGTCACTCCACCCCCTACGGTGAGCGGAATGAAGACCTCATCGGCACATTTGCTTACCAACTCGACCATTGTCTCGCGCCCTTCATGCGACGCAGTGATATCGAGAAAGACTATCTCGTCGGCGCCTTGGCGGTCGTAATACTTTGCAAGTTCTACTGGGTCGCCGGCATCCCTCAGTCCTTCAAAGTTCACTCCCTTTACTACGCGACCATTGGCAACATCTAGGCATGGGATTATTCGGACTACCTCCACTGGCCAAGTGCCTCCGCAAGATTGATTCTCCCGTCATGGAGAGCTTTCCCGATGACGCATGAGTGAATTGCTCTCTTATATTTCAATGATCGAACCTCTGAAGCCTCGACCAGGTCGATCAGGCTTGACACGCCGCCCGAGGCGATCAGTTCCATTTCGCAAGAGTCAAGGATCTCCATGTAAGTCTGAATATCAAGGCCACTGAACATTCCATCCCGAGACACGTCGGTCGCCAAGACGAATGTTGCTCCCATTTCTTGGCTGTAATGCAGCGAGCTAAACAGGGAAAGACCCGTGGACTCTGTCCAACCTCTACTCTGCACTATCGGCTGTGTGTCTTGGTATTTGTAATCTAAAGAAACGACAACGGGTACCTCGGATAGCGACACGACGTCGGCGATGAACTGAGGCTCTTCAACTGCCTTAGTCCCTAAAACCAGTCTTTTTGCACCAATCTCGATCAATTCGCCAGCGATCTCTAAACTCCGAATGCCACCACCGACCTCTACACACAGTTTCGTAGAGGTAATAATCTCGTCGATCAGCGACCGATTATGTCCAGTACTCCTTGCCGCGTCCAAATCGACCACATGGAGCCACTTGGCGCCTGCCTCTACTATCCATTGAGCGGCATCCATCGGATCGGAGTAGTCGGTCTTTCGGTCAAAATCACCCATTTCCAGGCGTACGCATCGACCATTAAGGATATCTATTGCTGGAATTATCTCCAAAGCAATCCCCCGTTTGGCACCGCGGTAGATCCGCAAACCTTCGAAAAGTTGGAGAGGATCTTAAGTCCAACCATCGAAGACTTCTCTGGATGGAATTGAACCCCATAAAGGTTAGCGCGGCCCACCGCCGCCGAAAACTCTCCGCCATAGTCACATGAAGCAGTGGTATCCGCTCCGACCGGCGCCGCGTAAGAGTGCACAAAGTAGACCCAGGATTCCTCTGGTACGTCTTCGAAGAGCGCAGAACCACCGAACCTGGCAATATTGAGTCGATTCCACTGCATCTGTGGAAGACGCACGCTGCCGGAAAGCATCTCGACCTTTCCCTCCAAAAGACCCAGACCAGCGGAATCCTCCGATTCAGAAGAGCCTTCATAGAGCATCTGCATTCCGACGCAGATGCCTAAGGTCGGTGTCCCACTCTCAATCAGTCCTCGAACTTTAGACTCAAAACCACGAGACCTGAAGGCATTGACTGCAGCTCCAAATGCCCCAACGCCCGGAATTACTACGCCAGCGGGGTCCTTGAGATCACTTGGATCGTCAATCAACCTAGCGTTTGCTCCGACGGCGATTAATGCCTTGTAAGCAGAGCGAAGATTTCCGATTCCGTAGTCGATGACTGCGATCACCTCGGCCACCAGCCCAAATCAAGCTGAGCATTATCCACTACAAAACGCCCTTTGTGGATGGTACTCCGCCTTCATCTACTACTTTTATTGCAGATTTCAAGGCTCGGGCAAAGCCCTTCATCATCGCCTCAATGATGTGATGGGAGTTCGTCCCGCGGACCTTAGAGACGTGAAGAGTTATGCCACTAGATCCCACGACTGCCCGGAAAAACTCTTCCGCTAATTGAGGTTCAAATCCCGGGGTACCTAAGGATACGTAATTCGGAAAGTCGACCTCGAAAAAGAGAAAACTCCTACCAGAGATGTCGAGGGCAATCTCGACGAGGGTCTCGTCGAGAACCATCGCCAACGAGGCAAATCGGTCGATTCCCGCCCTGTCTCCTAAGGCTTGAGAAATCGCCTTTCCAAGCACGATTCCAGTGTCCTCGACAAGATGGTGAGCGTCTACCTCCAAGTCCCCATTTGCTGAAATCTCTAAATCAAGACCACCGTGTCTCGAAATCTGGGCAAGCATATGGTCGAAGAAGGGTAATCCGGTATGGATCTGATGTAAGCCCGATCCGTCAAGATCTACCGAAACCTTGATCGCAGACTCATTTGTTTTGCGCTCTAAAGTAAACTTTCGCACCATTACCTCGCAGGCACTCTAACCGATATCTAAAAATCTGGGAACATTACTAGCAGTGTCGTCGAATCATCGTAGCAATTCAGCTAGAGCCTCAATAAAGCGTTGGTTCTCGCGTGCGTTTCCAACAGTAACCCTCAAGTGGTTATTGAGGCCCGGCCACCCAGAACAATTTCTGACAAGCACTGACTTTTCAATAAGGCCATTCCACAGTGAGTTGGCGTCAACTTCGCCAAAGTCGATCAGGATAAAGTTAGCATCAGAAGGGTACGCTTCCACGTCTAACGCATTGAGTTCCTTGATCAACTCCTCCCGTTGAAAGATTATCTCCGCGTGGGACTCCTCAGCCTGTGGTGCAAATTCTATTGCGCACAAGACCGCTGCCTGTTTCATCGAGTCGAGATGGTAAGGGAGTACCACCTCTTCGAGGACATCGACGACTTCAGATGAGGCGACTAGATATCCAAATCTCAGCCCTGCGAGAGCAAATGCCTTTGAGTATGTCCTGCTCTGCAGGACATTTTGAGCTGATATATACTCCCAAGGCTTCGCCGCAAAGTCGACGTAAGCCTGATCCAAGACTACTGCCTGATCATCTGCCGAGATCGCAAGCTCGATGATCTTCTGATCCAACAACTCGCCCGTGGGGTTGTTCGGCGAGCAAAGAAAGACAATATCTGGATTGGAAGAAAATAGATTTCGTTCAAATTCCGCAAATTCGAGCGAGCGAGGGTGTTCGCGATAAACTAGCTCGACTTCTAGGCCACAATGACGAGCAATCTGGGAGTGCATGGCGTAGGTTGGTTCGATAACCATAGCCCTCCGGCCGTGTCCACCATATGCCAAACAGATACTTTGAATCACCTCGTTCGAACCATTGGCCGCAAAAACCATCTCCGGTTCGACTGAGCACTGTTCGGCAAGAGCCTCCTTCACCTGGCGATAGGATCGATCCGGATACCTATTTAAAGCAAGTTTAGAAGTGACTTCGCCGAGCCGACGATAAAACCCCTCTGGCAGTTCAAACGGTGACTCATTGGTATTTAGCCTGACCTCGACATTGAGCTGGGGCGAATGATAGCCATTTCTTAGACCCAATCCCTCCCGTGGTCTGATCATCTCCGACCTTCCTCTGCTTTGGTACCTCTTCTGATCACTATCGACTGTTCGTGGGCGTAAAGGCCCTCGACCTGCGCCAAACATTCCACTGCCCAGCCGAGCTCGTCCAATCCTCGCTCGGTGACCTCTACGAAATGGATATATTTTAGAAAGTCGCCAACCTTGAGTGCCGAAGCAAACCTCGCTGAACCGAATGTGGGCAGAACGTGCGATGGACCTGCAACATAGTCTCCGAAACTGGCTGGCGACAATGGACCATAAAAAACGGCTCCAGCATTTCGAACGAGGTCGAGGTCATCCTTGGCTCCCCGATACAAGAGCTCAAGATGCTCTGGCGCAATCTCGTTGGCTACCTCTAGCGCCTGTGCTCGATCTCGTACTATGGCCGCATAGCCTCCCTCTCTAAGCGTTTTTAGGGTTTCTTCGGCCCTTGGAGAGCTACCCAATATGGCCTCCACCTGCCTGGAGACTTCCAATGCGTAGTCTTGATCCCAGGTCAGCAGCCAAGCGAGACCATCTGGACCGTGCTCAGCTTGAACAATTACGTCCATCGCCGCCCACGTTGCGGGAACCGACGAGTCTGCCACCACCACCACTTCAGAGGGACCTGCAAACGAGGAAGGAATTGCAACCTGGCCAGCGACCTCGCGCTTCGCTACGGATACGTAAACGTTGCCCGGGCCGACAATAGTATCAACTTTAGGGATAGTCTGCGTGCCATAAGCCAATGCAGCAATCGCCTGAGCGCCTCCAACTTTGAATACCCGATCGACCCCGGCAATCTTTGCTGCCGCCAAAGTTGCGTCGTCAACGCCACCGGACTTAGTTGGAGGCACGACGAGGAACACCTCTCTCACCCCGGCCACCTTTGCCGGAATCGCCGTCATCAGGACCGAAGATGGATATCGAGCGAGGCCCCCTGGAACGTAGCACCCGGCCCTGGCCATCGGGACCGCTTTATGAGTAACACTTATTCCCCGGTTATCGAAATGCTTAGGCGCCTCTAGCTCTAATTTATGGTATTCCTCAATACCGTAGGCAGCGGCTTCAAGTGCGGACCGTAGTCGTGGACTGATCCTAGAGTAAGCAACCTCAATGTCGTCTCGAGTCGCTTCTATCGTGGAGAGAGCGACCGAATCGAACCTCTTAGTAAGGTCAAAAAGTGCTTCGTCGCCCCGATCTCTGACCAGTTGGATAATCTCACGAACCGCGGCGACTGGAAGATCCCCAACAATTTTTGGCCGAGGAATAATACCCTCGTAATCCGGTCCAGCCTCGCGTAGATCGATGACTTTCAGCAACTTTTCACTCCAAATATCACTTACCGATGAATACCGTCATCGACCCAAACAACTTTCAGAACTATGCTCGCTAAACACCGCCCACCAGCTGTACGCAGCTAGTCGAAACGAGTTAGGTAGATTGAACATCAATGGCACAAGAAATTAAAGCCGAACTCTCTAGTCTAGAGTTCAGCCTAGGTGAGATAGCCAAAAGGATCGCCGCGTTAGCTGATCAGAAGTACGCCGAAAAGCAGGAGTCGATTGCTTCCGAACTCTACCAGGCAGAAAGATCGATACTCTCGGCAGTAAGGCGGCTGGAAAAAGCTCAAAGCCGATAAACGAAGGCATCTGCCGAATTTGGATTGAAACTATACCGCCGGTTTAATGACTCGCACATTCGGGGCTAGGACCTCCTTCATCTACGTTGAAGATCTATTTGGTTTACAACCGGCATCAAAAATGACCTGCGCATCGGGTCTGGGACCTGGCAAGATCAAGCTCTAAGACATAGAGGAAATGACCCTTATTAAGAGTCATCGGCGGATGGTGGAGCTTCCGTAAGGCCACATTGCTGGTAATCCGGGGCGGAGCAGACAAAATGGTTGCCGTTTTTATCCTTGGATCGGTAATCCGACTATATGCCCAACTATGCCAAAGCTGATTCGTCAGCCAAGAAACCTCGCAGCAGACTCCTTGGCTTGCGACCGAGCCGCCCAAATAGTTCGAGGTATCAAGGGCACCGACTTCCACGGCGCCACAGACAGTGTCAATAGGCTTTAGTATCGAAAGCCCATTCACTACGGGCGATCAATTGCCCACTAATTTTTGCAATTTAATGAAGAGGCTGACCGTTTGGCCGCCAGCAGGGGGACTTCTATTCCGATGTAGCTTTGATCAGAACGCGCCAAAACTGGGACAAATGTCTCCAAGGGTACACATCTGACATCTTGGCCTCTTTGCCGAGCAGACCCGCCTTCCGTGAAGGATTAATCTCAAGCCGAACGCAGCCGCCTCCTCGGGATCTAGCCAGCTCATAAGGTCCATCTCTATCTTCACCGGATCCGTGAAGTCAGTGATGCCAAGCCGCTTCGAAAGCCGGATGACGTGGGTATCTACGGCTATTCCAGGCTTTGAGAATCCAACGGTAACGATCACATTGGCGGTTTTCCTACCCACTCCGCTGAGCCCAACAAGCTGATCAATAGAATCTGGAACCTGTCCAGCAAATCGCGCTATCACTTCTTTAGAAAAGGATATGATGTTTTGCGCTTTATTCCTAAAAAATCCAGTCGGTCTCACGAGTTCTTCGACCACCTGCGGATCGGCTGCAGCCAAGGACTTAGCGTCTGGAAAGTGCCTGAACAGAACCTCTGCCACAGAATTAACAACCTGGTCCGTACATTGGGCAGACAAAATAGTAGCCACTGCGAGTTGAAACGGCCCGTCAAAATGAAGTTCACAGAGGGAGGCTGCGTCTCCCGGATACAACAGAGCTAACCTTTCGATACGCTCTTTCCTATTGTACTGCATCAGACAATACTAAGCACCCTTTGTCATGATTAAGCTGGAGTCACTCCGGGCCACAAGGATTCATAGCTTCGAAATCCCTTTTGATCTCAGCACCCCAGCTCCAGATTTGGTGCATCGAAATCGGAGTAGCTAACCCTCTACCGTTTGCCACACAAGGGCTCGATTCAGTGGCTCGGTAAAACCGAGGCCCCGGTATAGCGAAACACCTTCCGGAGTAGCCGCCAAGTCCGCTCGACCAACCCCCCTAGACTTCAAGACTTCCATCATCAGCAACATTGTCGCCTTGGCAAGGCCAGAGCGTCGAAATGCAGGGACCGTAAATATCGAAGTTAGGCGGGCTTCGTTTGCAAACGCGACGCCTGGGGCCGGAAAGCGAGGGAATATACTTGCCGCAGTCGTGGAAACCAAGCCCTCCCCTTTCGACTCAGCATCCTCGGCCACGACGACAACTACAGTCCCGTCGACGATAGTACGCTCGAAGAAGGCCACACACTCGTCTTCCCATAACCCTGACCGAGATCTGCCCAAGGCCATTTCCTCGAACATCAACCTTCTAAGCCGAACTATCTCTGCTGAATCGTCCTTTGTAGCCACCCGAACAATCGGACTCACAATACACCTCAACCAACTATTTGAAGGCAATCCTATCCGGATTCACCTGGAGTTTACTAAGCAGTTGCGCTTCAAGTCGGATATAAGACTTTCCAATTTGATCATATTCATACTATTTTGTAACTTATGGACGGAATCGAGATCAAAAGACGCGTTGGAGAGCGCGACATATCTTCTATCCTGCGCCTTGCAAAAGAGATCGAACTCGCTGACCTTCATAAAGCCCTTGAGGACCATACTTGGCTCGACCTTGTCCAAGGAGGAAGAAAAGGAGTTTTAGGTTTAACTGCCCATGCCCCGGGACAGTCTCAATTAGCTGGATACCTTCAGATATCAAAGGGATCGCAATCATGGGCCCTAGAGTTACTCATTCACCCACAATTTCGGAATGAAAAGTCTGAGGTAGGGCAAAATCTACTAAATGCGGGCATCCGGGAGATATCTAGGCAAGGAGGAGGACATCTACACCTATGGATAGCCAAACCTACTGCGTATTTTGACTCCCTCGCCGAATCAGCAGGCCTTATTAGAGGACGAGATCTCCTACAGATGCGACTACCTCTACCAACAGAGCTAAAGCCCGATGTCAGCTTTACTACCCGAAACTTCATCGTCGGTGAGGACGAGGACGATTGGCTCGCCGTTAACAACCGAGCCTTCGCGTGGCATCCAGAGCAGGGAGACTGGCACCTAGACACCATAGTTGAGCGGGAGACCGAACCTTGGTTCGACCCTTCTGGATTTTTCCTGCATCACATAGATGGAAAACTTGCCGCGTTTTGTTGGACGAAAATACACTCGGATCACGAACCAGCTCTCGGCGAGATTTACGTTATAGCTACGGACCCGGCCCATGCAGGAAGGGGAATCGGGAAGCAAATGTGCATCTATGCGCTCTGTCAGCTGTCCAAACTCGGATTAAGTCAGGCGATGTTATATGTAGATTCTGGCAACCTTCCCGCCCTGAAGCTTTACGAGGAACTGGGATTCAAGATAGACCATCTGGATCGCGCCTACACTGCGGATATCCCCTCTAGCGGTCCGATCTGCAGCTCGTAGATGTAACTTTTTGTAGCCATCAAGGAGGCAGACTTTTACTGAGTTGAGTGCTAATTGAGCCGTCAGATGTAGCCAACGCACATCTCTCCCGGACTGCAACCTAGCCGTGGGAAATGCTGGTCGAGCACCTTGTCACCCCGAGGAACTCCGACGAGCGATCCACGGTCGAAACTGTATCTGTCACACTTCGGGTCCCGTTGTGCGACCTCTTTTAATCTCGTAGACAGCTCCCAACTGGGCCAAAGTCTTCACCGCTTCGAGCAACCTGACACCTTCCTCGGCTGATGGCGTTTGGTGCATGATTGGACCATAAAAAGCTGATCCACCTGACACAAACGTCAAGATTGGAGATCCCACATCAGGACCCGCTTGGGAAAATGCAAAATCGTGGTACCGAGCAATCTCTTCATCCATATTCGGGTCGTCGGCAAACCTAGCGTAATCCTCCAGATCCGGCTGCACCAATATACCCCTCAGGGCTAATTCAAGGTCCTCCGCTTTGTCGACGAACCAGGCCCGGCCAAGCCGTGAATAGAAGCTAGCTACCTTATCTTCTTCACCAGCCAGAAGCAGCGCGGCAATGACCCGCAGGGCCTTTGTCGAAGCCGCTAGCCTCACTCTATTCTCAGCCGACAGCTCTTTATCACGGTTCAGTCTCGAAAGGCTGAAGGGCTTCCATTCAACACTAACCTTTCCCTGCTCAACTAGGTTATTTAGCCACCGAGAGGTGACCCACGTCCAGATACAGGCTGGATCAAAATAGAAGGTAATCGCTTCGCCTGACCCATTGGTGTCGCTTCTAGTCATGGACTTATCCGCCATTTGTGCTTGCCTCCGTTATCATGTGCAGAATCTCAGCTCGTCGTCTAGGGTTGTGAAGATTGTTAAACTGATCTTGTATACCCTATAGAGTATCCGCAATTACCGGAAGCCGGTCATTCAACCAAAATGCTTAAGCGGTATGACCTACGAGCATTCCGACGAGATAGGTAACTCCAGCCGCAAGAGAGGACAAAAGTACCTGCCTGGCTGCACTCTTGAAAATCGAGCGACCGGTAAAAACAGCTAATGCACCTCCGACTAGCACAGATGCTATGAACGACACCCCAATTGAAATCCATACTGCCAGCGAACCAGCCACGAAAAACCAGGCGAATAGTGGAATTATGGCGCCGAGGGCAAAAGCCAAAAACGACGAAAGCGCTGCTTGGATCGGGGATCCAATTGAGTCGGGGTGGACACCCAGTTCCTCCATCGAGTGAATCGAAAGCGCTACCTTCGGATCTGACATAAGTATCTTCGAGATCTGCTCAGCGAGTTCCCTAGGAACTCCCCTGCTTTCATAGAGCCGCGTCAATTCCCTTGTCTCGGATTCGGGGCGCTTGGCTATCTCCTCAGCTTCTATAGTTATCTCGCGTTCAAAAAGCTCTCTTTGAGCGCGCATTGAAACGTATTCGCCCAACGCCATCGAAAAAGACCCAGCTACAAGTCCAGCTAGGCCAGCTAAACGAACAAATCCACCCGTGGGATGAGCCCCGGCGACTCCGAGAATTAAAGATACATTTGTCACCAAGCCATCTGAAACGCCGAATACAGCCGCCCTCGCTGCGCCTCCGGTTATGTCTCGATGTTCGCCGTGTCCCATGATCTCGGCACCGCTGGTGTCGTCGCCAGCCGCTTTGGATGCGGCCTGATCCGTATTACGATTTAAAAAACCAGTTACCCCGAAACGAGCCGCGCTCATGAACAATACCCTACCCCTATATCCGTCTGTCTTTGACGTCGAATACGACCAGTGGTCTAAACTACTCGAGGACCAGCCCGATTATAGGATCAAACAGGTCTGGGAAGGGCTCTACAGGAGCTTCACTTTACCCCATGAACTGACTTCACTACCAAAAGCTCTGCGGGAGAAGCTTATTGAACTTTCGCCCAAAGCGTTGGAAGTGGTATCGGAACTCAAGACCGACAACATGACAACGATCAAGTGGCTGTTGAGGTTGCATGATTCTAACCAAATAGAGACTGTTCTGATGCGCTACAACCGGCGAGATACGGTTTGTGTCTCCACTCAGGTTGGATGCGCAATGGGGTGCGGCTTCTGTGCCACTGGTCAGGCTGGATTTTTTAGGCAACTGAGCGCTGGCGAGATTGTCGAACAGGTCTTCATCGCCTCAAGGCGACTCAGGGCACTAGGAGCAAACCAAAGAGCGTCGAACGTGGTATTTATGGGCATGGGTGAGCCACTCGCAAACTTTGCCGCCTTAATTCGGGCCATCGGCTTGATGAACCGAGAATTCGCCATCGGAGCAAGAAGCTTTACAGTATCGACAGTTGGAATCGCTCCTGGCATTCGTCGCCTGGCTGAAGTCCCTATCCAAGTAAACCTCGCCGTCTCACTGCATGCCGCAAATGACGCTCTGCGTTCGAGCCTGCTTCCAATCAACAAAAGCTACCCAATCTCGGTTTTGATGGAAGCAATCAACGACTATAGAAGCGCTACCAACCGCCGCGTGAGCTTTGAATGGGCAATGATGGACTCCGTAAACGACTCGGACAAGGACGCAAGAGAACTGGCGGAGTTGGCCTTAGAAGTGGGGGCTCACATAAATCTCATACCGCTGAATTCGACACCTGGATGGCCAACCTCAGGGAGCAGTCTCGTGAGGGTTCACGAGTTCGCCTACCTTTTGGAAACTTTGGGCTGCAACGTCACAATCCGAAGCACTAGAGGCGCAGAGATCGCCGCTGCTTGTGGGCAGCTTGCCAACAGAAACCACGTTGTCGGAAAGGCCAGGCGGCTTCCAACTAGCGTCACAGCATTTTCTGATTTAACTACGTCAAAATAGGCATATCTCCAATGGTTGCGTGGTTAACTTTAAGTTAAATTGTTCGACCTTGCCACCCTTGGTTCTAGTTCCGACCAGCCCAAGCAGTATGATCAAGCCCGGAGCTGGCAGAGAAAACGTCCTAAGGAGTTCTTTTTAGTGAATCGCAAATGGCTCGATAAGTCCCAACCACAGGCCCTCCAGTATGGCGTAATGCTGCTATACGTAACCGCTGCCTTCGACTTGTTGAATGGAGTATTAGGGGGATTTGACCTTCTGCTGCTAATTTTGACCGTTCTATGCGTCGCTGGTGCAATGGGAATTGCCAACGATCGGAAGTGGGGTTATTACACCGGCGTCACCGCTGCTGTGCTTCCTCTCGCTTATTTGGTCTTCTACACTGTCCAGTACGGTTTCTCTGTGCTCGCCGCAGTCGGCATATTCAATCTATTTTTTGAAGTCGCTCTAGCAGTAGCCCTACTCGCGCCATCTAGCAGAGAATATCAAAAAATATGGTTCCAATAGCCTCAGCTGCGACCGCTAGATAGCGCAATGATGGTAGAACTTTTACCATGGCACTACAAATTGACGGCATTGCCGGACTAAAAGCGAAGATTGGCGAGCACATTGGGTATTCTGATTGGCATCAGATCACCCAGGAACAGATAAATCTGTTTGCCGATGCCACCGGCGACCACCAGTGGATTCACGTGGACCCAGAAAGAGCCGCTGCGGGGCCTTTTGGCAGGACGATTGCACACGGTTACCTAACCATGAGCCTGATTCCAATGCTATTAGAGCAGGTACTATCGGTGAGCGGCGTATCGATGGCGATCAACTACGGAGCGAACAAGGTTCGATTCCCGTCTCCAGTCCCTTCTGGATCCAAGGTACGTCTTGGCGCCACCTTAGCGGGGGTCGAAGAAATCAAGGGCGGAGCCCAAGCTTTAGTCGATATCACCATTGAGGCAGAAGGTTCATCTAAACCTTCTCTTGCTACTCAAATAGTATTTCGATACTACGACTAAGAGTTTCTCCGGCGCTTCGACACCATAGAGAACCGATGATCCCAGTCAGAGGATAATTAGCTAAGGATTGCGATGGACCTTGAACAAAAGGCGATAGATGGTCTTTGGGATTCGCTAAAGGTAACTGGCCGCGGGTCGACTTTGGACAAAGAAAGTAAAGTGCTCAAAGAGATAGACCCCGAATCTACTCCAACGGCTTTTTCAAAAGAGCAGTGTCTCCTTGAGACTGAGTCGCTTCGCTTAGAGCTGGGCATTCTGCAGGAGAAGCTGTATGCCCAGGCAAGGTCTTCGGTACTTTTAGTTCTCCAAGGTCTGGATACTGCTGGGAAAGACGGCACGATAAGGCGCGTGTTCGATGGCATTAATCCACAAGGCGTAACGGTTTGTGGATTTAAAGCCCCAACGCCGCTTGAGTTATCGCATGATTTTCTGTGGCGGATCCACTCCAAAAGTCCGACAGCTGGCATGATTACAATCTTCAATAGATCTCATTATGAAGATCTCGTGGTTCCTCTTGCCTACGAAAGGCTATCGCAGGAAGTTTTGGAGCAACGAGTTCGTTCGATTGAGGAATTCGAAACAAATCTAGAAAATAATGGCACTCGGATCTTGCGGGTATTCCTGCACATCTCTTTTCAGGAACAGGCCGAAAGGCTTTTGTCTCGGATCGATGTCGAAAAGAAGCATTGGAAATTCTCCGAGGCCGACCTAGAAACGCGCGGTCACTGGCCCGAATTTCACGGGGCATACAGCGCAGTAATCTCGCGCACCTCAGATCACCATCGGCCCTGGCACGTAGTCCCAGCAGACCACAAGTGGTATCGCGACTGGGCGGTAATGTCACTGGTCGTCAAATTGCTGAGGGGGATAGCTCCGGAATACCCCGAGGTATCCCTTCCGGATGTAGAAGGCTTAAGGCGGGAGCTACTTGAAGCCATTGAAAAGAGTAAGAACCATGGCAGCGGGAAACACGGAAACTCCCATTCGAAGTAGGCCAGGACCTAACTGCGATGGAAAAGGGCCCGCTATATCCTAGGCTTTACTCAGATGGTTCTCGCACTTGCATCGGCTTCAATACTATTTAGGGACTTCCTAGAGGGCTTATTCGTAATTGCGATCGGGTCTATGTTGATTCACGCGGCATTTCGGCTCGTGACCGGGAGAACCAAGCCCTTCCGCTGCCCAAACTGCAATGGATTGACCTCAAGGGGCTACGCGAATTGTCGTCATTGCGGATCCTCTATAGCGGATTAGCTAGAGGTTTCTGGTGGTCTCTTTTACCAAGAATTACTTAGATCGGACCCGCCGGTAGCGAAAATCTCTGCCTCAGTCGGCGTATCCAGCCGAAAGCTATCGAACTCTCATGTTTTGAGTTCTAGCTCCTATAATTATACCTGTGACTCAGAGCGCCTACCGAAAGACGTCGTTTGGATCGCCGGAGGATTCCGGTGCATCTGCTGATGAAGCATTTCGTATCGAGGAACTCTCAATACTTGGCGAGACTTCGGTCGACACTATCCGTTATTACCAATCCATCGGATTATTGCCGCCACCAATTCGGACCGGACGAATAGCCATCTACAGGCAAGAGCATCTAGACATACTTCGCCGGGTGTCTGAGCTAAAAGAGGTCGGATGGAGTCTTGCCGCCATCAAGACGGAACTTAGTCGGTTTCATCCAAATAGAAAAGTGAACAGGGTCGAATTCCCTTATAGCCCGGTGCGACTGCTCATCCTTAGCGAACTCTCCGAGGAAGCCGAGCTGCCAGAAGCAATACTCCTCTCCCTCGTGGCCGACCGAATAATCGAACCGACAACGATCGGAAAAACAGACTACTTTAGCGAGTTCGACCTTATGTCGGCGAGAGCGGCTCTAGAACTGCTCAGAGCTGGGCTCCCTCTGGCTGGCCTCATGGAGATCGCTAAGAGGTATAAAAGCAGTATCGACGATGTGCTGGACTTAGCGGTGGGCGTCTTCGATGAGCACATCCGAAAGAACCCGAATCGAACAAGCCAGTCGGTGCTAGAAATGTTTGACGAACTTTTCGAGGCATCGTCTGCGTTGGTAGTTAATCACTTTAGAAGTGAGCTACTTCGTCGCTCGCTAAATGCCGTTTTGGCAACGGGCTCGCAAACTGAACTTGAACTCATTTCGCAAAGAATAGGAATTTCATTGCAAAACCGAAAAGACATTAGATGAAGCGAAACCCGTTACCTTCATACACAGACAAGCAATCCTTCGTCCAAGGCATGTTTGACAGGATCTCTCCAAAATATGATCTCGTGAATCGCTTGATGACCTTTGGTCTCGATCAGGGGTGGAGGCGGGAAGTCGTGCGCAGGCTGGATTTAGGTCCAGGACAAAAAGTATTAGACGTGGCTTGCGGTACGGGCGACTTTCTCAAGCTACTGAGTACTTCGGCCCTCGATCCAACCGGCGTCGACTTATCTTTTGGGATGCTGAAACATAATCATTCGGGAGCTGCGCTAGTTCAAGGCTCCGCGGTCAATCTACCGTTTAGAGATGCCTCCTTTTCAGGCTTAACTTGCGGCTTTGCGATTAGAAATTTCACTGAATTAAAGTTGGTGTTTGCTGAATTCGCTCGAGTGCTCAAAAGCGAAGGTCGAGTAGGCATACTTGAGGTAGCGACTCCCAAGAATCCACTAATCAGGGCTGGACATTCCGTATATTTCAACCACGTAGTCCCAGTGATCGGAGGAGCAATGTCTGATCAATCGGCCTACCGATACTTGCCTCAGTCTGTTGAATATCTTCCATCAGAAGTGGAACTTCAAACGATGATGTCTGCCTCAGGGTTCTGCGGATTCGAACGGGTACCCGTGGGACTAGGTGCTGCACAAATCATCATGGCAACAAGGAGTTAAGACGTTGAACAACCCCGAAACCACCCACGGCGTGACTTCTTCAGAACCTCAAGCAGCTTCACAGCTGGTGATGGCGGCTAGCCAGCTCGGATTAGATTCGACGGCGTTGGGGGGTGCATTGTCTTCCCGGGTCATGATAGGAGAGTCCGACCAGCTAAATCTCAAGCATGGTCTTTCAGACCTCGACCAACTCAATGATGCCTTTGAGCAGTTACGACAATACTCGAAGCAACTTGGACGAGTCGTGACTGCTGCTGTGGCCTTTCCTTTCGATCCAGCGAAACCTGGGACGATTACCATCCCAAAGCTGGTATTTCGCTCGGCTGAAAATCGGACAGCGACCATTTATCAGAATGTGGGCTCAAAGGCAAATGCTGATGGAATTGAGGTGCTAGCCGAAAAGATTCTACGCATAGCTTCAGAATTGGATCCACATCCAGCCCCAGTAATCACCAAACGAATTGACCGGCCGGATCGCGGACATTGGGCGGAGATGATAGAAGAGGCCCTCTCACTGATCGCAAGAAGGCGGCTTCGAAAAATAGTGCTCTCCCGCTCTGCCATTTTCGAACCCGCTCACGGTGTTTCGGCTTCGGAGGCCTTCGTTCGGCTCCATAGATACTACCCGAGTGCCTCAAGCTATCTTTTTGGGAATTATGCTGGCGCATCTCCGGAACTAGTACTTTCAATCGATAGAGGGCGCATCACATCGAGACCCCTAGCTGGTACCCGCCGAAAAGGCCTAACTGAGCAACTTCGAGAGTCCGAAAAGGACACGAGGGAGCACGCCATAGTAGTCCAAGGTATCACAGAGGCGCTGTCGCAGTTTTCGAGTGATATTGAGCACCCGAATGAACCCTCAGTTTTAACATTTGGCCCCGTACAGCACCTAATGACGACGATAACCGGGACTGTAAATGAGGGATTAAATCCACTAGCGGTATTGGCGATGATAGCTCCCACGGCGGCCGTTGCAGGTGATCCTAAGGCCCTGTCAGTTCAAGAGATTATCCGCTTGGAGGATAGCCCCAGGGATCTCTACGCTGGAATAGTAGGGACTATAGATTCAAGCGGGGATGCCGATCTTCATCTCGCCCTAAGAAACGTAAGGTTCATCAGGCATCAAGCTGAAATTCGGACTGGAGTAGGTATCGTAGCTGGAAGTGATGCGCACTCGGAATTTGCCGAAACAGAGGCAAAAATTGATTCCGTAACGGCCGCCTTATCTTGACCAGTTAAACACCCCTCTGCCCTGAATGGCGAAGGATCTTGAGTCGCTGACGCGGCTTACGCAGGCGCTCCACTGGTCAGCTGTGCTTTGTCCTATTAGGCTTTGCTTGTGGTGCTCCTCCGCTACCTGCGACCGTGTGTCCTGCGACGTTGATGCTATTGGTAGCTGCATTCACGCCTGCGCTGCTCAGCTATCCGCATGACACACAGACTAGGGCCCAAAGTCCGCCAGTGCATAGCTAGGGCCGCGCACTCCCCACTTGCGTTCGAGCGGTTGTTCATTCGGTAAGTGCTGGGCGCTCCCACCTTAACCGGCAATTCGGAAGTAGGCAGGTACAAGCGAGCGCGAAAGCAACCACCAGGCGTCTGTATTGGCTGGGGGCGCCACTGCGAACAGGCCATCTGGGGCACTTCGGTGTGGCAAATTGCCCTGTCAGTATAGACTGACAGGGCAATACTGTCAGTCTATACTGACACTCATGGATGTCGAAGATCTCAACCTAAATCTCTCGCCGGAAGACCCAGCAATTGGGCTTCGCGCGTCGTTGGCGCTACATCGCCTGGCTGAGAGGGTCGAAGCGAACCACGTCGCGTCGGCCCGGGAAAAGGGCTGGTCGTGGCAGCAGATCGGAGACGCCTTGGGCGTCACCCGCCAATCTGTGCACACCAAATACAACAAGGAGTGATCATGACCACCGAATCCGTTGCACTAGAGACGCTTCACGTCTGGGCCATCAGCCTGCAAGCCAGTGAGGAGGCTCGCCGGCGAGGTGATCGCCGATATGGCACCGATCACATCTTGCTCGCCTTGTTCGAGGATCCCTCGATCGAAGTCGCGTTGGGCGTGAACCTGCAGCAAGCTCGCCAGGCCCTTGACTCGCTCGATCACGAAGCGCTGGGCGCCCTGGGTCTGGGGTCCGGCACCGATTCTCCCCCGCTGCCGATGCGCGCCGTGCCGAAGAGACCGAAAATCAGAGACGTCATGAAAAAAGATCGCCCGCGCATGACGCCCGCGGCAAAGAAAGTGCTTGAGGAAGCGTCTAAGCCCAACCGCCGGAGGCTCCAGATCACCGCCCAGCAGGTGCTGGCCCAGATCCTCACTCTCCAACCACCAGATCCTGCGGCGGTATTGCTTGGCTCTCTCGGCGTGAACACGTCGGAGGCTCGGCGCCGATTGAATGTGGTAGCGCCCGACAGCTAAGTCCCCAGCGACATTTTCGACTTCGAGCGAAGGCGTTAGGCTTGCCTACTGATCCGCTCTCTTCGACCAGTTCTAAAACGTACGACCTAGG
>JABEUM010000115.1 GCA_013044475.1 Acidimicrobiaceae bacterium | reverse complement strand
GCCACAAAGTGCGGCAAGTCCTCGAGATTTGATTAGACTGACTGGTCAGTACAAGTAATGGGAGGTACGATGACTGGCTTGTCAAAAAAGTGGCTGATCGCAATAGTTGGATTTGCAGTACTGGCTATACAGTTGGCATTCATAAGTTCCTACGTTGGGGCCCTACATTCACCAGAGCCACACGGCCTGAGAGTGGGAGTTTTGGCAACCAATGGCCAAATAAGGTCTCTTTCGGCTTCTTTTGGTGCGTCTTCATCAGATCTTTCTCTTTTGCCGGCTACGTCCAAAGCCAAGCTTGTCCAAGAAGTGGAGCATGCCCAACTATTCGCCGGATACATCCCAGGTCAACACTCTTCAACCCTTTACGTCTCGTCTGCTCAGGGAACGGTAGCGGCCAGCCTGATAGAGGGGGTGTTTTCGCAGGTCGCTCAGCAGAGTCATTCAATCCTTCACACATCCGACCTTGAACCTTTGCCGAGAAACAATTCGGGTGGTCTAGTGCAGTTCTATCTAGTGATCGGCTGGATAGTTGGCGCCTATCTTTTCGCGGTAATCTTTGGCCTATTGGTCGGCATGACTCCCAAAGGACTAATCGGCTATCTCAGGCGGCTTCCCATGTTTCTGGTTTATTCGATTCTCTCTGCCATTGGCGGTGCCACAATAGTAGCCAACGCTTTCGGATATCAGCAGGGGCATGAATTATCCATAATTCTTATTGGAACGCTGATTGTTGCCTCAGTCTCCTTGACAACCGCCGCACTGCAATCTGCCGGTGGGCTAGTTGGAACTGGATTAGTCATTCTCGGATTCGTAGTAGTAGGAAACCCGTCTGCTGGAGGTCCGTGGCCGATGGCTATGCTTCCAGCGCCCTGGAGGCAGGTTGGCGGTTTCTTGCCAAACGGCGCAGGTCTCAATGCCGTTCGAGACGTACTGTTTTTCCATGGCCACGACCTCGGTAGCCAGATTCTCGTCCTCGGGATATACGCTGCTTTTGGCCTGGGGCTACTAGCCCTGCTGAGCGTTAGGGGTAGACCTTTCGTTGAGATCAGTTTGGCCAGCAGAGACTAGATGGGTGCCGAGTAATGAGGAACAGCAAACCAAATGAGGAGAGCGGGAGACAAAAGGCCGGAGCAAGGATGCCTGGAGAACTACTTGCCGAACACGAAGACGGCCCCACAAAGATTCCAGTGTTCCGCGCTGCTATAGAGCTTTTCTCCGAAAATGACTATTCCGGCACGACTATGGACGAGATTGCTCTTCGAGCTGGAGTGGCTAAAGGAACCTTGTTTTACCGATATGGCTCTAAATCGAAGCTGATGGGAAAGCTGCTTGCCGACGGCGGAGCCGCATTAGCCGAGTCGATAAAACAAGCCTGCGCATTTGCTAGTGAAACAACCCAGTGGCGTGTCGTCATCGATGTACTAGTGAACTCGGTTGCAGAACATCCGAGTTTTGCCAAACTTCTTCTTGCGGAGCTTTGGCGAAACGATCGTCCTTGGTCAGAAGAGATATTGGCTACCAGAACATTGATCGTCGACACCTTGGCTTCTTACCTCCCGCAAAACGCGAGCGGACCTCGTTCTAGGGCTACTTCCCTATTTGGGATGGTGATCTTCAGCACCTTGGAATCGCTAGTCGATGATTCTGACTTTAACCCTAGCGAGTTAGCCTCGCTCATGGAGAACTTCGTTGAATTCGGCGTATTGTCTAGCCCAATCTAACGACTAGCTATTTGAGACTAATGGTGTTTAGCCAACTGGTCATAGAAGGATCTTCCAGTCTTGTTAGGGCCTCTCCATAAACACTTCTTGCCTCAGATCAGTAATAAAGGAGGTGACCTTATTGCCGATCCTGCCAGTACTTACTCACGACGCAGAACCAGTTCGGCAGATATAATCTTACCTTTATCATGCGAAGTAGAGTTGGAATACCACCTGCATCGAGGGTGTGAGCCTGGATGTCTTTACACAACGATTAGCCCAACTCACTTACCGAGAGACCTCAACAGACGAGGAAATGTGCGGGTAAATCGAACGCTTGGAAACGGTACCGATCAGTCGGTGACAACGCATAACAAACCTGTGTTACAACAATGCCATACCGATCAGCCAAGTCCAATTCAACATCGCAGATAAAATAGCCGAAGTCCTGGAACTAAAGGTATTCTTTCAGATTGCTCCATGAGCGACCTATGCCATTTAGTAACAGGTTCGCATCGCAAAACCGTAGCAGGGCCTCCCGCAACGTACCGATTAGCTCGTTAGCAGTGAGAGTTGACTCCTTTTCGTGAACCTCCCAATCCCGGAAATTGCGCTTTGGCGCCTTTTCGGTCTGGGACATTAGTTTGCGTAGCTTCAGGGAAAAATGGCCATTCATGCTGACTCTGTATCTCGACTTCACCTAACAGCTAGCTTTATATGACCATCTTTCCTAAATTCAAGCGACCAATGCTGCTCTCTTTAGAACTTGAGGAGGATAAGCCTGAAAATCAATCATCTGAGGGAATGATAGATAGCAACAAGCTGCGGTTGTCCTTTCCGAGGCAACCAAGGAGCTTGACAACTTGCTCCATTTTTTGTCCACACAGCACCTATGAAAGCCTGCTAGTTTGCCGAAACTGTAACTATCGGCAAATTCAGGTGGCCTAGCTTATGCGTGCCTCTAGCGCGGTTAGCCGCTCGATCAGTATGTTTAGCGTCGCATCCTGCTGCTTTAAATGCTCCTGAATTTCGACTGCTTCGTGAAGGACGGCATCTGCATCCTCGTAAGTGGCCTCTGATCTTTTATCCTGCGCCGCCGCTAAGACATTTTGACCAACGATGATCACCGAGAGCAGCACTAACTGTAGGAAGGTCTGCGAGATCCAAGAAACCAGGATCACCGGGCTATGGGATCGGATAGCCGAAGGCAGACTAACGAGCGCTAGCAGAGCGAAGGCGTACGCACACCACATCGTTCCCACTCCGGTGGTAACTTTGACTGCGAGCCATGCATTAAAACGCGCTCCGAAAGAACCCTTTGGTAGCTGATCTGCCACCTTTACGGGCTCATCCTGATGTGACAACTTTCTCACTGTGTGGGGATGAGGCACGTACTCATAGGTGCTGGATTCAACCATCGAATTAATCCCTTCGAAATTGGCACTTCTCATGATGCGAAAAAGTGACCTCTTCGGCATCATATCCCAGCTATCAGAACTGCTCACCACCGCCACTAACAGATTTAGCGATCATTGCTCGTATCCTCGGCCGTCGTTCCGTTGCAAGGGCACTCTGTAGCGGTATACGATTCCTTGCAAAGTGCGACCAGCTGCGCTGATGTTCAAGCTCCATCTGCACCAGCCCTACGCGATCATCTCCTGATGACCGAAAAACCGACACGCTCGTAGCCTTTCGGATTTAGGGTCGCGTGCTAAGGGAGCACGCCAGGGTAGGTCTTTTGTCTTGATTCGAACGTAGAGATACGTTCGCCTCTTTCTGGACGTATTGGTCTGGCCAACCAGGGCTTGCGGAACCTTCCCACAAGCCCTGGCCTTAGCTGCGGGGCGGTTGACTAGATTCAGCATTGACGCGGCGGACAAGGTCAAGAAGTAGGCCGAGATTCTCGAGTTGCGCGTCAAGCTCCTCCCCCATCGGGTTCACTCGGAGAGTGCCGACGCCGCAGTCGCGATATTCACGCAGGCGCTTCAGCACCTCCTCTGGCGGCCCAATCAGGTTGGTGCGAAGACCGATCTCGATCGGTATCGCATGGCGAGCGCCATCGCGGTCCCCGGCTTGCCACAGCTTCTGGACCTCGGCAACCGCTACTCCGAAGCCCTGTCGCTCGAACGCTTGGTTATAGAAATTTGAAGTGCTCGAACCCATTGCTCCAAAGGTGAAAGCGTAACCTTCAGCGTGGCGTCGACCCGCTCCTTCTATGTCATCGGTGAACTCACAACTGACCGCTACGGTCAGCTCTATATCCTGTAAATTTCGAATCGCCGACTTTGCGCCAGCGGCGATCTCGTCGAAGAAGACGGATGCGCTCTCGCAGAAGAAGGAGTTTCCAATCCAGCCATCGGCGAGTTGGCCGGTAAGGCGAAGGTTTGAGGGACCGAGTGAAGCGACAAAGATTGGCACTTCCACGGGCGGTGCCGCACTTCGGAGAGACTTACCCTCGCCGCCTTGCAACGGAATAGTAATTACCGTACCGTTGTAGGCCAGTCGTTCACCGCGCGTCACCATTCGCACGATTTCAATCGTCTCGCGCGTCCGCGCAACCGCCTTTGCAAACGGCACGCCGTGCCAGCCTTCCATCACCTGGGGACCGCTTGTCCCGATGCCCAGTACAAATCGCCCACCCGATAGCTGCTGAAGCGTCATTGCCGACATGGCCAGCATCGCCGGAGGCCTCGTTCCGAGCTGGACGATGGCAGTGCCCAGCTGAATTGATGAAGTCGCGCGAGCAAGAAAGCCCAAAGGAGTAAGCGCGTCGTAGGCCCAGAACTCGGGGACCCACACCGACGCCGCGCCGAGGCGCTCTGCCTCGACCACATACTCGGTCATCGAGGGCATCGAGGGCACGACGGTGATACCGATTTTAAGTGTCACTCGGCCTCCTCGGCCATGGACTTTATCCCCTCAACCGTGCGAGTCATGTTGGCGTGATGCTCTAGAATCCGGCGTCGCAAGATGCGGGATTCTAGTTCTGGCATCGCTTCGATGGCGAGAGAAATGCCCGACGGTCCGGGTCCAATCGACATCGAATACCGCAGTTGCACCAAATCGCCGTTTGCGCTCAAGTCGTACCTCCACCTCGAACCAGGATTCGCTCGATCCACCGTCGCCCACCCAAACGACCGACCCTTCTCGTAGACATCGACAAAAGACTCGACCTCCCGCTCACCAATCGACGGGTGTAGACTCCGCCCTAGAAATGACGCTCCGAGTTCTGGACCCTCGCTGATCCAGGTCGCACCGAGGAACTCGTCGGAGAAACGAGCAGGCAGCTCGATGTCCGTTACGATTTCCCACACCCTCTCTATTGGTGCAGCAACGTCGACCCGGACCCAAGTGCCTGGCTGATCTTGCAGTCGGATCGGGTCAGTCGGTCCCGCCCCGAAGGTCTGGGGGACGTTTTCGGCCCAGCTCTTCTCCCGTACTTCAACCACTTTGCCTCCCCAAGGAGTTGCGATTCACTACATAGTAGCGAAACACTACTAAGATCCGGTAATGTTGTATACGTGAAACTTGAAGAAATTTCAACTCAACCCTGTTCGATCGCACGCGCCCTAAGCGAAGTGGGTGACGGCTGGAGCCTCATGATCATCCGTGATGCGTTTTATGGACGCACTCGATTCTCCGACTTCGTCAAGTACTCCGGCGCACAAAAGACCATCGTGTCTGACCGATTGAAGCGACTTGTCGCCTCCGGAATTCTCCTGCGCGTTGAGTATGAGGAGCACCCCATACGGTGTGAGTACCAACTCACAGAAAAGGGGGCCGACCTCGCTCACCTTATGCTTGCACTCAGCGCCTGGGGTGACCGCTGGCTTGAACGCGAAGGCAGAGCTTCCGTCCGTATCAAACACGACGATTGCAACAATGACGCAGTGCCCAGCGTGACCTGCGTCCACTGCGGAGGTGAGTTGCACGCCGCCAACCTCCACGCCGAGCCTGGGCCTTCTAGGAGAATTTCACTTGGTTAGAATCACGCGGTACTCTCGTCTAAGGGCCATGTCTTTCTCTCATATGCCGTCAACTCCGTGAAGCGCTCCCCATCTACGGTTACCGAGCCGAGAATAAGTTCCTGACATTCTGCTGATCATTGAGTAGGACCGTTTTCGCGTGAAATAGCTGGCAATTGCCAGCTATTTATCCCCTCCAGCTGGTTCTGACGGTTCGTCAACATGGGACAGCTTTACCGAACCCAGAGGCGCTTTTAAAGGATCGCTGCAGACACATCGAGAATCCAGCGCACAAGCCACTTGGGATTCCTGCTCCGTGTCTGGCGAGAGGTAGTGCCGCCAGCCCGTCTTCTGGGTGATCCTTACAAAGTCTGCAAACCTGAGAAAGATCAGTGCCTTTCGCTACAGGGTGGCCTAAGAGGCACCTGCAGAACTCAAACCCTCCAAAAGGCGGCGGGTCAGCCTTTCTGATTACACAATGACATAGCCAAGTCGGTGGGTCAGTCCGGGATTGATCAGATGAATACTTAGGTTCACTACCCCTAATGCAGCGTCAATTTAAAATACGCATTCCGCTCCCATTCCAAACGGCCGACGTCGAACGTTTTGTGGCTGTGCGATGCGATAATGTCATCTTCGCTGTGGACTCTGTCGCTATGGTGGGTTTGCTTTGTGGGCAACCTTAAGTACCCGGGGCGGGACTCGAACCCGCATGCCCTTACGAGCAGAGGCTTTTGAGGCCTCCGTGTCTACCATTCCACCACCCGGGCGCAAAAAACAAAATGCGCAAAAAAGACCATAGCACCCCAGAAGGGCTGACCAACATCTTCTTTAGGGTAACTTCCAAATAGTTTTTCGAAACTCGCTGTAACTATTTTGGTCACCGCTGAGTCTAACTACTAAATGTCTGCCTGGCCGAGCACTCCCGTAAATCTACTTAAAGATCCAAGACCTATGAAAGCGGTGGCTGAATATGCTATTTCCACCGCCAATCGCACGTACTTGGAATTCGACTTTCTTGCTCGATGGCAAGGTACTCTAGTTGATCAAGTTCAAACTGCGGGATCCACGCTAACAGCCGGAGGGGCGAGATGATCTGTTTTTTGTTCCCTGGACAAGGCTCACAAAAGCCACAGATGGGACAATCGTGGACCGAGCATCCTTCATGGGAGCTAGTAACGGAGGCTTCGAACGCCAGTGGGCGGGATATAGAACACTTACTGCTCAATGCCAGCGCTGATGACCTTTCAGTTACTCGTAATACCCAGCTTGCAACCTACGTAATGTCCATGATCGCCTTAGACGCCGTCGAAAGGTTAGGAATCGTACCTCAACTCGTAGCTGGCCACTCACTGGGAGAATATTCCGCACTCGTAGCAGCTGGAGCCCTGGCATTTGATTCTGGTGCCAAGTTAGTGGCAGAAAGATCTGAGGCTATGGCCATAGCGGCCGAAGAGTCCCCAGGCGCGATGGCGGCCTTGCTCGGTATCGATGACGAAGTTGCCGAACGGGCGTGCGACATGGTTGAAGGAGTCTGGGTAGCAAACTATAACTCGGGTGGGCAAGTAGTCATAGCTGGCACCAAAGAGGGTGTTGCACGGGCGTGTGAAGTGGCCAAGGAGATGGGCGCAAAGCGGGCCATGATAATACCTGTCGGCGGGGGTTTCCACACGCCACTGATGGATACCGCCAAAGCAAGGCTAAAAAAAGCCCTCATATCTACTCGCTTTTACGATGCAGAGGTTCCGGTAGTTGCCAACGTCGACGCGACCGAGCACAATCTCGCTTCAGACTGGCCAAGACTCCTGCTCGAGCAGCTGACTTCCCCGGTCAAATGGTCACAGACTCTAAGGCTGATTCACGGATATCATCCACACCTTTTGATAGAGATGGGCCCCGGGGCCGTGCTAGCCGGACTAGTGAGAAGGGCGATGCCAGAGGCAAAAGTGCTCAGTGTTTCGAACCCCGACAACCTCGACGACCTCGTTGAGGCTATCTCCGAAGCTGGGCCATTGCATGAATTTGCTAAGGCTCACCATGGAGAGCACCTTTTTATGCAGGAAAGAATAGTGGTGAGTCCTATAGCTGGGATCTTCGTTCCCACTGTTGAGACCGTTTCGGGTGAGCCGCTAAAAGAAGGAGCGACGATAACCGTCGGGGAAATACTCGGTCGGGTCAACGACGCCGAGATTCGATCTCCTTTCGAAGGCACACTTATGGGATTAATTGCCCTAGATGGTGAAAGAGTAACACCGAGTCAGCCGCTTGCTTGGCTCAAGATTGAAGGAGCATCACGATAGTGGGATTCGGAGCGAGAATTACCGGCTGGGGGTCCGCCGTACCGGACAAGGTGGTCACCAATGCCGAGTTTGAAAGCCGCATGGCGACCTCCGACGAGTGGATTACCGAGAGAACCGGCATTAAAGAGAGGCGATGGGGAGGAACGACATCGTCGCTATCTATAGAGGCTGGAAATGCTGCAATAAAGCGGGCTGGTCTAAGCGCAGCCGACATCGACCTCTTGATCTTGTCAACTACAACACCTGATCAAGCTGTTCCTGCCACTTCGGCGGTTGTGTCACACAAGATTGGAATCAGAGGAGGGGCCTTCGACCTAAACGCAGCGTGCGCTGGCTACGTATATGCGATGGTGGCTGGAAGGGCGATGATCGGGGCTGGAGTCAATAAGAAGGTGCTCGTCCTGGGGGCAGACACCCTATCCCGAATTACCGATATGGATGATAGGGGCACAGCTATCCTCTTTGCAGACGGTGCTGGTGGCGTTGTTCTCGAAGCAACCGAAGACCAAGACGACTTTTTAGGATGGGACTTGGGGGTCGACGGCTCGGCACAGCCGATTCTTTATGCCGATCACGGAAGCTACCTCAGGATGGAAGGTCGAGAGGTCTACAAGAAGGCCGTGAGGGTCATGGTTGAGTCTGCGGAAATCGCAATGAAGCGAGCCGGAGTGACTTCTGACGATATCGCATTATGCGTCCCCCATCAGGCCAATATTCGAATCATTGAGGCAGCATGCAATAGGTTGTCAATACCCATGGAGCGGGCGTCGGTAGTCTTGGATAGGTTTGGCAACACATCTTCGGGGTCGATACCTCTGGCACTTGTGGACGCCGAGGAAAAGGATCGTTTGAAGCCCGGTGACTTGGTGCTATTCTCTGGGTTCGGAGCGGGCATGACCTGGGCCAGTGCCGTAGTCCGTTGGAGCGGTAACTAGTGGACCAGTCCAGCCCAAGGCACGTCATTATTACCGGAGGAGCGACCGGGATAGGTCTCGCCACCGTGAGGCGTTTTCTCGCCTCAGGCGACAAGGTCACGCTTTGTTATAGAACTCATGAACCTCCTACGGACCTAGCTCCAAAAGAAAATCTATTAGAGGTCAAGGTTGACGTCACGTCGCAACAAGACATCGAGCGAGCCTTCAAGCAGGGGGAGGAGCGATTTGGCCCGGTGGGAGTTCTCGTTGTCAACGCCGGAGCCACAGTCGATACCTTGATGCTGAGGATGTCGGAAGATGCCTGGAATAAGACGATTGAGACGAACCTCACGGCAAGTTATCGACTTACCAAAAGGGCACTCGCCTCGATGGTAAAGAACCGTTACGGAAGGATTGTGCTTATCTCCTCGGTCGTGGCCGTAATGGGGTCGGCTGGCCAGGCAAACTACGCAGCGTCTAAGGCCGGAATGATAGGTCTTGGGCGGTCGCTTGCGAGGGAGGTCGCTTCGCGGAATATAACCGTAAACATCGTCGCTCCCGGAGCAGTAGCAACCGACATGGTCTTGGGCCTCCCCCAGGCGCGGCTGGACACGTTATCCAAGGAGACCCCGATGGGGCGAATAGCACACCCCGAGGAGATCGCTAGTGCAATTTATTACCTAGGTTCGGATGAAGCTTCATTTGTTACAGGTGCCGTCTTGGCTGTGGACGGCGGTCTATCAATGGGAATCTGATTCCCATTGATCACCGGATATTACGCAGCCGTAGAGCTGTCCGCCGAAGGTCGGCTGGCAGTTGATGGGTCAGTGAAAGGACTCGAAATGGACCAGCAGGAGTCGTTTGAAAAGTTCAAGGGTTGTGCCGTAAAGGTGCTGGGAGTAACTCCAGACCAGGTCACCCTTGAGGCACGCTTCGCGGAAGACCTTGACGCAGACAGCCTCGACCTTGTCGAGTTGGTTATGGCCCTGGAAGATGAGTTCGGTGTCAACGTCGAGGAGTCGGAACTCGAAGGTGTACAAACTGTGCAGCAGGCTTACGAGTTAGTTACCGGGAAGATGGGATGAAGATAACTTGGGGGCCAAATGGGCCGAGCGATGGAATGGATGCTCCTTTCAAGGTAGCGATAGTCGGCGTTGGGATTATAAGTGGCATCGGGAATTCCAAGGAGGACTTCTGGAAAGGACTCTTCGGGCCAGCACCGGTTGGCATGAGAACGGTCGACGACTTTGACCCCTCGTTGTGGCTCGGCCCGAAAGAGATCCGTCGCCACGATCGTTTCAACCAGTTCGGGATTGCGGCAGCTTCTCTGGCATTAGAAGACGCTGGGGATCTACAAATCACCGATCCTGCTAGAGCCGGTGTGCTTGTGGGAACTGGGGTTGGCGGGCTCGAAAGTCTGGAGACTCAGGTAATGGTCGGCAACACCCGTGGGTTCGATAGGGTGACCCCCTTCTTGGTCCCACTAATGATGGCAAATGCGGGTGCTGCCTCAATTTCGATGCGTTTTGGACTGGAAGGTCCTTGCGAGACTACCGTTACTGCCTGCGCCGCCGGTACGCAGGCCATAGGCAACGCTGCGAGAATGATAGCAGCTGGCCGATGTGACATAATGTTCACTGGTGGCTCCGAATGCGCAATGACTGAAACCGCCAAGGCCGGATTTCGAAATATGACTGCGATGTCTAACGCAGGGATATCCCGTCCATTCGACAAGAATAGGGACGGCTTCATGATGGGTGAAGGGGCGGCAATCCTCATACTGGAAGAGCTGGAAAGGGCTAAAGCAAGGGGAGCCCATATCTACGCCACTATCGATGGAGCGGCTTCTAACGCAGACGCCTACCACATTACGGCTCCACGCCCACACGGTGTCGGTGCAGCGGCGTGCATGCAACTAGCGATTGATGATGCTGGACTCAGACCTTCCGACATTGCCCACATCAACGCCCATGGAACCTCCACTCCGATGAATGATTTAGCGGAGGGTGAGGCCATGAATAGGGTTTTTGGACAGACCACCCCCCCTGTTACCTCGGTAAAGGGAGCGCTTGGCCACTCCTTTGGCTCTGCTGGTGCGTTGGAGGCTGTGGCAGCGTGTTTGACAATCGAACACCGCTTCATTCCACCAACCGTCGGAACAAAAGATATCGATCCAGATATTCATGTCGACGTGGTGATGCATGAAGGCAGACCGTTTACGCCAGGGCCGATCATCTCGAACTCCTTTGGCTTCGGCGGACATAATGGGTCGATCATAATCAGCCCTTACCAAAACTGACTGGAATTTCCTGGGGAGGAAACTGGGGTCTTAGCATGATTTGCGGACGCATCTGGCAGGTCATTGAGAGACACGAGGTGGATTGGTTGAAGAAGTCGTCGGCTGGGCACTAGCTTGGATTCTGTGGAATCAACAAAAAGTGACATGCCCAGCGGCGCTCCCCTTCCAGAAGATGCAGATATCGGGTCATTTAGCCTTACTCCCCCGTGGCTAGTAGACATATCCAAGCTCGAGTGGCTCGGCGAGATCTCCTCATTAAGGGAGCGAACCCATGCTGAACTGCCAGCTCTGATCAAGCAGCGCAGGCTCCCGCCAGCAAATCGAGTTCTTGGCACCGGTTATCAGCTAGCAAAGGCGCTCTTTCTTTGGAATTTAATTGAGAGAAGGTCCGGTGGCTCGGTTTCAAAGCGGGGCATTTCCCACCGCCTAAGGGACGCGTTTGAAGAACTTGGACCCACTTACATAAAACTAGGGCAGATACTCTCGGCGGGAAATGGCATTTTTCCCGAAGAGCTTGTAGGTGAGTTTAAGTCATTACTAGATCAAGTTAAACCGGAACCATTCTCAGTGGTGAGAAAGACCGTAGAAGCAGAGCTCAAAAGACCGCTCGAAGATATTTTTTCTGAATTTGACTCCAGGCCACTTGCTGCCGCCTCCATAGCTCAAGTTCACGTAGCAAAGTTAAGGACCGGCGAAGAAGTCGTCGTAAAGGTGCAAAGGCCAAATGTCGCTGAGCTGGTCCGACGAGATCTTGCCGCTATGAGCTGGATTGCTCCTGCATTGGTTGGCCGGATACCGATATCTGCCCTAGCGAACCCTCCTGCACTTGTTGAACTTTTCGCTGAAACGATTATCGAGGAGCTCGACTTTCGACTTGAAGCAGCCAACATGTTGGATATCGCCCAAATACTTGCCAAGACGAACCAGCGAGCCCTTATCGTTCCTAGGCCCCATCACCGTTTCGTCACCCGAAAAGTTCTCGTAATGGAAAGACTCAAGGGTTTCAATTGGGACGATGTTTCTGGCATGTTGGATGCGGGTATTGATACCGCTCAGGTTGTTAGCGCTGGGATGATCGCATTTATGGAAGGCGCCATGATATATGGCGTATTTCATGGCGACTTGCACGGCGGGAATCTGCTGGTTCTAAATACCGGTGAGGTGGGACTCCTGGACTATGGAATCACAGGAAGATTGGGGGAGAAAAAGCGCCTGGCTTTTTTAAGGCTTTTGATCGGTGGCACAATAAATGATGTCCACATGCAAGTAAGCGCGTTGAGGGACATGGGTGCACTCCCCCTTGATACCGACCTGGAAGCGGTTATAAAGGAACTGGGCCTGGAAGGGCCGGCATTAGATCCAACCGCCATGACCCCGGACGAACTCGTGTCGGAGATCAGAAATTTGACCAAAGCTCTTTTGGGATTTGGCGCGAAGATGCCCAAGGAACTAATGCTGTTTGTAAAGAACATGATTTTCTTAGACTCTGCTATGGTCTCGCTAGCTCCTAATCTCGACTTATTTGCCGAAATAACCCAGTTGGCGACCTATTTTACTTCCAAATATGGAGAGCAGTTCGCCAAAGATATTGGCGTCGACCTCCGGCAAACGCCAATCGATTTACTAGGAGTAAAGGAGTCTCTTGGCCTTGACCCCTCTACCGACACCCTTACCTATAAGGAATTGGTGGAACGTAGGGAGATCATTCGAAAACGAATGGAGGCCGGGGGACGGAATCGCCCAGCAAGAAAGAGAATCTCCTCGACTTGGAGCTTCGCAAAGAAACTTGCAAGCAAGAAGGGGTAACTATCCACTAATAAACCCTGACCTTCCCAGTAGATGTCAAGGCAAATATCGATGCGGATTTCAAGGGTGATCGGCAAGGAGACCGAGTAGGAGACTGATGTTTAATCCATCCTCATGCCTTTTTGGCGGATGAAGGCTAAATTCGCGTCGGTCTTTTGGGTTTAATAGGCTCTTTATATGGCAATTGAAAGGCTCAACCTTCGTAACTCTGCACTTCAGAAGGGCTTAATAGCTAACGACATCTTGAGCGATGTGCTCGAAGAATTGCCTCAGCCAAGCGTGTGCTTCTTCTTAGTCGAGAAAGGGGATGATATCTTTCCGGCTAGTTCTTCTTCGATATCTATGCCTCTAAGCGGGGTAGGCCGTCTTTCCCGGCGACGGTTATCTGTGAGGCGATGGCCTTATCTTTCTTAGAAGGAACTACTGACCGAGAGACAGTTAATCGCCTCAAGTACGATCTGCGTTGGAAGGTCGCATGTGGTCTTGCGATCGACGCAGATGTCTTTGACTTCAGTGTCTTATCGGTACTTAGAACACGCATTGCCGCATCT
>JABEUM010000114.1 GCA_013044475.1 Acidimicrobiaceae bacterium | reverse complement strand
GACGAGGCCAATACGCTACTCTCCTACGGGTCTTTTATACGCAAGCACTTTGGTGCAAAACTGGCGAGGCCCGCACTAATTTCGGCCCTGGAGCTGACCAACTCCCTTGGCGCACTTACACTATCGAACCAGATTGTAGCTGAGCTTCGACTCGCGCAAGGAAGAGTCTCAAAAAAACGCTCAGAAAGCACTATCCTCACACCGGCTCAAGAGCGCATACAAGCCTATGTCCTAAATGGACTTTCGAATAGAGAGATCGCAAACGCTCTTTTTGTCTCGCCTAGAACTATAGAGCACCACATCTCGGCGCTCCTTAAACTCCATGGAGTACAAAATCGTAAGGAGCTACGCCGAGTACTCTCCAATCCCTACCCACCGAAAATGCAAAACAGTCGACTCCGCGATTAGGAAAAGGTAATCCGACTCATAAATGAAGGGTTTAGCTCACTCTAGCGCTCAATCGGTCAGGTTATTGGCGCACTTGACTAGATCCATCTGGATGCTTCCTGTCCGCAATCCTCAATAAACATCCAAGTGGTAACCGCCTAAAAAAGATATGCTCCTACCTCTTCTGGCGGCGGTAATTCAATATATATCTGAGCTGGTACTTGGTAGTTGGTTTTTAAATGTATTGGCTAGCACCAGTTAGTCCAGTTAGGACCTCCTTGGTCACCTTAAGTCTCCGCTGCTGCTGGCTGGCCAAGTTTGCCGACCAAGAAGGACTTGGCATCGAATGTTCATTTGCAGACCTACGGCCAACACCATTTCGGCGATATCGCCGAGTCATGTCTTGTGAAAAAAGATAGAACAGACCTGCCCTTCGTCGCAGTAGTTGGGGCTGAATGATTCTGCGTATGCTACCAAAGCCGCTATTTCGGAACGCAGTTCTTGAAGTTCTGCTATGCGCGACTCGATTAACTGGTGGTGTGATACTAATAGTTGACGGACGTGCTCACACGGTGCCTTGCCGGACGAGCGAATCACGAGGATGTCCCTAATTGCCTTTAGGCTCAACCCCGCCGATTGGGCATTAGCTATAAAGGTGAGTCGTTCGAGTGAGTCCTCGCCGTAACTGCGGTACCCATTTGCCTCTCGATCTGGTTCTGGAAGCAAACCTATCGACTCGTAAAAGCGGAGGGTCTTCGTCGAGAACCCCGCAATCTCCGATAATTCACCTATTTTCATGCATACCTCACTTGACATTCCAGCATAGTGGATGGTGTACCCTCAGTTTGGAGGTGGCGTCATGAACGTAAAAGTCCTCTATATAGATGGGTGTCCCAACTCTAGGAGATTTATTGCAGAGGTCAGCGAAGTGATACATGGTCGAGAGGATGTTTTTTTTGAGGCAGTTTTGATAGATGCAGAGGATTTAGCACAAATGGATAATTTCCACGGTTCACCGACTCTCCTTATTGACGGCCTCGACCCCTTCTTTATATCTGGGTCGTCTCCAATTGCCGACGGACTGACTTGCCGAGTGTACCTGGACCAAGACGGAAAGCTTGTGGGTTCCCCGAGTCACACTGAACTAGAACAGATCCTTAGGGCCCGTAAATAACCTATCCATTGTTAGGATCGGGCTGTCGGCGAGATAGTATAGTTCCACACCCCGTGAAAGTCGTGTTTCGTGATAGGAACGCTGGCGAGTTCTTTGTCGCTGACCTTGATCGAGTTGAGCACGGACCTTGAGGCCACTCTTGTTAGTGGTACCAGCTATCAAGTCAACGACCACCTGATGGGTGACAAGTGGCTGTCCACGCCAGTTCATCGAGATAGCCGAAAACAGCCTATGTTCAATCTTGTTCCACTTCGAGGTCCCAGGTGAGAAGTGGCATACGGTGATTTCGATACCCGCCTCTTTGGCGAGATTGGCCAACTCGATCTTCCACAGGCGTGTTCTGTAGCCATTTGAATCTCCTGCATCTGCGGTGATAAGGAGACGGATAGCTTCTGGGTGGGCAACCCTACCCGCCAGATCACACCTCCTGGCGATACTTGACGCAGCGAACTGGGTGGTATCTCTATCGTCACCAACGACCACGAAATCCTCGTTTGCACCATGGTCGTAGATTCCATAGGGAACCGCCTTTCCGACTTCGGGATCTCGGAAGTCGTGTACATCTACCGGATTCAGAGATCCCTTCTTGCTCCAATGCTGAACGGCATTTTTTGGATTGCCGACTACTTCTTCTTTGTGTCGACGCTAATGACCGATTGGGATTCTGCTAGATGGACCTCGACCTGATTGCTGAGATGGAGAAACTGGGCTTCACGATCGGGGTGCCCGATACCCTTATTCTCCCTTGCGTCCCTTTGGAGGCTGTAGCCCGTCTGGTGCAGCTATTCGGCGACTGTCACACGGGCGATCTGATACCTCTGGTTGGCTAGCTCCTTGGCGAGTGTCCTGGCGAATGTAGTGCTCCAGCGGAGCGGACAGTTCGGACCACCCCTGCTCGCTGCTTCCACCAGGGCATCTAAAGCTACCAGCAGACCAGGCTGCATGCGGGTCAACTTGGGACGTCCCGCTCCAGGTGGACGTATCCCGACAGTGACCTCTAAGCCGGCATCAATCTCGCCAACTGCCTTTTGTACAGTGGAGCGACTCATGGAGGTCGCCTCTGTCACCGAAACGATGCCCCATAACCGAGCATCCTTGCTATGGAGCCGACCAGGATCCGTAGCTGTTTCTCGTCCAAGTGGGCCATCGTGACACTGAACATCTGTGTCAACGACTCTTCAGTGACAACGAACTCCCGCACAGCTGCCATGCTAGCAGAATAATCGATCAGTCGCGCGCTATATTGTCTAACGGAGCCTTACTTCATAAGAAGTTTGCCTGGCTGACGAGGGCTACGAGTCACGGTCTTTCGCAAAGTCCACGATCGAGAGGGGCCAACGGAGGGTGGCCGGTTGACATCTGAAGGTCGACTTCCGTGATTTGATCTGTATTACTTTCGTTTTGCACGTGTTCTCTGTTCCGATGGCGCGCTGAACCAGCGTGGCGGTGCAAACGTGACGAGTTGGTGGGAGTTTGTTGTTATATGCCGAGCAGTGCGAGCGGTCGGGCATGTTCGCGCGACGCCCACCGAAGGCCTCGTGCAGTGTTGTTTTCTCCAGCGTGACGAATGACAGCGATTGCAAGGTTGCGGAAGGAGGCGAGACTGCGTGGCGCAGATCCCATTCTCACCTGCGAGCGGTCCTCATCTGTCAATGGCCACTTATTTATCCCTGGTTATGGCCACGTTAATTCCTCGCGCGCGGCCAGCTTTTTGGTCCGCGCGCGGCCACGATTTCTCCTCGCGCG
>JABEUM010000021.1 GCA_013044475.1 Acidimicrobiaceae bacterium | reverse complement strand
CGATTGAATTGTCTGCGTGCACCCCGCCGTTGATCACGTTCATCATCGGAATAGGCAGCACAGAAGCGTTTGCCCCACCGAGGTAGCGATAGAGCGGCAGTCCGACCGACTCGGCCGAGGCCTTGGCAACTGCGATGGAAGCGCCGAGTATTGCATTAGCGCCGAGCCGTCCCTTGTTTTCTGTCCCATCAAGCTGACAAAGCATCCTATCGATCAGCCGCTGATCGGAAGCCACTTCCCCGACGAGAAGGTCGGCAATCTCGGAATTGACATTATCTACCGCCTGCTGAACGCCCTTGCCCCCGAAATTAGCTACGTCATTGTCCCTAAGCTCGACCGCCTCTAAAACCCCCGTTGAAGCCCCAGATGGAACGATAGCCCTTCCGAAAGCCCCGTCGTCAAGGATCACCGAAACCTCGACAGTCGGATTACCCCTCGAGTCGAGGACCCAGTTTCCTTCGATGGATTCGATGATGCTCACTGAAAGCTCCCAGCTACTAGCGACGACCCCCGACCAAAAGACGAGTCTCCTCTTGAACTTTCGGGTCTTAGATCCGACTTTTTATTTCTAACAGGAGATAATAACAACAAAGATGCAATTCTGTCGATCTCATCGACAAATGAGGTCCTTAAAGACTTTCTATCATCAGAGGCACAAATTTCAACCGCATCGATTTTGTCGGCTAAAGGTCGTTGATTAGATTCCAACCCTCAGTGGTGATTTCCGGCTTTAGCTGGGCATTTAGCCTAACTGACGCCGTCTTTCGCCGCAGCTTCGAGCTTTTGGATCGCCTCGACCAACTTCTCGACCCTCTTTCGTAGAATTGCCTCAGGGTCAGAATTAGTGCCGATCAAAAGGGCCGTCGTTAGGTACAGGACCTCGGCCGCACCTTCGACAATTGATTCTTCGTCAACCCCGATGCCGGTGAGAGCTTTTTCAAGAGAATCCAGCAGCGCCCGGTTTTCAGGTATTAAAGTCCCGAGCAAAGAGGCCTTCTTGATCACCTTCTGGGAGTAGGCGAGCGCCGGCAGTGCGCGGGGGATCCCCTCCAACACCGACGACCTTCCCTTCTCCTTCATCTTGATCTTCTCCCAGTTACTCACGACCTCTTCCGCCTTAGACACCTCGAGGGTCCCAAAGACGTGGGGGTGCCTTAAAATGAGCTTCTGCTTGACCACTTCGCCGAGGTCCCCTAGCGAGAAAAATCCCTCTTCTCTAGCTAGATTGGAGTGAAAGAGCACCTGGATTAGCAGATCGCCCAGTTCCTCTTCAAAATGGGCCATCGCTTCGGCTTCTGGGGTATTTGTCTCCGAAAGTGCGTCGAGCGCCTCCAACGCCTCGTAGGACTCCTCTAAAAGGTGCCTGGAAAGGCTCTCGTGGGTCTGCTCCTGATCCCATGGGCATTTCCTCCTGAGGGTCTTGATCACCTCCCAAAGCTCCCCGATCGACTCCTGGTCGGTCGTGATCCCGCTGACATAGAGCGACGTCAGATGGTCAGCCTTTAAAAGCGAAGCCTCATTAGTCGATAGATCCAACTCCCTGACTAGCTGGTCGGACAGGCCTAAGTGATAGAGGTAGACCACCTTGGCATCCGGGCCGATCTCCTCTAAGAGGGAGATGATATCTCGAAAGATCTCTTGCGAATAGACCTGTGCGACGAGCATCTTATCGCCGGCTAGATTTGGAGCCGTTAGCAGCTCTAAGGCATCAACCACCTTGAAACCATCGATCGGGTCGATCCCAAGGGCGCCAAATGCGAGGTCTAAAAAGGAGACCGAAGGGAGGATGGTCAGCTCGATCCCTTGGACGCTCCGTAGCCGCTTGACGCTCGACTCCGCTACCGACGCCGAGCCGGGGACGACGTAGCAGAGGTATCCGTCTTGTATAGCGGAGGCCATCGAGACGAGCTCTTCGACCATCTCGGAGTAGAGTTCGTCGAAGCCAGTTGCCTTCTGATAGAGCGGGTCGAAGCTCGAAGTAGCAATCCCCGCCCTTTCGATCTCGAGGCTCAACTCGGCCGCGCTAGGGTGGACCAGGGTCCTAAATACCACCTCTTTGGCCATAAAGATAGCCTTTAAGCTGCCCTCCGATATCAGGTCCCTACCCGCAGGACCGATACCGACTACTTTGATCGCAACCAAGGCTCCGCCTCTCAACAACTAACCGCCGATGCCGCACTCCTTCCGAATCTACCAGGGAGGCCCCTCGGCTAGCTTGCCTCGGGCCTGAGGGCAGCATCCTTTATGGCACCGAGACCCGTCAATCGAAGGCGATTTCGACCCTCTCCATCTTCGCTGCAGTCTCGTGAGATCCCTTTGTCTGCTTATGCGACGGCAGGAGCAGGGTCGCAGCGGTGCCAGCCAACGCGACGAGCGCCGATACCCGAAGTGCAATTGCGTAACCGTGTGTCAAGGCTGCTGCGGAAACTACCGCACCACCGTGGTGATGCAGGAGGTATGAATTAGTGACACTCGTAGCCAGGGTTGCAAGTGCCGCTAGGCCGATCGCCCCGCCCACCTGCCTAGAGGTGTTCAACAGCCCAGAAGCCAATCCAGCGTCTTGTGCTTTGACTCCAGATGTCGCAGCGAAAGCCAGCGGCGTAAAGCAGAGGCCGGCACCGAGTGTGATCAATATAGAAGGTAGCAAAATATCGGTCAAATAGGGAGAACTGATCCCGATCATCCCCATCGATACGAGGCCCAGCGCCGATATGGCCGTACCTACGACCAGCAACTTCTTCGCACCTATCCTCCCAAGCATCCTCGAGGAGAACTGCGCACCGACGATTATCGCAATTGTCTGCGGGAGGAACACCAGTCCTGTTTTAATCGGCGAGTAGCCCCTAACCTCCTGGAAGTAGAGGGAGAGAAAGAACCAGGAGGCGAAGATCGAACCACCGACCGCCATCATCACGACGTTCGCCCCCATCACCGGACGGATCTTGAACATCGACATCGGCATCAGCGGGGATTCGGCGAATCTCATCTCGTGGACCACGAACCACACGAGGCCAACAACCGCAAAGATGAAGCTCAAGATCGTGCTCATCGATCCCCAGCCGTAGGTGGAAGAGTTGACTAGACCGTAGACGAGGCTCGCAAGACCAAAAGTAACCAAGAATGACCCCGTCAGATCCAACTTGACCTTGGAATCCACCCGCCTACGTTCGCTTATCACGACGATCGCAGCGACAAAGGCGATCACTCCGACCGGGACGTTTATAAATAGGATCCATCTCCAAGAGACGAGCTGGGTGAGGATTCCACCGAGTAAGGCACCGACAGCCCCGCCCGCCCCCGCAACAGCGCTCCACATGCCCAGTGCCTTAGAACGCGCTTTGGGATCGGTAAATGTCGTAGTGATGATTGTCAGGGTCGCAGGCGACAGAATCGCACCGCCTAAGCCTTGGACCGCCCTCGATATAACGAGCATCTCTTGGGAGTTGGAGAATCCGCCGACGAGGCTAGAGACGGTAAAGAGTGCCATACCCAAGAGGTAGACTCGCTTGCGCCCATAAAGGTCCGCCGCCCGACCCCCAAGGAGCAAAAAACCGGCGAAGGTCAGTGTGTAGGCGTTGAGTATCCACTGAAGACCGGTCTGGGAGAAACCAAGCGACGACTTGATAGCGGGAAGTGCGACGTTTACCACCGAGACGTCTAGCACGACCATGAACTGGGCCACGCAGACCACGGCCAAAATCAACCAGTCAGGGGAACCCTTGGCACCTTTTTGGGCCCTTCTCAATAGATCGTAGGACAACAATTCCTCCAGAACTTAACCGACCAACTGTCCATGCGCCATTGATCTAAAAAGATCCGCGCCAGATCAAGCTGGGTTCTTGAAAACTTTCCACACCAATTTCGGTACGGTAGTTGAAATAACATCAAAATAGCTAGCAATCTTCCTGAATTTGGATTAATTCAGCAAGAACACCCCCAGGATCGTCGATCCGACCAAGTGGGCTCAGTTCTAAAACTTGGCTCCAAACGAATCGGTGACAGCGTTGCTGCCGATCCAAATTCGAGTGTACTTTAGATCCTATGGCGCCTTGAAGAAGTTCAAGGACTTCGCTGACGGCACCGCCGGTGGGACGATTCCGAGCTGACCAGAGACTAGTCGAAGGGATCCGTAGGCCGGGTTGACCTCAATCTTCGCCGACTTCAGCGCAGAGGAGATCGCCGCAGAAAGGACCGTGTTGCCTTGGGTGCCGAGCTGCGCATTGACCAACTCTGGAATCGCCTGTCCGAAGGTAGGAAGCCTCCTGGAGGTTACTTCGACGATCGCCCAACCGTTGGCCCCCTTAAACGGAGCGGAGAGGACCCCCGTCGGCAGGTTCACAATCGCCTGGGCGTATGGCTGGCCCAAGACCCTCGAATAGTCCGAAAGTAGGCCGCACCCTACTGCCCCGCCGTTGGGGGCCGAGTTCGGATCCTTAGATTGGGACTTCGCCACCGAAGCGAAGCTGACACCGGCGTTTATCTGTGCCGCAGCCGCCTCTGCTAGGGCTTGCGATCCAACCAGGATCTGTGAAGAGCAGATCTGGGCGAACTGCTGGGGGTTTTGGTTATAGATCGTACGCAGCGTCCCGGCTGAAATGCTCTTGTGCTCGAGTGCAGCCTCTAGCAGCTGAATGTCGGCGGTATCCTTGATCGCTTGCAGCTGATAGGCCTTTGGAAACTTGCCAAAAACGGCCGCTCCGCCGAAGCTGGCTTGGGCCTCTGGTAGCGCAACTGCGAGGTCGCTCTGTTGCGGTGCGTGGCCAATCTTGGCGAGTAGTTGGCTAGCGAGGACCAAGGACACCCGTCGGTTCAATACCTTGGCGGTAAATGCGGAGTTGAAAGTGCCGGCTCCTTGTCCAAAAACCTTGCTGCCGGTGCTGCTCTGCTGTATGTTTGCCACGAAGGGCTTGTTAGCCGCCATCTGCTCTAGCTCGTTGTTCAGCGCTGAAACCGAGATCACGTCGCCATTAACTTTGGCCGCATATGGAGTGATACTGCAAGCGGAGGCAACAGCCCCGAGTCCGACGCACATAGCCAAAGTTCCGACGGCCCTTTTAAACCTCATATTCAAACCTCTCATTTGTCGTCGATCCGACCAAGCTAGAAACCGGGCTAGTCCAAACTACCCGGAAATTCTAAGAAGGTCTAAAAGCGGCGCTTCAAAGGCGCATTTTTAGCCGATTTAGCAGAAATCACCCTAGCCCCGCCGACACTAGAAACGCTTTTGTCTTGCACCTGGTTATCGATCTCTTCATTGAAGATTACCCCAAGGAGCTGATTAGCCGCCAAGAGGAGGTCTTGACCCTTCTTGATGGGAACCGAAAGGGACCTCGTGGTCTCTTTGTAGATCGCATGGGGCAAAAGTCGCTTGAGGCGCAGCTGAACCGAGACCGCAAAGGTGACCGGCTGAATCTTGAATCCACGAGCGCCCGACATTCCAAGGTTGGAATAGACCATCTCGGTGACCTGGTGTTCGATGAGTCGAGTACGTATTACTCCGAGTTCGATCAGGCTATGAGCCTCCTTGGGCAGGGGTCCAAACCTGTCTTTGAGCTCCTCTCTGACCTCCTCGACCTCCCTAGTCTCCAACGCATCAGCGAGTCGTCGGTAGATAGAGAGTCGAATATCTTCCCTCTCGACATAGTCGCTAGGTAGGTTCGCCGCAAGCGGTATATCCAAGTTAATCTCCGGCGACTCGAGGGGAACCTCCCCTTTGAGCTCGGCTACCGCTTCGGAAACCATCTTTACATAGAGGTCATATCCGACCGCCGCCATGTGTCCAGATTGACTCTCACCGAGGAGATTGCCGGCACCCCTGATCTCGAGGTCCCTCATCGCGATACGAAATCCGCTCCCGAGTTCGGTGCTTTCGCCGATCGTCCTCAAGCGCTCATACGCCTCTTCACTGAGGGAGACACCCGGCGGATAGAAGAGGTAGGCGTAGGCCCTCTGCCCCGATCTCCCGACGCGCCCTCGGAGCTGGTGCAGCTGCCCGAGGCCCAAGAGGTCGGCCCTGTCGGCAATGAGTGTGTTGACCGTTGGCATGTCGATTCCGGACTCGATGATCGTCGTGCAGACCAAGACGTCGTAATTCCCCTGTGAAAAGTCCATTACGACCTTCTCCAGTAGATTCTCGTCCATCTGACCGTGTGCGATAGCGACCTTAGCCTCGGGAACGAGCTCCCTGATCCTGTGGGCGACGTTGTCTATATCTACCACTTTGTTGTGGACATAGAAGATCTGTCCCTCGCGAAGGAGCTCCCTTCGAATTGCCTCCTGCACCGCCAACTCGTCGTACTCGTCAACGTGGGTCAGGATCGGCATCCTGTCGGCCGGTGGGGTATTGAGGATCGATATATCCCGGATTCCGGTGAGGGACATCTCCAAGGTTCTCGGAATTGGCGTAGCGCTAAGTGTCAATACGTCCACCCCGGCCCTCAGCTTCTTCATCGACTCCTTGTGACTAACCCCGAAACGCTGTTCCTCGTCGACGATCAAAAGGCCCAAGTCCTTGAAGTTGATGCCCCCACTCAGTAGTCGGTGTGTCCCTACGACGACATCCACGCTTGCGTCCTTGATCCCGGCTATGACCGTCTTTGCCTCGGAGTTAGAAAGAAATCGAGAAAGCATCTCTACCCTGACCGGATGGTGGGTAAAGCGCTCGGAGAAGGTCTGGAAATGCTGCTCTGCGAGGAGGGTCGTCGGGACGAGCACCGCAACCTGTTTGCCGTCCTGAACGGCCTTGAATGCCGCCCTAATTGCGATCTCGGTCTTGCCGAAGCCGACGTCACCGCAGATCAATCGGTCCATCGGACGGGGATCTTCCATGTCGGCCTTGGTTTGGTCGATGGCAATTGCCTGGTCCCTAGTCAATTCGTAGGGAAATAGGTCCTCCATTTCGACCTGCCAAGCTGAGTCGGGTAGGTAGGCGTGACCCTTGGTGACCATCCGCCTCTGGTAGAGTACGACGAGTTCTTGGGCGACCTTCTGCACATCCTGCTTGACCCTCGCCCGGGTCTTCTGCCAATCGCTGCCACCGAGCCTCGATAGAGACGGTGACTCTCCGCCGACGTATGGGGTGATCGAGCCCATCTGGTCGGATGGAACATAGAGTCGGTCACCACCCCGGTACTCAAGGAGCAGATAGTCCCGCTCCGAGTCGCCGATTGACCTCTTGGTCATACCTAGATACTTTGCGACACCGTGGGTCGCATGAACGACGTATCCACCGATGAGGAGGTCGTCGAAGTTGACCTTATTGCTCCTCAGTCCCCTCTTCTCGCTCCTATTGGGTCTCCTGCGCCCGGATATCTCACCCTCAGCGAGCAGTGCGAGTCCGCCCTTTTTAGCTATGAATCCGGCATCAATCGGAACGTTTGCCCGGACCAACACGGAGTTTCTCAGCTGGTGGGTATCAGAAGCTAAGTTTGCGGAGATCCCTTCCCTCTTCAGAGAAGCGAGCAGGGAATTAGCGGATCCGTCGGAGTCCGCGGCGATAATCACCTTGATTCCGACCGCACAAAGCGAACGGATCTTGGCTAATAGTCCCTCTTGGTCCCGGCCAGAAATTCCCCAGGGCTGAACCTCCGGCGAAGATCCGACCGCTCCACCCAAGAAGGAGACCTCTCCGTCAAATTGGCTCAAAAGTCGGGTGAAGTCGAGGTGCAATTCAGGGATAACGGTATCTTCGGGCACCTTCCAGGTACTCGCGAGGGAGGTGACTAACGACCTCTCCTCTTCGACGAGGTCATTTGCCCTCGCTCTTAGCCTCGACGGCTCGACCAGCAAGACTAGGTCGTCTTTTTCGAGGAGATCTCCAATGAGTAGCTCGCTATCGGCCAGATACGCCAGCCAGGATTCTGCTCCGTCGAAGAGTTGGCCCAAAGAGAGTCGCTCCAGGCTCTCTTTAGCGAAACCCAATGACGACGAGAGCTCCGATGCCCTCTTTTTCGTTGAATCGTCGAGTAGGAGCTCGGTAGCCGGAAAGACCTCCAGCTTCGTGACCCTGTCGCCGGAACGCTGGGTGTCTGGGTCAAAGATCGATATCGAATCGACCTCGTCGCCAAAGAGGTCGATCCTGTAGGCGGCATCGGAGTCCGACGGGAAGATGTCTAATATCGATCCTCGGATCGAGAACTCACCACGATGTTCCACCTGGTATTCACGCCGATAACCAAAGAAGCTGAGCTCCGAGGCTAATTCCGAGAGGTCCAGCGATCCATCGGCCGATATCACAATCGGGGCTAGCGAGGTCCAAGTTGGGTTGAGTCTCTGAAGCAATGCGGCTATCGGTGCGACTATCACCCTCGCCCCCGAGGTCGGCTCCTCGTTTAGTCGCCAAAGCGTTCTGAGCCGCTGACCGGCGGTATAGGCAGAAGGCGAGACCCTTTCGAACAGCAGCGTCTCCCAAGGTGGGAAGTAGCTGATCGAATCCGGGTAGTAGAGTGACTTGAGCTCCGAGAAGAGTCGCCGTGCGTCATTTAGCGTCGGCGTGGCGACGAGGATCCTTTTCTTCTGGCCTAAATACTCCCCAAGCGCCGAGATATAGCTGGACCAAGCTCCAGAAGGTAGCGAGTCGCCCAGTGCCCTCGGATCCTCATCTGAAGCGGATCTTGCAAAGACATCTAAGAGTCCTTTTGGGCTCAGGTAGTCAGGACTGTCTGGCATTGAACTCGCCCATCGTCTTTTCGACCCCTTGACCGATTAGAGAGAGGGCGGCGTCCTTGGCTAATTTTGCACCGATACGGATGAGCTCTGCATCGTCCTTGGAGGGAGGCGAGAGTACCCAGTTCAGCACCTTATTCCTATCACCGGGGTGCCCTATGCCTATCCTTATCCTTTGGAAATCGTTGCTTCCAAAGTGCGCAGCAATCGATTTGAGTCCATTGTGGCCGGCGAGTCCGCCGCCACTTTTCACCCTGACCACGCCGACATCGAGGTCGAGCTCATCGTGGATCACCAAAATATTGGAACCCTCAAATGAGCCGTACTTCTTTCGAATGGGAGAGAGGACCCTCCCCGATTCATTCATGAAGGTCTGGGGAAAGCACAAAACGACCAGGGATCCCAAGTAGTCAACCTCGGAGGTCGCCATCTCGTCACGCGGCCTCAGCCGTAGTGGCGCAGAGAGCTCCTTTGAAATCTCTTCAAGGGCCCAAGCCCCAGCATTGTGTCTAGTTGAAGCGTATTTGTCTCCGGGATTACCCAGACCTAAGACCAACCACTTTGCCTTGGCTTGTACCGAGGCAGGGTCACTCAACCGGGGTGAGCGTCGCAACCACAGCATCGGCATCGAGTACAGAGCTGATCGACTTAGGGAGGGCTAGCGTCGAAACGATAACGTTACCCTCTTCATTGACGCTATCCATGGTCACGGCTAGCGAGCCAGGGATGGCTCCAGCCGGTCCGACGAGTTCGATGGAGGTCATCTGCAGGGTGAGTCCCTCTTCGACGTCGAGTCCGACCGATGCGGTGATAATCTCAGCCTTGTCGATCTCCATGAAATCGACGTGCGAGATCTCCCTCTTGACCGGGTGACGCTGTAGGTCCTGGATCCTAGCGAGGCGAGGGCCGGATGGAAGTTGCAGGGACACCAATGATCCCCTAGATGCCCTACCTGCGAATGAGTTCCTAAACTCCCTGGCGTCGAAGCTCACCGAGGTGGCTCCACTTGGGCCATAGAGGATGCCTGGAACCCTTCCGGCGCTTCTCAGCCTGCGCGATGGCGCTGAACCTATTTCCCTCTGTTCTTCGGCTTTTACTACAATCTGAGCCACTATGATCGCTCCCCGGCAAAAATCGGAAATTCTACGGCGCCGATTCGGCGCAACGGAAACAACATACTAGTCGGATCGGCAAAAAAGCGCTTCATCGGACTAGCGCCACGGTTAATCAGGCAAGGCTCTTAAACCAAAACCGTTAAGACAAGCCCGTTTAACCGCCAGCTCTACATAAGGTTGTCGCCCTGGAAGATATCGGAGACCGAAGTATCTTCAAAGACCGCCCCGATCGCCTGAGCGATGATCCTCGCTATGGAGAGGATCTCCAGCTTGGGGAAGAGTTTCTCTGTCGGGATCGGCAGTGTGTCGGTGACAACGAGCTTCGAGATCGATGACGCCATCAAGTTGTCTTTTGCCTTGCCAGAGAGTACCGCGTGGGTAGCCATAGCCCAAACCTCAGAGCAACCCTTCTTCTTCAGAAGCTCCGAAGCCGCGCAGATCGTCCCCGCCGTATCGATCAGGTCGTCGATAATTACGCATCGCCTGCCCCGAAGGTCTACCTCGGTGACGACTTCTAAAGCTTCGACCTTGTTCATCGTCCCCCTGGGTCGCCTCTTATGGACAAAGCCGAGGTCTAAGTTGAGCTGCTGGGAAAATCGCTGGGCGACTTTGACTCGGCCGGCGTCTGGGGCGATAACGACTAGGTCGGTACCTTTGTAGGGCCTCAGGTAGTCGACCAGGACGGGCATAGCGGTCAGATGGTCGACGGGACCGTTGAAAAATCCCTGTATCTGACCGGAGTGCAGATCTACGGTTATCACCCTGTCGGCTCCGGCGGCTTGCAGCATATCCATTACCAACTTCGCGGTAATCGGCTCCCTCCCGGTAGCCTTCCTGTCCTGGCGTGAATAGCCAAAGTACGGACAGACTGCGGTGATCCGTTTGGCCGAGGCCCTCTTCGCTGCGTCGATCATGATCAACTGCTCGACGATCGAATCGTTTACCGGCTTTGCATGGCTCTGCACCACAAAAATATCCTTGCCGCGAACCGACTCGCCGTATCGGCAATGGATCTCGCCGTCAGAGAACTCCCTCAACAAGACGTCCCCGAGTTCGATATCTAGATGGTTGGCGATCTCTTTGACGAGGCCCGGATGGGATCTACCCGTATAGATCTCGAGTCTCTTCCTTGGTACTAGCTCCACAGTTTTTTACTCCAGTGTCGAAAAAGGAGCGACGACCGTTCCAGCCTCCACTTTCACACCGTTGCGAACAACTACGTATGGGCCAACATCACAATTTGATCCAAAACGTGCAGCTTCAGCCACGACTTCCCTGAGCCGGGCACCGTCTCCGACTTCGCAGTCTAGTAGTGTCACCCTTGGCCCTAGTTCGACACCAGACCCGATTGTGCAATGTCCCCTCAGTATTGTTCCGGGCCAGATTGTCGTATCTCTTCCGACGACGACAGACGAATCAATGTAGGTGGAACTCGGGTCTACGATGGTGACCCCGGAAAACATCAGGTGGTCGTTGTTACGCTTGCGCATGATCTCTTCCACTTCAGAGAGTTGCTTCTTGTCGTTCACACCCATCGCCTCGACCGGGTCGTCGAGGATCTCAGCCGAGACCGAATAGCCAGCCCTCGAAAGTACAGATATCGCATCAGTCAAGTAGTACTCGTTTTGGGAGTTAACTGGGGATAATCTTCGCAAAATTGCCGGAAGGTGTCCGTATTCAAATAGGTAGATCGAAGTATTTACCTCATCCAGCTTCGCCTGCTCGGGATTTGCGTCTCGATCCTCGACTATCTCCACCACTTCCCCGGAGGCTTTTCTAACTATCCTCCCGTATCCGGTCGGGTCCTGTACCTTCATCGAAAGGATCGTCGCAGCCCTTTTATGTTCTCGATGGGCGTCGATCAGCCGACCTAGCGTCGCAGAAGTCACAAGCGGAACGTCTGATGGTACGACGAGGATGTCCCTTGGCGCGTCAACGCCCCCGGTCAATGGGTCGGGCAACTTGGTGAGTGCTACCCCTAGTGCGTCACCGGTCCCTCTCAACTCCTTCTGCTCGACGAAAACCAACTCGATGTCGGGGTCGATGAAGTCGGACTCGTGCACCTCTCGTCTCACCATCTCAGCGCCGAATCCGACGACGACCACCACTTTTGAAACCCTTTTAGTATCTACTACGGCTTCCAAGGTGTGGCCGAGCATCGGCTTTCCGCAGATCATCGCTAGCGGCTTTGGCCTCTCGGACCTCATCCTTGTGCCCTGACCTGCAGCGAGTATCACTGCGGTTATCTGATCTATCGGTCCAACTCGCACCTTCGTCATCCCATCATCTTCTCACTTCTGACTCGAAAAACAGCCATAAGCAACTTTAAATTGCCACTTTGTAATTTTGTAGCTTCAGCGGACTTTTATCACCGAATCTTCACACTGTGATGACGTTATGAAACCTTAGCCACGAAGCTCGATACGCTTTGGTCGGTCACTACGGTGCTGAAGGTGTTTGACTTGTAGCTAAGACGATCCGCCGCCGCCCAGGAGCTGGAATCTGAGGTGACAAATCCGCTGACAGAGGAGACCTTAGTGCCCTTTTTTAGCGGCAGGCTAACCACAACCCTTACCGGACGATGATCAAAGCTTCGATTGTCCAGTATCACTACGGCCCAGTGGTTTTTGTACTTTGCGGTTAGCGCTCGAATACCGTTTTGATAACCCGAGGTCAAATGGATCACATACCCCGGCCTAAAAACCTTAGAGAAGTTGCCCATCACAAAGTACCTCTTGGTCGTGTACAGCCTCAGATCCTTGTTCTGGGCACCAGAGAGGTCGTAGTAGATCAGTCCATCGTTTCTTCCAAGGGGGTTGATCTGTTCGAAGCAGCCCGGGGTATTTTTAGGATCGCAGCCGAGGTCTGGCGAGAGCGCTGTCCACCAGTCGAAGGCTGAGTCCTTTGCATAAACGAACTGCTGATAGATGTAGTTTGCGAGCCACATCCCCGAGTCCATCGTCGGGTCGTATTGATAGGCGAAGCCCGCACCATTGTTACAGCAGATCTCCGTGGACCACGAAGGCTTATGGAGCTTTGCCACCAGGGCGGCGAACTTTGAGAAGGTGGTGTTGGATGGAAAATCATATCCATGGTGCGCCACGACGGCCAGATACTTGAGCACCTGGGGGTTGTCCGCCCACTTGAGTAGCTCCTTGTTCATCTGCGTCGAGATCGTCGAAGACTCATCCGCTATAACCTTGCACCATGGAGCCCTCTTTGCGAGGTCCTTGCCAAGCGCGATCACCAGCTCGGCCCTTTGTGCGAGCCCGACCTTCATCCCTTCCTGCCTACAGGACCTCTGTGATCCTGCGGGCTCGTTCATCGGTGAGATATAGCCGAGTTTGATCCCGAGTCTCTGATGGATAGCCACTATCACATTGGTCAGGAAGTTGGCGTATCCGGTCACTTGGTTCGCAGGTAGATAGCCGCCACAGCTCTTGTGGTTCGAAACAAACCGTGAAGGAGCCGAGTTGGCGAATCCGACCAGAGATTTAACTCCATAGCTATTTGCTCGCTCTAGGAAATAGAGTCCGGCCGGGTCAGCTGCGAGATTGATCGCCCCATTTGCTGCTAGAAACGACGGTGGTGCCTTCCACGGGGTCGTCACCCCAACCCCACCGCCTCCGATATTGAAACGGAACTGACTCAGGTGCAGGCCAGAAGTCGAAAATAATAGTTGCCCGACCTCGTTCCTAACAAAGGGACCCATCTGATAGATCGGAGACGACCACCACGCACCAGACGCCCCTATGCCAGCGATTGTATTGCCCCCCTTCGCCAACACATCTACCGTCCTGGTAATCCTGGCAATCGATAAAGGAGTCGTCGAAGTGGTGGTCGTTGACCTGCTCGCCGAGGGCGAGCTTCTAGTCCCGAAGAACTGCGCCATTGCAAGAGCTAAAGCAAAGATAACAACCGCCGCAATTGCTCTCTTGGGCCACATCCCGGCTAGTTTGACTACCTTCACTCTCAGAGATCTTTCCATTAGGCAAAATTCAAATGGCCTGCTCGATTCTAGATCTTCGATTCTTTGGTCTCACAACCAAAGGGCAGATCGGCTCCTCAGCTTCCGCTTCGTCAAAAGGGCACGGCTGGCTCGGGTCGATGCGATTTAGGCTCGCAACAAGCTGGCTCTGATAGAGCCTTGATTCGTATCAATAAAACAGTTGCTGAAGCTACTTTCGGCCTTCTGTTCGCTCGATCGGTGTCTTTGTGCGAGCCTCGACGGAAGAAACACAGTGGGAAAAGCCCGATGGGAAAAGCCCGATGGGAAAAGCCCGATGGGAAAAGCCCGATGGAAAAACACAGTGCAAGAGGATCGTCGGAAGGGGCACTCACTTCGGATCAGGCGATATTGCCTGGGTCAAAGTGAGCTGCCTTACGGCCGCTCTAGATCCAATAACTCGCCATAGCGCAGACCGAATAGCTATTGCCCAGACTCGCCGTGACGTCGTAGTTCGATCTTGCACCCGGCGACTTTCGGGAGATGAATCTCGAAATCGGTCAGCTCGAGTCCCTCTAATTTAGACAGGATTCCTTCGATAATTCCGATGTGCAGCCCACATACAGTCTTCCCTGCGAGATTGACCGCCGATTCAAGTGGGCACCTATTGAGGACGATCGCAGCAAAGTCTCGATTATTCACGAGAGTCGCCGAAAACTCCCACCCGATCATCGCCTCATGGATTACCTGAACGGGGTCGGAATATTTCGGTGCTAATTCGGTCGCTAGTCGGACTCCTTCCTGCCTCCCAATCGCCCTAGCGGAACTGTGGGTAGTCATGGCCTCAATGAGAAGCAAAGACAGACGCTCGTACGCCTTCGTCGGACCCCTTTTGGCTTCCGCCGACGGTTCGTATAGCAGGCGAGGCCTGCCACGCCCCTTTGGCGGTTCACGATATTCGTCGATGAGCCCCGATCGACGGAGGATCTCAAGGTGCTGGCGAATTCCGGTGTGGTTGAGTCGGGTGAATTCCGTCAGTTCGGAAACTGAGACAGGCTCGGCCGATTTGAGCAGATACTCGAAGATCCGATACCGCGTCGGGTCTCCCAGGGCCACCGCCCTGCGCTGCAACTCATCACCGGGCACGTAGACGGGAAGCAGTGCCAAATTTCCCTCGGGGACCTCAGAAGCAGTATCTGCCATTTGTCGCACCACCTACCGCGCCTAACATATCAAACCCACCCTACCAAGCCAACTTAGTCCGGAAAGATAGCTCTTTTCGAAGCTGTGCCGGGATCAACTCTGACCCTCTTGGTCACGAGATTCTTGGCCAGGCGAAATGGTGATCTTCACTATCCACTCTTCGGGGCCACCCTTTAGATAATCCCAATCGAAAACCTTGTCATACTCCGCCTTGAGCTGGTAGTAGAGCGGCTTAGGATCGTGGTCGTTTAAAAAGACGAACTCCTCGCCATCCGCCAAGGCCTCAAAGCGGGAGATCACCTCTGAATGCCTATCGATTGGAGCTAAGGGCCGTAAGTCGAGCGGCTGCAGATCCGCTTCATCGCCCTCTGGCCTAAGGAGGCCCAGGTCTCCTCTATCAACGTCGGAATGATCAAGGCGAGATATTAAGTGCATCGCAGCTTCCATCGCCTTGGCCTGCTTCAAAAATTCGCCACTTCGGTAGAGTTCGGCCCATGCCCGAGACAGAAGGGCCGCCGCTAATCGTGGTTCGCCAGACTTGGCTAAGGCCTTGGAAAGGTCGACGACTACGCCGCTCAACGAGGGGACCAAGGCATCGAGGTTTGGGTCGCTATTAGCCAAGTTTGCTAATCTCCATCGTGAAAGTCCGATCGTCGACCTGGGCGATTGCGCAACTATAGCCGTTGGGCCAAAGAGCGTCGATCTGATAGAAGAGCGGTTTGGGGTTATGGTCGTTTATTACCGTGATTGCGTCACCGCTCTTCAAGGATTGTATCTTCGAAAAGACGACGTCGTGACGGGCTCTTGGCGGTAGTGGTCGCAGATCGATCGTCGAGGTAACTGGCGCGCTCTTCGACTTGGCAAACTCCCGCTGGATCTCAGAAAGCACCTCGGCCACCTCTTCATCTGCGACCGAAGATAGCACCTGCGGCAAGATAAAGAGGTTCTCCTTTTGTGCGTGAATGGAAAACACCTCGCTGATCACCAGTGAGACTGCTGCCTGTTCCGATCCGGAAAGGGTCTCGAACTCGTCGATCTTTGCCCGTAGGTAGCGGTGCTCGAATAGCATCGTCTCAACCACATCCGCCAGACCAACTTTTTGCGCACGTAGGTAGACGCTGGTCTCCTCTGCTTGTGCGTGAGGGAGGACATCGCTGCTCAAATAGCTGGAGAAGTCGTTCGCCAGCTGCGAGTGAGCTTCGGGCGATGCCCCTTTTGCCATGGAATTCGCTAATGCTGAGAGTCTCTGTGCCATCTCGGCGTGGTGAGCTTCGATAGCACTCAGCACACGTTGGGCTTCAGTCGGCTTGTTCCCCAATGCAACTGGGATCACTGCGCCATCGGACTCTATATTCTCAACACGGCCGCTCACTTCGTCTCCTTTTTATTATACTTTCCAATAGAAATATAATCGGCTCCGGCATAAGCGAGGCAACATAATCGTGAATAAAGTTCCAATTGATTCTCCGGCTCCGGCTAACAACTACTCCCATTCAAACCTCGGCATGCCAAAGAGCGTCCCCCCACCACAGTTACCCCTCGGTTTCTTCGCCATCGCAGCACTTGCGCTATTTGCAGATGGAATCCTCGGGGTCTTTCTCGGCTCAAGGGTAGTTGACAATCCAACGGGCCACTTGGCAATAGGAATGACCCATATGTTCATGCTCGGCGTAGCATCGATGGCGGTCCTTGGTGCGATGCACCAGTTCATCCCGGTCATCTCGGCCCAGAAGCTCAGGCACCCCCAACTCTCCTACTGGGGCGGTGGACTCTTTGCCGCGGGCTCGATCGGTCTTGCGACCAGCTTCCTCCTCGAGATAAACCCAATGGTCGTCGCCTCAGGCATACTTGCGGTGATTGGTGTCGTGTTGCTCGTGATCAACCTCTCCAAGCCACTTATGGTCAAGGGGAAGGGGATCTCGATTACTGGCGCCCGAATCTCCTCGATAATGCTCGTGGCTGTTGCTTGCTTTGGTATCACCTATGCGGTAGATCGAAATGCCCACGAAAGCTTTTTCGCTTTGTCGCCTAATTTAGTGATCGCCCACGCCCATATCGGCATCCTGGGTTGGCTAGGAATTAGTTACGTTGCGGTATCTGAAAAGCTCTGGCCGATGTTCATGCTCTCCCATCGCAAGTCCAATAGATCGAGTCAGATAGCGATTTGGGGGCTTGCAATTGGAGTAACGATCTTCGTGATTGGCATGCTTGCATCATCTACAGCTATCGTCACCACCGCAGGTGTAATCATTCTCATTGCGTTAGGTTCGCACTTATATACCCTGGTGAGTGTGGTTTCTAAGAGGCGGCGGAAGTTGGAGCTACTACAGGGCTACGTAATCGTCTCAGCGGTCTTCCTGCTTTGTGCTATCGGCTTCGCTTTCGCCGCAGTGGCGGCCAGCCCGGGGTCGCAGCTAAGGACGCAGCTAATGGCGGCCGAAATAGTGTCCTTGGGCGCCTGGATCGCACTAGCAGTTATCGGTCACGCTCACAAGGTCGTACCTTTTATCACCTGGGGGATACTGCGCGCTTCGGGGGTAAAGTTCACCCGAAATAACAAGCCCCTAGTCTTCTCCGACCTGCTAAATCCATCGGTGGCCAGAGCCAGTTTTGTCATGGTGGCATCTGGTTTCACCTTAATCATCGTTGGCTTGGCGACTACTAGCGGGGTATCGTTTTCGATTGGGTCGGCTGCGCTAGCACTGGCGTCAGTGGCGGTATCATCGAACCTGGCGATCAGACCGTCTCGGATGCTCTCGCACTTCGGTGAGGCGGGTTAACCAGAAGTTGGCTGACGTCGAAGATCCATCGACGTCAGCCAAAGTAACATTTATCGGCGAAGACCAAGTGCCTTGGCGCTTATCGGATCGATCATCTCTACGGACCATGGTGGACTCCATACCAGCTTGACTTCTACTTCAGAACCAGTTGAAACCTCGAGCGCTTCACGCACTTGAATCGGCATCGATTCGGAGACCGGGCAGCCCAGTGTCGTCAGGGTCATATCGCACTCGAGTCGGCCTTCGACGAACTCGAGCCTGTAGATCAGACCCAATGCGACAACATCCAGCGCTAACTCTGGATCGATAACCCCTCGAAGCGCCGACCAAGCCCGATCGAGGGTCTCTTTCTTTGCTGTCTCCTGCACCGTTGTCTACCTCACATTCCCTGGTCGAGTAGATAAAACTGTTTCTTTGTATCTTTCTGACTTCATCATCTGGTCCCATCAGTCCCGATGAAAAGTGACCGAGAAATGATCCGGAGAGTATTGGGTAACTTGGTAAGTGAATCCCTGGCCGGAAAGTACGCCTTCTAAGGGGACGGGTTCAAACGGCGCAATTACCACGAGATCCTGACCTTCTTCTAAGGCAGCGACGCCCTGCATAATGGCATCGAACGGCTCCTGCCCTCCAGCCAGAATTGGCCGAACGTCGAGTACCAAATCAGCCTTTCCGCCTCCATTGTCAGTCACCACTTCCACTCCTTCTAATCATTCAGCTGTAGCTTCTGCTACCATTTACTCTATTCGTAACTAGATATAATAGCGGCTGGAAGACAAAGTCGAGAACTGACACTCGCCGATACCGAAAGCCTGGATCTTCGCCAGGTAGCTGCCAGCAGTCCCCTACCTAGGAAGCAAACGACAAGACTCTGAGCAATTCCAGCGGAAGCCGGGGTTACTCGGGCCAAATTGTCACCTTTTTTGAAGTGACCACAGATGACCACTCCTTGGATAAGGAACTTTCATCAGCTAGCAGTTGTGACGATCTACGCAGCTCAACTGGGATGATGGCCTAAAAAGACCGCAGTGTCTCAGAGGAAGCAGGGAAACTCCCTCGCCATTAGTCACCTAATGGCATCTAAATACTTCCCATTGGCATAAAACGACTCATTCCGTGTTCGCTAAAAGGTGCGAGCCGTCCCGATCACAACTTTGGCGTGATCGGGCTGGATCAAGAAAATGAAGGATGAGAAGCTGGGCAAGTTGGCCCGGGAATGAAAGAGGTTAAGTTGCAAGAGCAGATCCGACTTCTAGGTGCGAACTGGTGTCCAGACTGCAAAAGGGCGAAGAAGTTTTTAGTTGACCAGAAGATCCCCTTCGCCTACATCGACATCGAGTCAGACCCAGAGGCGAAGGTGCTGGTTGAGGAGCACAACGACGGCAAGACCATTATCCCGACGATCTTCTTCCCCGACGGTGAGATCCTGGTAGAGCCGACCAATGCAGAATTGGCAAAGAAGTTAGATCTAACGGTTATCGCCTCTAAAGGGAGCTACGACCTGATCGTCGTCGGCGGTGGGCCAGCCGGTCTCGCCGCAGCGCTCTATGCCGCCCGCGAAGGAATCGACACCTTGGTCATGGATCGAAGTGGGCTCGGCGGTCAGGCGGGAGTAACGGAGAAGATCGACAACTATCCGGGCTTTCCAGACGGGATCAAAGGCGCCGAACTAGCCGAGAAGTTCGTCGAGCACGCCAAGCGATACGGCGTTGAACTACTTGAAGCCGCCTCCGTTGTCGCAGTTGCTAAGGAACAAGACGGCACGATAGCGGTCAAGACCGAGGACGGAAATGTCTATATCGCCCAAGCGGTCGTCGTGGCGACCGGCTCATCCTACAGGCGTCTCGGCGTCGAGGGTGAAGACGACCTCATCGGAGCCGGGGTGCACTTCTGCGCCACCTGTGACGGCCCTTTCTACAAGGGAGCCGAGGAACTTGTAGTCGTGGGGGGAGGCAACTCCGGAGTAGAAGAGGGTCTCTTTT
>JABEUM010000113.1 GCA_013044475.1 Acidimicrobiaceae bacterium | reverse complement strand
GCCCTCAGTTTGAGCCGTGATGGCGTTATTTGGCATTTGATTTGACGCTGTCTGAGTTCCAAATATCGAACCTACCGCTCCTCCAATCGAGAAAGGGTTGGACGCCTGGCCCTTGAACTGCCCGAACACGTCTTTAATGGGATCGATCTGTTGAGTGATCTGGCTCGTAATTCCCGAGGTCGCACCTGTTATGCCGCCGAGGGCGTTATCCACTTCCGACTTGAGGCGATCCCTCATGGATCTGAACTCATTCAGATACTTTCCAGCTTGTCTCATGAAATGTGGCAGCTTTTCCGGCCCCAAAACTATTAGGGCTACCACGAGGACTATAAGTAGTTTGCTTGGATCGAAGCTCACCAGTTCATCTTAACCATCGAGAAGGACACTAGCTGATAGGTTTCTGCAGTTTAATCCTCCGGATAACTTCAGCCCCAGGAAAGGGTCAAATTCAGAGAATCTACCCAACCTCTGAGTCTTTAGAAACAAATTACACGTCGACGCGGGCAGTCGATACTCTACTTGCCATCAGCACCAAAGTGACGGGCAAGGTTCTGCATCTCACATTCGAGCTGCTCATTCCAGTTTCCAGAATTAAGCAGATAGTGGAATTCAATTAGGTCATCATAGCTGATGGGTGCACCCTTGTGCTGCTCGTAAATCTCTTCAGGAAGAGACCAGAAAGAGACGGTCACCCCTGTGCTGATGAGCAGTTCTACTACCTGCTTGTCGGTTGGCTTTGATACCAGTAGGTTGCAAGCGGGGCACCTGAAACCGTATGAAGCTTCGCCCGTAGTAGAACAGACCATGACCTTCAGCAACCTTGGAGAAAACTCCACGTCGCCACAGGTAGGACAGGTCGCCCTAATTATTGGCATTGCGACTCCCTTCGCTTTGCATCATCCTAAATCCTCTTCTTATATCGGCAGAAGTCGCTATTTTCTTAGCACTTTCTCCAAACAAAGCAAGTGACTATGGGAAAACACCCTTACCAATAAAGATGGAACTGCGAAAGAGGGTAGAAAATGAGAGACACCCTACCCACGATCAACTTCTCAGAAATGGGTCCAAAGACCCTGGAGTCCTTCGAGTTTCCACGATTGTCTCCCATCACAAAAATATCTCCAGCAGGGACTGTCTGAGTAGTGATTCCGAAGGTCTTAGTACCATAAGGCAGCCACGGCTCCGCCAACTTTTTACCGTCTATATAAACTGATCCGCCAGAGGAGGAAATCCTATCTCCAGGCAGGCCGATGACCCGCTTCACAAGGTCTTTTATACCGGGGTCACCGGTATCGGCTGGAGGTGTACGAAATACAACCATGTCCCCACGATTCACTTTGTGAAAATCATAGCTCAACTTGTCTACGAGAATCCGATCCCCAATCTGGAGCGTGGGGAGCATCGAACCAGACGGAATGAAAAAAGCCTGAAACACAAAAGCTCGGACCAGCAGTGCTACGACTGCTGCGACGACGACAAGTATCGTCCACTCTTTGATAACCCTTGAACGTCTCGTTCTACTTGCCGATCGATGCCTACGAACTCCAGCTGGGTTAGCGGACCCATCCTCAGAGGGCTGATCTTTATCCGTGGCAACATTGGCTGATCCGTCATTTATAGATGGCTCTTGAGAACCCTCTGACGTTAGATTGCTAGCGTTTTGTTCTTCCGGCGATGAACTTTCAGGTAACTGGTTCAAAACTTCTCCTACAGGCTCTCAATTAGCCTGTCTACTCTTTCATCTTCACACTTGAAGGGATCTTTTAGCATCACTGTTCTTTGAGCCTGGTCATTGAGCTTTAAATGAACCCAATCAACAGTAAAGTCGCGCCTTTTCTCCTTGGCCTGTCGTATAAATTCTCCCCGGAGCCTGGCCCGCGTCGTCTCGGGAGCAAACTCGGTTGCCTTATCAATCGAATCATCATCGGTCATACGCTCACAAAGACCTGCCCTTTGGAGTCGATAAAACAGACCTCGCTCCCTAGAGATATCATGGTATTGGAGATCTAAAAGAGCAACCTGAGGATGAGCAAGGGAAACCGAATGCTTTGCCCTGTAAGACTCGATCAAGTTCTGTTTAATGACCCAATCGACTTTTGTTGACAATTTACCTGGATCGCTTCCGAGGCCTTCAACGCACTCCTTCCACATCGAAAGTGCCTTCATCTCCTCGGGTGGGAGGCCTTGCGATTCCGAGTATCGGATAGCCCTATCGAGATATTCACTCTGAATCTCGAGTGCGCTCAGTTCCCTGCCGTTTGCCAACCTCACTCTTCTTGAACAGGTAGTGTCGTGAGATATTTCCCTTATGGCCCTGATGGGATTTTCCAAAGTCAGATCTCTGAGAACCACCGAAGGGTCTTCGAGCATACGCAGCATGATTGCCGCAGCACCAACTTTCAAAAAAGTGGTGTACTCACTCATATTTGAGTCGCCGACGATGACATGAAGTCTTCTGAAGCGTTCGGCGTCAGCGTGAGGTTCATCACGGGTATTGATTATCGGACGCGACCTGGTGGTCGCCGACGATACGCTTTCCCATATGTGCTCAGCTCGCTGAGAGACGCAAAAAATAGGTCCCCTCGCTGTGACAAGAACTTTCCCAGCTCCAGCATAAATCTGGCGAGATACGAAGAAAGGAATCAGAACCTCGGCGAACCTCGCAAATTCATCTCCTCTGGTAGTGAGGTAGTTTTCGTGACATCCGTAGGAATTTCCCGCAGAATCAGTATTGTTCTTGAAAAGATAGACTGTTCCACGAATCCCCTCTTCCCTCATTCTTGCTTCAGCAGAGTCGACCAGCGAAGCCAGAATCCTCTCGCCCGCTTTATCGTGAGTGACCAGGTCGACTACCTTGTCGCACTCCGGAGTCGCGTATTCGGGATGGGAACCTACGTCAAGGTATAGTCGTGCTCCATTTTCTAAAAATACGTTCGATGATCTGCCCCAGGAGACGACCTTACGAAAGAGATATCGCGCTACCTCATCTGGAGACAGCCTTCTCTGCCCGCGCAAAGTGCAGGTAACGCCATACTCGTTCTCTAATCCAAAGATCCTTCGATCCGGAGGCTGTGCCTCGGAAATCTCACTCACCGAGTTTCCTACGCCAAAAGTTCATCGAGTTGAAGGTGCCCGAGACGCGAAAATGCTCGCCTTCCGTTAGATTCAGAAAGAACAGCCGCCTCCAGCTCTGAGACCGGAATTTTCCTCTCTGGTCCAGCTAGCGCAGCTACGCTCGCCCTCAGCGCCTCTTTCAGGTTCCAATCTTTGTTGAAAGTTACAGAGAATCTCTCTGATATCGTCTCCGAATCTCCGCCGATGACCGAGAAGTTACTCTCATCCATAACTGTGCCGTCGTAAAGGATGTGATAGAGCTCCCCAACCTGGGTCAAAGGCGTCAGCTCAGCGACCAAAATCTCGACCTCCATGGGTTTCATCTCATGGGTAAAAACTTGCCCTAGATACTGCGCGTAGATGTTGGCAAGGCTTCTCGCATCGACGTCGTCACGCGAATACGCATATCCCTTAGTATCAGCATGTCTAACGCCAGCCACTCGGAGTTGATCGAACTCGTTATATTTTCCTACTCCCGCAAAAGCTATTCGGTCGTAAATCTCTGAGATTTTATGAAGCGACCTCGATGGGTTTTCCGCACAAAGAAGCACCCCTCCCTGGTAGACAGTACCTATAAGGGCCCTGCCGCGAGCAATACCTTTGCGCGCATAGTCCGCCCTATCCTTCATCACTTGCTCAGGGGCCACATAGAAAGGCATGGTCACTGCGCAACACCCCTGTCAGCCCTGTCTGCCAAAACTTGCTGCGTCAACTCGGCAATCTCCTCATCGGTAACACGCTTAAAACCTGGCTCTGAGACAGTTGCAATGACCGGGTAGATACCTCGCACCGGATCTGGTCCACCAGTAGCGGAATCCTCTTCAGAGGCTTCCAACAGCGCCGAGATTAGCAACTTTACCGCTGACGCAGTATCTAACTGATCCCGATAGCCCAGCTTGATCGTAGCCTTTGCGTCTCGACCGCCCGAACCAGTGGCGTGGTAGTCGACCTCCTCGTACCTGCCTCCAGTTATGTCGTAGGTGAAGATTCGTCCCCTACGTCTCAGGATATCCCATCCAGCGAAGAGCGGAACTACGGCTAGTCCCTGCATAGCCATCGGGAGGTTTGCCCTAATCATCTGGGATAACTGGTTCGCCTTACCTTCCAAGGACAGTATCGAACCCTCCACTTTTTCATAATGTTCAAGCTGAACTTGAAAAAGCTTCACCATTTCAACCGCCGGCCCAGCCGCCCCAGCAATGGCGACCGCCGAATGCTTATCAGCAGCAAAAACTTTTTCAATACGTCGGTGGGCGATAAAATTACCTTCCGTTGCCCTCCGATCGCCCGCCATTATTACGCCATCGGCGTACCTAACGGCTGCAATTGTGGTTCCATGGGGAACGGAAATTGGAGACCCAGATCGATAATTCGCTCCATCCGGACCAGAAATTAACCGAGGAAGGGCTGACTTTTCCGGTAATATTCGCGAAATTACCTCAACAAAACTCGGCCCCGGATCCTCCGAGGGCGAGAACATGGGCAGGCTCAAGGTCTCCTCATCTTCCTTTCAAATCGATTCGGCAATCAAACTAGCAAGCCGCTGCCGCGCCTTACTCTCCACCTTTTTGCACGTAGTTTCTAACAAACTCTTCGGCGTTGTCCTCTAAAACTTCATCAATCTCGTCCAATACTGCGTCGAGTTTCGCTTTGAGTTCTTCGCCTTCCTTATTCTTACTCGATGCATCCTGCGGCTGCGTCTCTTCGGACTCTCGAGCCGAAGGCGCTGATCGCTTCTTCATCTCCCTTTCAGCCATAACTTGTCTCCTAAGTTCCTAGAGCGTCCAATAACTCCTGAGCGGTGTTACATCTCTCAAGTAATGCATCGACATGTTTCGCCGTTCCTCTAAGAGGATCCATCATCGGCACCCTCCTAAGGGGATCTCGTCCAAGGTCAAAGATTATCGAATCCCAGTTGGCTGCCGCCACATTTCTCGGGTACTTCTCGAGACACTTGCCCCTAAAGTAAGCTCGAGTTCCTCTTGGAGGGGAATGAGTGGCCTCTTCGGCTTCCAGATCGCTCCAAAGCGACCTTACCCCGAGACGATAAAACAATGACTTCTCCGGCCTTATGTCATGGTACTGCAGGTCGATAGCGGCCAATTTGGGATCATCCCATTCCAGACCATGTCTATCCATATATCCTAAAACTAGTTGGTATTTTGCCACCCAATCGAGTCTGTCGGCCAGAGACATTGGATCTGCTTCCAGCGCTTGAAGGGTCTCCTCCCAACCCTGGAGGATTTCATCACCAAAGTCATCGCCGCCTACAACTTCAGTTCCCCTCTGATTCGCATACTTCTGTGCCAGGCGCAAAAACTCCCACTGGAGGTCGAGGGCAGATATACTACCGCCACTCACCCTTCTTAGGGGCACTGAAAGAGATAGGTCCCAAGAGACCTTTCTCAGCGACTCAACAGGATCCTCGATTGCCAGATCAGAGTCGTCCAGGAAAGAATCTTCGATCATCGAAAGCACCAGGGCCGTCGTCCCGAGCTTCAAATAGCTTGAAAACTGAGACATATTTGCGTCCCCAAGAATCACATGCAGCCTGCGATATCGTGTGGCATCGGCGTGAGGCTCGTCTCGCGTATTCACTATCGGCCTCTTGAGGGTAGTCTCTAAACCAACTACTTCTTCAAAAAAGTCAGCACGCTGCGAAATCTGGAAAGGTACCTCCCATTTCGGAATATTCGGAAACTCGCTCCCGACCTTGCCCGAGCCGCAAAATATCTGTCTAGTAACAAAAAATGGCGTTATCTGTCTAGCAATTTTGTTAAATGGTACCTGTCGATCCATGATGTAGTTTTCGTGGCATCCATAGGAGTTTCCCTTGCGATCTGAATTGTTTTTATAGACAACGATCTCTTGTTCATTGGGTAGTGCTCTCTTTGCCGCGGACATAGCTTTCCTAAGGACGAGCTCACCCGCTTTGTCGTAGAGCACCGCTTCCTTTGGATTCAAACACTCCGGCGATGAGTATTCAGGGTGAGCGTGGTCAACATAAAACCTAGCTCCGTTGGTGAGCACGGTATTTACCAAATGTGTCTCAACCTCGGGGGGCAAGGAACCTTCAAGATTAAAACCTCTAGCGTCGTGACCGGGGGCTTCGTCCACAAAATCCCAGCCGACCTTACCTGAAATCTCATTTACAAAGGCGTTGATAAGCATTGAAGATGCTGTGATGGGGTTAGCATCGGCCGTCTTGGGCATAGTTATGCCATATTCGGTCTCAATCCCACACACCTTTGGAATTGACAAACTCACCCCTCCTCAATCACTCTGGCTGCTCGACTACAGATATTGCCCAGTTCCAACCCTCTCAATGGATCGGCCACCTTTTGCTTCCTTACCTTGTGTAACAAGCGTCCGGACGTAAATGATCCTCTCACCCTTTTTGCCCGAAATTTTTGCCCAGTCATCCGGATTAGTAGTGTTGGGCAGGTCTTCGTGCTCTTTGTACTCTTTGGCGATCGACTGAATGAGGTCATCAGTCGTAATTCCACCGACTTTGCCTGCGATTTCACGCTTAATGGCCAATTTCTTCGCTCTCCTGACGATGTTTTCTATCATCGCCCCAGAAGAAAAGTCTTTGTAGTAGAGGATCTCCTTATCGCCACCTTGGTAAGTCACCTCCAAGAATCTGTTATCCTCGTCAGTCCTGTACATTTCGCTTACAGTCTTCTCGATCATTATCCGAATAGCCTTTTCGGTCTCCCCACCTCCGAGTAGCTCAATCTCCGAAGCACCATATGGAAGGTCAGGAGTCAAATAACGTGAAAAGATCGATGTAGCCGCAGACTCGTCGGGTCTCTCGATCTTTATCTTGACGTCTAGCCTGCCAGGACGGAGAATCGCCGGATCAATCAGGTCTTCCCTGTTAGAGGCGCCGATAACTATTACGTTTCTCAGGGCCTCGACGCCGTCAATCTCCGCCAAGAGTTGAGGAACGATCGTCGACTCCATATCGGAGCTGATTCCGGTCCCTCTAGTCCTAAACAAGGAATCCATTTCGTCAAAAAACACGATGACTGGGACACCTTCCTCAGCCTTTTCTCTCGCCCGCTGGAAGATTAATCGAATCTGTCTTTCGGTCTCGCCAACGTACTTATTAAGCAGCTCGGGACCTTTCACATTCAAAAAATATGACCTCACCGCGGCGTTGCTAGTTAGAGCAGCAACCTTCTTGGCCAATGAGTTGGCGACCGCCTTCGCTATTAAAGTCTTCCCACAACCCGGCGGACCGTAGAGGAGGATGCCCTTGGGAGCTGGAAGTCGATAATTAGCAAAGAGGTGGCGGTGCAGGAACGGGAGCTCCACCGCATCGGTAATTTCCTCAATCTGTCTGTCTAGACCACCCACGTCTTCGTATGTTACGTCCGGCACTTCCTCGAGGACAAGCTCCTCGACTTCAGGGCGAGGGAGCTTTTCTAGAAGGAGATTCGTGCGGGCGTCAAATAAAACGCTATCGCCCGAACGAAGCTTGGCGCCTACCAAGTCACCGGCGATCTCAGCTACCCGCTCCTCATCTGCCCTTCCCACGATCAAAACCCTTTTACCATCCTCCATCACCTCTTTCACCGTGACGACCTCGCCAGAGAGGTCGGGACTCCGCGCGAGGATCACCGAAAAGGATTCATTGAGGACTACTTCTTGCCCCGGCCTCAATTCTGAGGGCTCAAGATCTGGATGGAGGGCGACCCGCATCTTCCTGCCAGACGTGACGATGTCAACAGTGTCGTCATCATTTGATCCAACGAACACACCATAAGCCGAGGGTGGCTGAGTCAGTTTCTCTACCTCTTCGCGTAACGTTGCAATGTGTTCACGCGCCTGTTGGAGAGTAAAAGTCAGTTTTTCATTCTTCGCTACAGCCTGAGCCAGCTGACCCGACACCTCAAGCAGCTTCTCTTCCAGAGCCCTGACTTTCATTGGCGCGTCCTGAAGCCGTCTTCTCAACTCCAAGACGTCAGCTTCCAGGAGCCTTACCCTCTCCTCCGACGTCAAGCCTTCTGATGCTTCAAGGCGATCACCTTCGTCAAAACCGTCTGACATCAACACCTCCCGAGCCTCTGCTAACCCTCACGCTACACCAGATCTGCCACATTGCAACTATGGCTTCGGCTTCTCTTGGACTTCGCAACACCATATTTTCAGAGTCAGATTAGATTCACTAAATATTGTTGATCGGCCGAGGCCTTTTTACTCGACATATTTGATTAGACGCCACTGGATTCACGAGAGGAATTATTAATGAAGGTCTGGATTGACCAGGATCTCTGCACCGGAGACGGTCTGTGCGAAGAGATTGCACCAGCCGTTTTCACCCTGCTGGACGACGGGCTTGCCTACGTAAAGGATGGGGCAAGCGTATTAAGTGAACCAGGTGGCAGCGCTCAGATGGCAGACGTACCTGATGATTTACAAGATGCGGTGGTGGAAGCCTCCGAAGAGTGTCCAGGCGAATGCATCTTCGTAGAGGACCTGTAGGCGGGTAGCCGTCCACTCGGGCGACCCTAAGACTAACTGCTGCCATTGGTCTTCGGCGGGCGATTTTCCAAACTGAGTTTCACGAGGTCGGCACCTGAAAGATTGGAAACAAAAGCGTAGTCCTACAAGCCAATCGGCTCCATAAAGCCCTAATTTTGGGCTGATAAGGCGCGCTAGCTGTGCCCTGGGAGGATTATGGGAAGAGCCCTAAAAGGCGTGGCCCGAACGCCTCAGTCAGTACCTTGTCCACGGTACTGACGCCTGGGAAGTTTAGGACAGCTCCTCGCAGCCAGCGACTATTAGACCATTAGCCTTTGCGATCACCGAAGCCTCTTCTAGGGTCGGTAGGTCTGATCCTTTCTTCCTTGATGGCGCTACCCTAGCTGTCGTAATGAAGCCACTGTGAGCAGTCATCCTGTGCTGTGGCCTAGCAATCCTGCCATTCAGGTACCACTCGCGCTCCAAGGTCTCTGATGACGTCACTAAGGTAAATCCCGAACGCGGCAGGGCCTCATGCAACTCCATGAGCTGTGTAATATTAGTCACGAAACAGCAGAGAATGCCCGTTTGCGAAATGGCCGATCTGACTCCTTCGAGCGCCCTCCAAGGCTCAGGCAGATCCAAAACCGCCCGGTCGTATCCGGATCCCAGATCGTCTTCATAGGCATTGCCCATTCGAATCTGATATTTGCTCCAAAGCTCGGGCGCTACGAGCGAACGCAGATTCTTCATCGCTATTGTTGCAAACTCTTCTCGGAGTTCGACTCCGTCAACCAAAGCTCCAGCCCGTACCAACGAAGTGGAAAGTGCCCCAGAGCCCACTCCAGATTCCAATACCTTCGCCCCAGGAAAAAGGTCGAGATTGAACAGGATCTGCGCCAGGTCCTTGGGGTAAATGACCTGGGCCCCCCTAGGCATCGCGTATATAAACTCCGAAAGGGTCGCCTTGAAGACGCGATACGGCTTTTTCTTGCTCGATAGTACCTGCTGGCCATAGCCTATGCCGATCAGGTCATCGTGTCTTATCGTTCCCCAATGGGTGTGGGACGACCCCCCCGCTTTCACTCTCGACATGGTCTTTCGCTGCCTAGAGTCAACCAGTACTACGAGCTCACCCTCTGAAACGATCGCACCGACATCATAGGAGTCTGCCATTTCTCCAACATCGTCCGGAGTAATGTCGTCAGCGCCTTCAGGCCTATCAAGAGCCACTAGAGTTTCTTGCTCCGCGACTTCGGCGTAGAGGAGACAATGAACCTCTCACCAGGTCGAATAGTCATGGATATTGCCTTCGGTCCCATTCTCTTCTTCAACCACCTAATTGCAATTATCGACATCGAAAGCGCTGCTAACGGAGGCCAGGTAGATCGGCTGCCGCGCCTAATCATTCCGTCAAGAGTAAAAAATCCAACTCGCTTTTTTTTGCGCTTGGGACCACCTCGCCTCGGCTCAGAAAAGGCACGATAAAAGGCCATGCCGTTCTGTCTCATATTCGCCTAACTTCGACAATTGCATTTTTGCGTCGACCAAATTTAACGCCAATCAGAAATACCACCACTACGGCCGCCGTGACGGCAATAGCTCCGATCGAATTCAGTGCTGGTCTCGCCGTCTCTTTTGCCCTATCGAGTCCACCTTGAAGCTCTCTTAGCTTTGCCTCAATATCCCTTGGAGAGATCTTCTTTTCACTCTGGTCCATATCGCCACCTACCTGTTTCTAGAACTTCTTGGGTTGTCGCTTAATCGCCAAAGCGGTGACCGCCAACAACGCAGTTGCCACTACCGCCGTAATCAGATAAGGCAGCCACGACAGGTTGCCGGTGAAGGTGGACCCTGTCTCGCTCTGCAGGAGACGTAAAATACCAAGCATCAACATCAGGAGGCCTACAGCCACTAGGACAGAACCCGCAATGCCAAAACCGAGATAACGTCCCAAACCCTTTAGAGGACCCAAAGTCTCCTGCTTGAGGTAAGCAACTACTAGATCTTTAACCTCACCAGTTAAAGACTTAGGGTCACTAGCAGCTTTGCGCCACACTGTAAACTCCCAACTGACCCTCCGATTTCCCGGTAGAGACGTACCTTGCACTTCCAGAAAAGTTGCTATCAAAAATCTAATCAGAAAAGCTTGTACCAAGTCGACGAGACAAATATTACGGAATATTTGCAGGTTTAGAGATCAAGGATATCTGCCAAGAGAACCAAAACCGAAGGAGTGGAGCCATAATCCTGCTTTTGGATAGAGGAGCCACTTACTCTAGTCCTTCTTCGGCGAGCCTCCCAAGTTGCCGCTTGAGAACAGAGGAGGAGTTCGGTGCGGTCTTTTAGCTCCCGCTGGTTTCCGATTGCACCTATCAGCTGATCACCCTTCGATCGCAAACAAGCAAGCAAAAAAGAGAAATTGAATCCTACTAAATCCAGCTACGGGCATACAGAAAAACGGTCCGTTCCACTCTCAGGGATCAAACTAAGGTCCACAAACACCGCAGCAGCTAATTCTCAATACAAAATGGATCTCCTGACTACGAGCACCTCGGTTAGTTCGACATCTCTCGTCGATGTCCTACCCAAAGATGCACTAGCGAAGGAGGAGCTTTTCTGGTCCTGGCTAGCAGTGACCTTTTCTGGTCATTAAGTACCTATCGCCTTGCGAATAATCCCAAATCCAGCGTTTATCGGGATCACAAAAGTGGCCATAAGATTCGCCTCCGGAACGGACCTTGAAAATCCTGATCTTCGAGCCGCTCCCTAATTGCTTTTCTTGGGCGAAGCACAATCTCTAATAATCAGCCTCTCGTCTCAGCGGCTGAACTTGTGCTACGTTTTTAGTCGGCCAAGAATAAGACCGTTCAACCAGGATCTTTGTACCCAGCAAAGGTCTTGCGCTTATGCATAGCCCAGTGCAGGGTCCGGAGATTCGGAAACTCGAATTCCATCTCGGCATCCCTCAAGGATGACTAACCACTCAGATTCCTTGGATCGGCTGAGAGTCATATTTCTCAAAGCGCCAGCAGCTAATTATTCACAACTAGTCTTGACTAATGCACACTGCAATAGTCGGGGTGATTGCAGGGCTTGCAATCGCACAAGTAGCAATCTTAATTACTACCATCTATCTCCATAGGTCACTTTCCCACAAGGCCGTCACATTCGACCGCCGGATCGCACTCTTCTTTCGGTTTTTGCTTTGGATAACCACCGGAATCAGGCCTCGGCAGTGGGTTGCAGTGCATAGAAAGCATCATGCGTTTACTGATATTCCTGGCGACCCACATTCGCCAGTTGTGTTGGGATTTTACAAAGTCCAGTTTGGAAATGTCTACTACTACCGCAAAGAGGCGCTCCGAAGCGAAACGGTAGCCAAGTATGCCAAGGATCTACAGCCAGATCGTTGGGACGAGATTCTGTTTGATCATTCACTTGTTGGCCTAGCAATAGGCATTTCTATCCTAATTCTTGTAGGTGGCTGGAGGCTGGCTTTGGTCGCTTCCATCGTCCACATTGTTGCCTACCTTGGCCTATCCGGAGCAATCAACGCCGTAGGGCACAGCTTCGGGAAAAGACCCTATGACAATCTTGCCACCAACAATACATGGTTAGCTTTGATGACATTTGGAGAGGGCCTGCACAACAACCATCATGCAGCCCCTACGGCAGCTAAACTGTCGTTCGACAGCAAAGAGATCGACTTGGCATGGCCGATCATCTCCCTACTCGTTAGGCTACATTTGGCGACAGTGAGGCTCTCCGCTCCCAAGTTCAAGAGGCAACCAGCTCGGTAGGCCCTTTTTTAGCTTAAATTCCCGATTTACCGCTAACGCCGCCAAGCTAGCGAGTCACGCTTTGGCAAGTTCTTTGATACTAAATGAAAACAATGCTTCAATTTGATCACCGTTTCGGCCGATCGTATCTAAGTAATATTTGCGCCACAGCCTTTTAGGATCAATTGTTGGAATATTCAATGAGACCCTTGATCAGCACCTACTACTCGTTTGACCACGACGCAGCGGGAGCGGTGGGCGAATTAGTGGGCGAAAGCATTGCGGGATCGGAAAAATCTCCAGACCTGACTTTATTGATCCTGCCTCGCCGTTTCGTCAGCCAGGGGAAACTCTGCATGAGAACGATTGACAAACTAATTTCGCCTAAAAATATCCTTGGATTTGCAGTCGATTCACTACCCGGAATGACGAGCACTACCCCCCAGCCGCCCGTCTCGCTGATTCTGAACGTCACTGGAGCAGCAATCTCCATTGTCGACGAACCAATGGAAGAAGCTGGGCCAGAGAGCTACTGGATTGAAAGGTTGAAAGCAGAGCAGTCCAGGCATCCAGGAATTAATCCCACAGGAATATTATTTAGCTTTTCAGAACAATACTTAGATAAACTTTTTCTTGACATTTGGAACAGTATATTCCCTGGTTCAAAGGTGATATTGATTGGAGCCACAGGTAATCGGAAAACTAGCTGGAGACGCTTAGGGGTTCGAAACGCCAACCCGCTATCGGCGCTGGTTCTATTCTGGGGAACAGATCCGTTAAAATTCGAACCCCTGTCACCTGCTAGTCAAAGTTTAGTTCCGCTCGGCATCCCCATGGTGGTGACAAAAGTCGAAGGAAGAAACTTGCTCGAAATAGCCGGACGTCCGGCCGCATTACAGCTTATGAAGGCGGCCACCCAGTGCATGCAAGAGCTGGCAGTACCCGATGAGATTCCCCAGCTTTCGGACATAGCACTCGGGATACCACAGAATCCGTATCTCTTCGACTATGGGCCAGGCGAATTTGACATCTGTTCAATCGCCGACATCGACCTGGCAAGCGAAGCGATAACCATGACTGACGAATTGACGCTAGGTTCTGCTGTTCAGTTCATGGTATATGCATCTTCTATATCTACAACATGCGACACCGACCTGCTAAAGCGGCAAGGAATCGTCTTCTCCAAAACCCAAACACGCGATCAAACAGCACTTTCAAATGAAGCCATCGCTCCGGCAACCCCCACGAACCTTGACGAAGGACTCTTCAGGATACTCGTAGACCGAATTATTGTGCAACACCAAGGGAGCCACGAGGCTATTTCAACATCAGCAGCCGCCGTTTGGCACTCGCAGGGTGTAGCTACTAAGTTATAAGGTCTAGAACCGAACAAAAGGCGAGCACCATTTGACAAAACTTCATGCCCTTTATGGCGAATTCGGCCAAAGTCCATGGATAGACAATCTCAAAAGATCCTGGCTTGGCGATGGCACCCTTTCGTCGTTGATAGACCAAGGCGTCAGGGGCCTGACTTCGAACCCTTCAATCATGGCTAACGCGATCAAACATGGCGAGGGCTACCAGGAACAGATTGAGAAGTTATCATCTCATTCAGCGGAATTCTTATATTGGGAGCTAGTCCTGACAGACATCGAAGGAGCCGCTGATCAGCTATTGGACCTTTACTATGCCTCCGACGGACGGGATGGATTCGTCTCGGTAGAAGTAGATCCTCGGTTCGCATCAGATCCTTCTGCGACCATCGACTCGGCACTCGAGATCTATGAACGAATAGCCATGCCTAATCTAATGATAAAAATACCGGCCACCAAAGAATGCCTACCTGCGATTACAGAGGTCATTGGAAGAGGAATATCAGTAAACGCTACTCTGATTTTTGGTCTTGACCGCTACCAAGAGGTTTGCCAAGCCCACCTATCCGGAGTCCAAAAGCTCGCAGAAAAGTATCCCTCGAAGCTAAAGTCCACACACTCCGTCGCGTCGTTCTTTGTGAGTAGAACTGATACCCTTGTCGATTCCTTGATAGATTCAGTGGGCGGCCCCGCGTCCCTTAAAGGAAAAACCGCCCTGGCTTCTGCCAAGCTCGCCTACGACTTCTACTCCAGCTTTACGGCTACCAAAGAATGGATGGACTTAAAACAGATTGGAGGGGTGCCTCAACGACCACTATGGGCGTCTACATCCACCAAAAATCCCCAGTACCCTGATCTTTTATACGTGGACTGTCTAATTGGCCCAGATACCGTCAACACGATGCCAACAGCAACTCTGGAAGCATTTTTAGACCATGGCGAACTCAGCATCGGCATAACCGACGGCATAGACGAAGCTCGATCCACTTACCGTGAGCTTGGTGAAATTGGGATCGACTTGCCTGCGGTCTTTAACCAACTTGAAGCTGAGGGCGTAAAGGCATTTTCCGACTCGCACGAGCAGATTCTTTCAACCCTCTCACAGCAAATCGCCTAACCTGCAGCTAGCTTCAACCAATACGAGGGCGTTAGGTGGCAAGATCGTAAATGAGTTTGTAAACCCCTAGCCGACTTCGGACTGGAGTCTGGTTCGGTGGCTCTGGACCAGACGGCGTCCTGGTTCGGTTGGTCGCTCGTGGCGATAAGTCCAGGTGCTTTTGGAAATCCGAGCAGCGCAATCAACCGAATCCCAGAATTTCAGTCGTAGAAGCACTCAAGAGCTGAGCGCTGCCAAAAAAAGTTTGTTTCCTGTCACCAGTTTTGCCGCGCACAAAACACTCGAAACAGTTGTTCCCCTTTCGTCCCATTTCTGGTAACTTTTCAGCCATCTATGCCGTTCCGTACACCAGACAAACTTTCCGAAGGCCAACTCCGAAGCACAAAGCCCCCTTCTGAAGCAAACTTCGGCCATAGCATCTGTCCACCCGACAGATAGAAAGAAAAATCTTCAATCTGCTTTACCTCGATGCCTAGGCAAAAGAGGCAGCTTCGGATAGGTTGGTGGGTAATGAGTCAAACACTAACAACCCTACCCACAAGCGAGTTGATGCTTGCGGCGGCTGAGAAGCGCCACTTGATCTCTGGCAACCTAATTACTTATTCTCCAAAGGCATTCTTTCCGCTCACCATGCTCTGCCAGAATCGCTGTGGATACTGCACTTTCGCCAAGGCTCCTCCCAAGTCGGAATCCGCTTATATGGAATTAGACGAGATACTTGGTCTTGCGAAACGATCTGAAGCGCTAGGCGTCAAAGAGGCACTATTCACCCTCGGCGAGAAGCCCGAACTCAGATACGCCGTTGCACGCAATTGGTTGCAAGAGCGAGGCTATGAGTCCACTACCGACTATCTCTACGCTGCCGCTACGGCCATAAACGAAAACACTTCGCTTTTGGTACATACGAATGCGGGCGCAATCAGCACCAGCGAGCTTGCGAGACTGCGCGAAGTGGCGGTGTCTCAGGGAATGATGCTCGAAACTACCAACGACTTCTTGGCCTGTCATAGGTTGGCTCCTGACAAATCGGTCGATCGACGCTTGGCCACCCTTCGCTCTGCTGGACAGGCTGGTATTGCGTTCACTACTGGAATACTGGTTGGCATTGGAGAAGACGAAAGCGATAGGATCCGATCGCTAGAAGCCATCCTGGACTTGCACCTCGAATTCGGCCATATACAAGAAGTAATCGTTCAGAATTTTCTTCCCAAGGCACGTACCAGCATGGCAGATACTCCTCCACCTTCGCTTGATACCTACCAAAGGGCAATTGCTCTAGCCAGATTGATTCTCTCAGACGATATTGTGGTGCAAGCTCCGCCAAACTTAAGCGAAGACGTAACGACGTTATTGGATGCTGGCGTATCCGACTTTGGCGGTATCTCTCCCATTACGATCGACCACGTAAATCCAGAGCGACCTTGGCCCCACATCGAAATCCTAACCAAAGAACTCGAGTCGAATGGTTTCACACTTGCGCCCAGACTCGCAATTCAACCGAGATTTTCACTGGATCCAAAGCGTTGGCTCGATCCCAGCCTTCACTATCGAGTACTGGTTGCGGCGGATTCTTCCGGGCTGGCGAGGGAAGATGAGTGGGTGTCAGGTGGCGCTATAGATCCACCTACCATAAGGTCGAAAGGTGCTTCCGTCGTCAAGTGCGCCGTCAGCGAAGTCTTGGATGGAATCAGCTCCGGGCAGAGTCTGGGTCAGGATGAAATCTTGACGCTCTTTTCCGCTCGAGGTTCAGAGGTCGATCTAGTTTGCGAAGCCGCAGACCAGTTGCGGCGCAAAATTAGCGGTGACGCTATCACTTTTGTCAATAATCGAAATATCAACTACACAAATATCTGTACCTTCAAGTGCCGCTTCTGTGCTTTTTCGAAGGGGCCACTTTCACTCAACCTACGAGGCAACCCATATCTTTTGGAACTAGAGGAAGTGCAGCAAAGGGTTGTGGAAGCCGAAGCCCACGGCGCAACAGAGGTATGCCTGCAGGGTGGCATACATCCGAGCTTTGATGCTGAATACTACTTGAGCTTGGTCAAATCCATAAGATCAGTGTCTCCGTCTATCCATATTCATGCGTTTTCAGCACTCGAGGTCTACCAGGGGGCCACCAGGGCAGGGCTAACGCTGAGAAATTACCTAACCTTGCTCAAGGACGCAGGACTGAGAACCCTGCCTGGTACGGCCGCTGAAATACTCGACGACGAGATAAGGTCCGTTCTATGCCCTGATAAGATAGACACCGACACTTGGCTAGAAGTACATCGGACCGCCCACGAAGTTGGCCTCAACTCAAACGTAACCATAATGTTCGGATCTGTCGAAGAACCGCGTCATTGGGTCAAGCACATACTTGCTACAAGGAATCTCCAGTTGAAGACATCGGGCTTCACTGAGTTCGTACCGCTTCCATTCGTCCACATGGGTTCGCCCATCTACCTCCAAGGGCGTTCGAGAAAGGGACCGACTTTTCGGGAAACTCTCCTCATGCACGCCGTTGGGAGACTCTCCTACAGTGGCGCAATAGACAATATCCAGGCAAGCTGGGTAAAGATGGGCCCCAAGGGAACCGATATCCTATTGCGTTCCGGTTGCAATGACCTTGGTGGAACCTTGATGGACGAAAACATTTCGCACGCCGCAGGATCAGAGCACGGACGATCACTAGAGGTTGGAGATTTTATAGATATTGCACAAAGAGCTAATCGCCCGCTCAAGCAAAGAAACACCCTGTATGGCATAGTCAATCATAAGCCTGCAGAAACCTGGAACCGTGACCACTAGAGCACAATCGCCATTCGGGGGTCAGCTGCAAAGTTTTGAAAAAACTCGCCAGCAGATATCCGACCTACTCGAATCCTTAGGCGAAGACACTTCAAACCGCGACATCATCATAAGGCTTATCAACGAGGTCATTACGATCGCTAGATCCAAAAAGGATCGGCTTGATCTCAAGATCATGAATTCTGCACTGGCGGAACTCAATCACGCTTTCGACCTCTTCGCTCCGTACAGAAAGATCAGAAAGCTAACCATCTTTGGATCTGCGAGAACTACTCCTGATGAAGTTAGCTATCAAATGGCAAAGGAACTCGCTGGCCTAACCGCTGCCGACAACTGGATGATAGTTACTGGTGGAGGACCCGGGATTATGGCGGCGGGAATTTCCGGTGCCGGTGCCCACAAAGCATTCGGAATCAACATAAGTCTCCCATTTGAAAAGCCGTTCCTTGAGCCTGGTGGCGGAGTCAAGCTACTGGAAATGAAGTACTTCTTTACTAGGAAACTAATGCTGATGAAGGAGTCCGATGCCTTCGCATCACTGCCTGGAGGCTTTGGCACCCTAGACGAGACCTTCGAACTACTCACGCTGATGCAAACTGGCAAGGCTCAGCTTGCACCCCTTGTTCTGGTCGAGCCAGAGGGTATGGGGTACTGGGAGGCTTTAGAGCAATTTCTGCAATCACAAGCTTCCGCACGAGGACTGATCTCCGAGGAGGACCTGAAGTTATACCGAATTTGCCACTCCGTGGAAGAGGCAAAGGAGGAGATAGTCCAGTTTTATGCAAACTACCATTCATTGAGATGGGTCGGAGATGATCTAATTTTAAGGCTCCTCAGGCCGCCGAACGAAGCGATGATCGATTCGATCAATGAACGTTTTAGCTCCCTGTGCTCTACAGGAAAGATTGAAGCTACAAGTACCCACCACGTTGAGATCTCTGATGGCGACAACATCGATCTTTACCGACTCCATTTCAAATTCAATAGACGGTCATACGCTGGGCTTCGATCCTTGATTGACTTTGTTAATCTCGATGGGCTAAAGGAAGAGGCTAAAAAGACCGAAAAATGTTAAGTGGAATCTTGTTCGGCATGTGGTCTACCGCTTCCAAACACTTCTCAGGTTTGTCCATTTTGCGGGCTGTCACCTGATGGGTCTGGGAGCTATCAGTTAATCGGCGACAAGAATGGCTTCCATTGGTTAGCCGGCGAGACTGAAGTTGCCATAGCCGTACCTCTCGATGACGTCTGGCAAATTAGGCATGCGTCTACCCATACATCGCAGTTTTACTTGATCTCCCATCACCTCGAAGGCAAGGTCTCGACTGCTTTACTAAACCGGGCACTCCAGCCTTCCACAACAATGGTATTCAACCTTCCAACTTCTAAGCAGGCACCGATCTTTGCTAGAATTCAAACCACAGATGGGCGATCCAGAATGGCAATGAAGGTCGATGGTCCGACAGGCCTCCACCTAATCGATTCCTCCGGCGATGTAGTGCTGATTGGATCGGCAAAGAGTGGACCAATCGGATCTGGGCTAGACGTGCTCATAGTTAAGCCCATTCAGACCCTTATGCCGTATGGAATATTTGGCGTACTCTTGGCCATGATTCTCGCTCTAACCTCGTTAGATGAGAGCAGCAGCTTTCCAGGTATCGACACTTTGTCGAAACCGAACTAATCTCCCGCTATCCACACTTCCAAAACCTGAGTTATCCTTAGTGGATCAGCACCGCGCTCATTCAGACGGTAGGAGGCCTACGTGGGAGAGAAGACATTCGTCGTACCCATCGACAAGACCGGTTGGAAGGTCCAGGACGGCTCTGGTGCAGTCCAATTTAGCTGGGACTATGACTCGCCAAGAGAAAAGCTCCTCAATCTTTACGAAAAAGGCAAACGTCGGCAGTGGGATGCCAAAATCAGAATCGACTGGAATCTGGAAATTGACCACGATAACCCGCTCGGGAGTTCTGATGACATGATTCCCCTCTTCGGAGCCCCTATCTGGACAAGGCTCTCCGAAAAGAACAAGATTGAACTGCGGAGGCATATCGTCGCCTGGCAATTCTCGCAATTTCTCCATGGCGAACAGGGTGCTTTAATCTGCGCGTCAAAGATTGTCCAAACAGTACCGGAGCTAGATGCAAAATACTACGCCGCCACTCAAGTCTTTGACGAAGCAAGGCACATGGAAGTGTACTCGACCTACCTGGACAAACTTGGACTCGCATATCCAATTAATCCCAACCTCAAGTCCCTCCTCGAAAATGTCCTGACGGATTCCAGATGGGACATGACGTATCTAGGAATGCAGGTTCTCATCGAAGGCCTAGCTCTAGCGGCTTTCGGATTGATCAGAAACTTCACTACCAATGAGCTCGGACGCACTATTACCGCCTACGTCATGCAAGATGAGGCTCGTCACGTCACCTTTGGCAGAAATGCCCTGAAAGACTTCTACCCGCAGCTTAGCTCGGCGGAACGGCAAGAAAGAGAGGAATTTGCGGCCGAAGCCTGCCTAAGCATGCGGGATCGCTTTCTATCCGAAGAGGTTTGGGCAGCTCTCGGCTACGACGTGGGCGAGTGCGTTAACTGGATGAAGGAATCCCCGGGACAAACCCAATTCAGATCGTTCCTGTTCATGCGGATAGTACCCATACTCAGAGACATTGGTCTTTGGGGACCGACGATCAGAGAGTCGTTCGAAAAAATGGGTATCATCGGATTCGCAGACACAGACGTAGACGAGATGATGAAGGACGACGAAGCACAGGCCAGCGCATTCGACAAACGCCGAGTCAGCCAAGTTCAAGAAACCATTGAATCAGCCGAATCTGACACTCCTGATTCGGATCAAACTTGATTTCACCAGATCCAATTACCATCGGCCTTACGACGGCGGACTCAGCCTGTATCCTGCACCTCTAATTGTTTGCAGTAGCGGTGTGAGCCCGGGAAAGTTAATCTTCTTCCTCAAATAGCCAACATACACATCCACGACATTAGATCCCGGGTCGAAGCTGTACTCCCAGACGTGGCTGAGTATTTGCGTCCTCGACAAAACCTGATACGGGTTACGAAGAAATAACTCTAAAAGCGCCCACTCACGGGGGGAGAGATCAATACGCCGGCCAGCTCGCCAAGCAACCTTGGTTATTAGGTCAAGACTGAGGTCTCCAGAAACGAGCGTTGTGCTAGCTGACTGTTCCGACGTCCGAAGCGCCGCCCTTATCCGTGCGAGAAGTTCCGCAAAGTGAAAGGGTTTCGTCACATAGTCAGTCGCCCCCGCATCCAGGCCTCTGACCTTTTCGTTCACCTCATCCCTTGCGGTAAGTATTATTACCGGGGTAGCAACGCCCTTGTCCCTCCAGAACCGCAGTAACTCCAACCCGTTAACCGAGGGCAACGAAAGATCGAGCAGGATTAAATCTAGTTCATCTTCAATCAGGGGTAAAAAATCCCTTGCGTGACTACCGTCTCCTATGACCGTGGTGACGTATCCTTCTGCCTTGAGTCCCTTCGAGAGGAATGAAGCTATGCGCTCATCATCTTCTACCACTGCTATGTGCACTCCTGACCCTCCTTTCAATATTGGAACTTTCAATTTCGGGAACCATGAAGTCTCCCGATGAATCAAATTGAGAAGAATCTTCGTAGTTGATCGGAATAACCAAAGTAAATTTTGATCCGACGCCGAGGCTGCTTTCAAGCTCAACTACGCCGTGATGCGCCTCGACAATCGCTTTAACTATGGCTAGGCCCAGGCCCGTCCCCCTCCTGTCTGAAGAGTCTCCTCTCTCGAAGCGCCGGAATATGCGCTCCTGCAACTCCGACGGAATACCTATTCCTTCATCTTGAACTGATATCGCAAGTCGATCACCTTTGGCATTGTTGCGAACCTTGGCATCGAGTTCAATCTTCGTTCCAACTTTCGACGCCTTAACTGCATTCTCAAGAAGATTCAGCACCGCTCCCCGAAGCTTTGGCCCATCGGCGAGCACCACCAAGTCAGGAATTTCACCCAAATTCCAATTCCGCTCGCCCAGCATCTGTGCAGACCCAAAAAGATCGTACAAAAAGGTCCTCAAATCAACTGGTTCAACATTTAAAAAACCACCAGATGTCGAGCGCTCCAGCAGGAGGAGCTTGTCGATCATCGAACTCATATAGTCGATCTCCTCGAGAAGCACCGCTGCAGTAGTGGTAACCTCTTCGGGTTCATCTCTTGAGATCTGCAAAAGTTCAAGATTCCCGCGCATCACCGTGAGCGGAGTTCGCAGTTGGTGAGAGACGTCCGCCAAAAGTCTCTGTTGGGCCTTCAGGGTATCTGAGATCCTCGCAATCATCTGATTGAAAGCAACAACAAGCCCACCAACTTCATCTTTCTCGCCGGCATCTATTAGTCGGGTATCCAAGTCACCCTGGTAGATCTCTACCGCCGCCTCAGTGATAGCTCCGACTGCCTTCATAACTCTCCTCAAGAGGTAGTAGCTAGATAGAACGGAAAAGATGAGGGCAACAAGAGCTTCAAACCCAGATAGAAGCGCTACCTGCTTTTTCTGGCTAAAGAGACTTGATAACGAGGACTCCGCAATCAGGAGTCCAACAGGTCTCGAATTCTGCATGATCGGCGAACCAAGAATCAGAATCGGACCCCTTGCCCCGTAAGAGGTGGAGTAAAAGATAGTCCGAATAGGAGGATTCTTGAGCATGGAGCTCACAATCGGTACGCTCACCAACCAAGACGCACCAGTAGAGGCAAGGGTGGTTTGGTTAGCAAGAGCAATAATTATTCGATGCTGAGAAAGAGATCCGTGACTCCGCAGATAGTACTCGGAAAAGCTAAATAGCGATTGCCCAGGTGTTCGAACAGAAGCTGCAGTTGAAAACTCAGGCACCTCGCCGCCCAAGTCCGACCGAGCTAGCCCCATGTAGTGTTGAGAGAAGTTATTTACCACTTGATATACCGATAGCCCCAGAACAACGGATGTGACCGCTCCATAGAGTGCGACCAGGCGACCCGCAGTACCCAAAACTCTCCCAGCAAATACTCGCCTTGCAAATCGAACAAGGAGCTTATCCCGTGCGGCTTGATCCGCGTGGACTACCGTCAACTCAGCCATCGCCAGGGTTAGCTGATGCTTGAGCGCCTCCTACTGACGCATCGGAATTAGCTTTAGGTTGGACCAGGATTGAAGGTTGACCCGGTTCGTTTGGGGCAACTGGCTCAGCCATCGCCAGCGTAGTAGGACTGTCCCCTTTGGGAGTCTGGCCCGGAATCGAGTTCGCAGCGGTTCCTTCTCCGAGAAAATTTTGTACTTGAGAATTTTGTACTTGAGAAGAGAGGGCTTGTCGAAGCGAAGTTTCCTTGGGTTCCATTACGCCAATGTTGAGAATACGATCCACAGGAGACGAAGGAGTAATCTGAAGCACCCTTGAGGAAGCACTTGAAATGGCAGATTCTTCCGGCTCAGATGGGACATGGGATTCAGCCGCGTCAGACTTGGTCGAGCCTGTTGGCTCAATCGACCCAGCAGAGCTAGGCTTAGCCCGGCCACCCGCCGGATCTGTACTCACTATGGCAGCGTTTGGTACGTCAGTCTTGCTCATAAAAGATGTTAGGCCAACATTGAAGCCCGCTCCAACTCCGACCGAAACTACCGCCATAACAAGTCCAAAGCCGATACTGCTCATCCCGACGCGTCCATATGGCGCAGAAGAACTCCACTTTCGACCCATTCTGATCCTTACAAAAGAACGCAACCGACACCCGCGCCGTATCGACAAGACACCATTACTCGACCTAGCCATCTTTGCCTTATTGCCTTAGAATCTCATGAACCACCGATGATAAAGCTCTTATGTCTTAATGCACTGATATGTCTTAATGCACTGACCAAAAAGTTCATTACGAAACCTTGACCAGCATTTTTCCTAGATTCTGACCTTTCATAAGTCCAACAAGCGCTCCTGGTGCAGATTCAAGTCCATTAACTACGGTCTGATCTAAGGATATCTTGCCGTCCCTTACCCAACTCTTCATATCACTAATACACTGACCCATTTCGGAAAAATGATCACTCACGATGAAGCCCTGGAGCCTTAGACGTCTCTGCACCGCCAGCACCAGATTCTTTGGACCTGGCTCGGGCTGAGCAGCGTTATAGAGAGAAATAGCACCGCACATGACAATCCGCCCAAAATCGGCCATGTTCCACAGCGCAGCCTCTAGATGGTCACCACCTACGTTGTCGAAATAGACGTTGATCCCCGCTGGGGCGGCAGCAGCCAAGGTCTCACGTAGTACACCAGATCGATAGTCGACTCCAACGTCGAATCCGAGTTCGGCCAGCCTGCTCACCTTCTCTGGCCCTCCAGCGCTCCCGATGGTCCGACAGCCCTTAATTCGAGCAATCTGTCCAACTATCGAACCCACCGCACCTGCTGCGGCGGAAACGTAGACAACTTCCCCTTCTCTGGCATTTCCGACGTTTAGCAGTCCGTGGTAAGCGGTCATTCCAGGCATTCCCAAAACACCCAGATAGTACTCCGGCGGAGTCGAGTCGTCCTCAATTCTCATCACAGATTTAGCTGAGACAGCATCGAACTCTCGCCATCCGAAGGATCCAGTTACCACCGCTCCCTCTGGCAGAGACTCGACAGTGGTTTCAACAACCGTTCCTACTGCCCCACCAGCTAGCGGAGAATCGAGGGCAAAAGGCGGAACATAGCTCTTTTGGTCATTCATCCTTCCGCGCATGTAAGGATCAACAGACAACCAATCGACTCTTACGAGTACTTCGCCTTGAGCAATCTTTGGAAGCTCCACCTCTCTAATTCCGAAATCGCTTTCCTTGGGCCACCCAACAGGTCTAGCCGCCAGTACAATCTCACGCATCTCTGCCCCCAGCATAAAGATCAAAAAAACCGATCAACTACAAACTACTCCATTGAAGACTGCTTGAACTGGCAGCGAAGTAGTGCCAGATTAGATGCGTTGCTTCGACGACCTTATAAGGCAAGCTCAGACCGCACGAGATCCAAAAGATCCTTACCGATCTTTGCGGGACTTGGCTTCCAACTTGGGTCGGCCAGCTTTGTGACTCCAGAAAGTACCAAATAGAACGGTAGGCCAACATTACCGGCAAAAACACCGTCCGTACTGTGACGGTCACCAACCATCACAGAACCAGGACCTACGCGTTCCCTAACCAATTCGACAATAGGCTCGTGCGGCTTTCCTGCTACCGTCGGCTCGCAGCTGGATGCATATGCGATCGACCTGACAATCGCTCCAGCTCCGGGAACTAGACCATATGGAGTTGGATAGGTGGGGTCCTCATTAGTCGCCAGAAATCGAGCACCATCGAGGACCGCTCTAAGGGCAACCGACATCATCTCGTAATTGAACTCCTTTGACCAGCCCACTGCCACTACTTCTGCCCGGTGGTCTTCCACTATCACTCCGCCTGCGGACCTGATGGCTTCTTTCAGACCGTCACCACCAATAACGTACACCCGCTCCCCAGGTACTATCAGAGAGGCGCAAGCTATCGAAGACGAAATAAGTTCGTCCACTGAAACATCGATACCAAAACCAGACAGCTTATCCAAGTACTCGATAATCGTTGGACGAGAATTGTTTGTAACCAGAAGCACACCTCTGCCATTATCTCTTAGGATCGAAATTGCTTCCCTTGATCCGGGTATCGCCTCATCTCCGAGCCAAATGACTCCGTCTAGGTCGAGTACCCAGGTGGAATTCTCACTCACAAATTCATCCTTTCTTGGCAAACCGGCGCCTTCCGGGACAAAAAGTGCACATCTTTGCTCTTCGAGCCACTATTCATAGAAAGATGCACAGTCTGCTCCCCTTCGCCTCATATAGATATGACCCCTTCGAAGCAAGCACTTCGACGATCGAGAAGCCACCAATCGAACCACTCCTTGACCAGATAACGCTAGACGATGAAGCAGGTCTTTATATCTATCAAACGGTCCAAACCACCCAAACCGGGGAGCACAAACGGATGAGGGGGGTAGTCGGTATCCTGGAACTCACCGGGTCAGGCGCTGCGTCTCTGGAATCCTCACAATCGCAAACTCTGCCCAACTCTTTACCTGCCGAAGGGTGGCCCGAGGTAACTCTCCTGCCTCACGAGAACACTACCTCGGCTTATCGCTCCGACCGTATTCCAAGCAAGCGACCTAAGAATCCTGTCTGGCTACTGGACAAAACACAGGCGATCTCCCAGCTGATCAGCATTTCAGAGGGTGATCTGGTATCAAGGGTAACCGATTCTACGGGAGTACATCATCGAATCTGGCTCCTCAGACAACCCGCCTTACTAAGAGAGTTCCAAGAAACGGCGAGATCACTGACATTAATAGTGGCTGACGGGCACCATCGCCTTAGAGCCGCCAGCTCACCAGACGCACCCGCTGGATCGCGGCGGCTCATGTGCATGATCACGCCGTCTTTCGAAGAGGGTCCCACCCTTGCAACTTGGGCTCGAAGCTATCGACCTTCGGAGCCTCGCCCAGACTTCGAGGCCGAACTTCGCTCTAGGTTCGGTCTCACCCTAGCAGCAGATACCAATGAGGCTAGGACGTTGTCGGCCGACCGGCCACTGATCAGAATAGGAAAGAATCTTTACGTGTCAAACAGCATCTTTTCGAAAATAGCGTCAGATCCAGAACTGACTGACGCTGAACTGTTTGAAAGCGAGATTCCGTTCCCATTTGAACCCACCAGATTCCACTCCGACGAGGACTTTTTCGGTCTGAACGCACCGAACCACACGAAGGATGAAACATTTGAGTTGCTTCCACGTCCGATCGGCATCGAAACAGTGATATCAAGGAGTATATCCCGGCGGCTTCTGCCCGCCAAAACAACCCGCTTCTACCCCAAGGCCCTCCCCGGCCTGCTGCTCGGGGAAGATATCAACTAGCTAACAATCAGTGTCGCTAGCCGCTAAGCGAATGTTATTGATTGATCCAAATACACATCTTGGATTGCATTTAGCAGCTCTACACCGTCATTCATTGGACGCTGAAAAGCCTTGCGACCAACAATCAGTCCCATTCCGCCGGCCCTCTTGTTAATTACGGCCGTGGTAACAGCATCTTGCAAATCCGAAGCACCTTTGGACTCACCGCCAGAATTGATCAAACCAATTCTCCCAGCATATGAATTAAGCACCTGCCACCTAGTCAGGTCAATGGGATGATCGGAGGTCAACTTCTCGTACACCAGCGGATCAGTTTTCGAATACGCCATCTTGACGAATCCCCCATTTGTAGTCGGGAGCTTCTGTTTGACAATATCCGCCTGGATGGTTGCCCCCAAGTAGTTTGCCTGACCCGTCAGGTCGGCGGAGGTATGAAGATCCTCTTCTGCGGTCTTGAACGAAGGGTTTCTCAGGTAACACCAAAGAACGGTAAACATGCCAAGCCTGTGCGCTTCGGCGAATGCTTCGGACACTTCGACTATCTGCCTCGTGCTCTCTTCGGATCCGAAATAGATCGTCGCTCCAACGCCGACGGCACCAAGGTCGGCAGCTTGTCGAACAGCAGCAAACATGACCTGGTCAAAGCGGTTGGGGTATGTCAAAAGCTCGTTGTGATTGATCTTAACGATAAAAGGAATCTTGTGTGCATAACGTCTAGCAACAATGCCCAATCCCCCTAAAGTCGTCGCTACGGCAGAGCATCCGCCACTTATCGCTAATTCACAAATCTCTTTTGGGTCAAAATATATTGGGTTCTTGGCGAACGAAGCTCCTGCAGAATGTTCGATTCCCTGGTCAACAGGCAAAATCGAAATATAACCCGTACCTCCGAGTCGCCCGTGGTTGAAGACCGACTGCAGGTTCCGCAACACCCCTACCGGCCGATCTGAATCGACAAAAACACGATCTATAAAGTCACCGCCGGGCAAAGTTAGAGAATCCGCCCTCACGCCCTGACACTTATGCGAAAGGTAGTACTCAGCCCCATCACCTAGAACTGCGGCGATATCCCTAGTCATCAAAAACCTCCAGCCGATTACTGTAACCGATCTAGCCTACCAAAAGCCGCCACAAGACCAGAAGTTAGACCGCGTTTCGATCAAAAGCTAATCGTAACTGAACTACTGCTGAGCGGATAGTACCGAGGTACAATTCGGACATCTCGTAGCGGCTAGAGCAATATCTGTAATGCAAAATGGGCAACTCTTCGTATTCGGTTCCGGAGTTGGAAGCGCTTTTCTTGCGGCCGCTCGAGCAGATAGAGCATTTATCGGCTTGACGATCATGAAAAACACAACAAGTGCAATAATTACAAAGCTGATGACGGTGTTCAAAAATGTTCCAAACAGAAACACGCTCTTGTTGACTGTCGCAGTTAGGCCACTGAAGTTAAATCCGCCAGCAATGCCGATTAGCGGAGTTATGAGATCTTTCACAAGCGCTTGGACCACGCCATTAAAGGCAGTCCCGATTATTACACCAACAGCAAGATCGACTACATTTCCCCTTAAGACAAAATCCTTAAACTCTTTCGCAACGCTCATGGCCGCAGTGTACTTTATTCCGGGTCAAGATTCCACGGTTACGGAGTCGCCGTTGCCTTAGTTCGACAGCATCCCAGCTAGCTAGGGTTAAACCAACCCGAATCTATTCTCATGCCGGGTCTTTTTACCCCAGCGAGCAGAATCGATATCGCAAGCACCAATGCCCCACCAATAATGTCTAGAAAGAAGTGATTGGCAGTTACGATAACCACGAAGATCGTAATAAATGGGTCGGCGAGCAACAAGTATCGAATGAACTTCGACCTGATCACTTTGTACCCCCCAAGTGCGCACCAGGCAGCCCAAGCAAAGTGCAGACTGGGCATCGCCGCATACGGATTGCCCGCCTCTTTCATGAGGGCTGCGTCTAGCTTCCCAGCCCCTCCGAACTTTAATTGGGTGTCGATGAAATGGAAAGACGCAGGGAGCAGCCTCGGCGGCATTACTGGGAAGACGATGAATATAACGAAGGATATTGCCGTCATCCACGCAAAGACATTTCTGTAGCGCAAAAATCGTGATGCATCACGGCGATAAAGAAGAACCAGGATCACCACTGGCAAAATAAAATGGATAGTCACGTAGAAGAAATTTGATAGCTTGATTAACCAGAGGTACCGCAGGAAGAAGTGCTGTATCTTCTGCTCATAGAAGAAATGCAACCGCTTTTCCAAAGATACTTCCCACAAGGCATTACGCCTGGCACTTGAAGTTGATCCAGATGCGAGCTGAGATGTGTACTCGTATCCGAAGTAAAACACTAGAGCAATAGCAAGCTGATTCCAAAACCTGACGGGTCTGCCGTCTGCGTATCTTACCGGAGCCCATTTAGACACTCTTATTCAAACCCAATCGGACATAACCGCGCGACCATAGCGGCCACACGCGTACAACATAACGAGATCATGAGCTTACTCGACCGGAAATTTTCAGGTACAACTGGCCCTAGCATCCTAAATCGCTGTGGCTTTCTATTCCGATGCCATCGGAGTGCTCTTGAAAAGCTTCCATAGAGTTAGGTCGTATGCCACCTTGATAGCGCCAGCAGCCAAAAGAGGAGCAGACAGCACGGACTCCGCAAGAAGTCCCGTCACCATTGGTCCAAAAGGTCGCCCCAGGTACCTCGCAGACGCAGTGTAACTTGCCGCCGCAGTCCTCTCCTGTGGAGTTACGAGCAGCATCAGATAGGCCTGTCGCGTTGGAACATCCATCTGAGAAAGAGAAGATCGAATGATTAGTATCACGGCGGCCCAACCGAGATTGGGCGACAAGGGGAGCGCCATAAGGATAAAGTTCGATGGCAGGTGGGTAAATACGATCGTGCGTAATAAGCCAAACCTTTCCGCTGCTCTAGCCGCTGCCACATAAGAGATCATCTGAGCAACACCGACTAGAAAAAAAATGAAACCTATTTCCGCCGCGCCGGCTCCATAACGGCGAGCGAGCCAGTAGGACAAGAACACCTGGGCAATCATTCCTCCTGACATCGAGTCCACGGAATAGAGAGCTGACAACTTTCTGACGATCTTTTTCGACTGGCCCAATCCCTCTGCAAATGATCCAGGTGAACCATCAATCTCGGGATCGTTGCGCTCAATGGCAGAAAGCCTTGATACGAGGACAAGTGCGATTAGCCCAGCCGGGACATAGATAAGGAACAATAGGCTCGCTCTGGTAGGCACACCCTCAAAGATGCGAGATACCGCTATTCCCCCGAAAAATGCTCCAAGAGCGCCAGAAGCCGCCGCAACAGCATTTATAGTGCCGAATCCACGAATCTTGGATGAACCCTTCAATGCTTCGGCAAGCAAGGGCTGTTCAAGAGAGGTAAATGGGCCAGATTCCGTGGTCTCGGGAGACAGGACGCCGCTCAAACCCAGTAATGCAAGTAACCACCAGCCATGCAAAAGTGAAAGTGGAATGCCCACAAGGACGAAGGCTATCCAAAGCAGCCTATAACTTCTGAGCTTACCCCAGCCATTGCCAAATCGACCGACTAGCTGGAGAGCTATGAGCGAGCCCACTTGAAAGGATGCGAGCACTATTCCAACCCTAAGCGAATCAAGGTGCTCGGACTTGAATTCAAATCCTAACACCACTATTCCTAATCCATAACAGAAGGTCCGCAGAGCCCTTGAGAGATAAAGAAATCTAGCTGCTGTGATAACTCACCCCCCTGGCTCGGTGTTAGCCAGGCACTAGCTTACATTGCGTCCTTGAGCATAAAATTCGAGATGGAAACTCAGAAGCTGAAACCCACGAGCATCGAATGATCGCCGATCATTCTCGGCTGCGAACAGTAGACTCGCAACGATGGCCGACTTGCCTATGGCCAAAGGGGTGTGAAATGGAGCCGGGTTCGATCGAGGGGAGAATCAGATCCAGGAGAAAATACTCTGTCAAATGGACCGAACATCCTAAGGAAATCCTTCCGGCCTGGATAGCGGATATGGACTTTGGAATTCCACCCTTAGTCAAAGAAGGTCTGACCGAAGCTATTGAGCTTTCCGAAATCGGCTATGCCCCCCATAAATTGACATTGGACTATCTAGAGGCTTTTTCTAACTGGCAGTTCGAGCAACATCAAGTCTCAATGAGCTCATCCAATATGATCGCGCTGACCGATGTTATACAGGGCTTCTACCTCGCAATTGACACACTTTGCGCCAAGGACGCAGGAGTGCTCTTTCTGACACCCAGCTATCCTCCATTCTTCTCGAGTGTGAACGCTACTAGACGTAAACTCGTGACTTCCGAACTTGTACTACACGACCGTCGCTACCAAATAGATTTCGACGATTTTGCCGGCAAGGCGAAAGAGGCTGGCAGTGGCGGAGCGATTCTACTTTGTAACCCGCAGAATCCAACGGGACGAGTATTTGATAGGGAGGAACTATCACTAATAGCACAAATTGCCCTGTCAAATAATCTGTGGATCATATCCGACGAAATCCATGCCGATCTCTGTTACGAAGGATCAATCCATACTCCCATAATGGCGATAGCTCCAGAGGTTGCCGATCGATGCGTCACCCTCAGCTCGGCGTCCAAAAGTTTCAACCTCGCAGGGCTTCACACTGCCGTACTTCACGCTGGGTCTCCGGAAATTCTTACTCGTCTTAACTCCATACCAGCAGGATTGCGGGGATCGCCTGGCTCTCTCGGCCTCCTAGCTGGGAAAATTGCATTCGGCACCGGCGCCGCATGGCTCAAAGAGACGCTCATAAAACTTGATTCCAATCGCAAATTGCTCTTTGCTTTGTTTGAGCCATACAGAAATCAGTTCAGGTCAGAGATTCCAGAAGCCACCTATCTCGCGTGGCTAGACTTCTCCCAGAGCCAGCTGAAACCGACCGCCCAGCATTATCTATTGGAAAAGGGACGTGTTGCCCTGAATCCCGGCGAAGCGTTCATAGAAGGCGGAACCGACTTTGCTAGATTAAATTTTGCCACTGAAGCCGAGCTCATTCCAGAAATGTTCAAAAGGATCATTTCATGCTTACCCATCTGATAGCAACACTCTGATCGATCAGCTAGAGTACCCAAGCAGCAAGAGCCTGCTCTTGCAAGCAATCCAGACCGGCACTCCCCCATTTATCGACACTCAAAAGGTACGAGGCCCGATCTGCCCGATAAAAAGGGGAAATCAAGTCTCACTTCCACCGAGTTCTTGGATCACGCTAAGCACACACCCCGCCAAGCGGGGATCCTTCGGAATCAGGTCGATTTCACCTTCACCGCCATGGCCTGAATAGACACCTTCAAGCAGACCATGATGCAGATTGCAGATCACATCAGGGTAGCTTTGGGCGACCTCCGCAAATGGACAGCTTTTTAAAATTAGCTCGACAAGTGCACCCGAATCACTCCTCCTCGGATGGAATCCCCTCGTCACAAGTGAAGACTCCAAAGCGTCAATGGGGCCGAACGGTTCGTCCTTCCTTCCTGACACTCCAGCATTGCTGGCCTCTCGAGCCTCTCTTATTCCTTGGTTCCTGCCCTCATCCTTTACTGGTAGGCCATTTGACACACTTTCGGCCAAAATCTTCGAAAGGTACTCATATGGCCCCGGTAGTCCAAATCGGCTCAAAAGGTCAGAATTAAATCGATATAGGAGTCGTGGGCGCCCAGGAAGCGACCTCCCCTCGATCGCTTCAAGCACAATTCCGACACGCTTAAGGCGAGTCAAATGCTGACGAACGGCATTGTGATTCAGTCCAACGAATTCAGTCAGTTCAGCTATGGTTACTGGGTGATTAGACTTTGCAATAAAATCAGCAATACTGTAGCGCGTAGGATCGCCTAGAGCCCTAGCTAGCTCCTGATTCATCTCAACCACAAATTCACACTCCATTGCACGAACTCAGGAAACTGAGAGTTCACCGTCCGCCATATAGAGTAATACCGCTGCGGCCATTAAACAATAGGCAATCCATTAATTCAAAATAGATTTCAAACACCAGTCCTCCAATACTTGCGATAACTCACAAGTTAGCTGGCAGTACTGCATAACATACAGATAATGACTGGACGCAACGGACACAATATAGGTGTATATATCCAGTCAGGTTGCTCCGAAGAATAGGAAATTCGCAGTTAGCTTCAGAGCCACACAGATCCTCTCGAAGTATCATATCGAGCTTGCAATTTCAAAAATGGCTTCCAAATCTAAACTCATTTGATTTGAATATTTAGCTTATAAGAATGGTGATCATAGGTCTCTAAATTAGTGCAATTATTGAAAAGTCCTACGATTTGTGCAACTAATCAAAACTAAGCTTTTTAGATAGGTAATTGCTATTTGAATTACTTGTCCCATGCTCTAGTTCAATTTGTCCAAGCGTTGACTGATGCGGTAGGTCCAATCGAACAGAAGAGAGCGTATGGGCATGGCGTCATTTGGAATCTCATCAATGGCCACGTAAGTAGCGGAGCACTTTTGAGCTAAAACCAGAATCAACCCTCATAGAGGACTACTAGTTCGACAGGGGCAGTTTCAGCTGCCGATATGGTCCCAAGTCTACAGTTATGGCAGTGTGAGGATCAATCGCCCGTCTGAGCTGGCATCAACTTTGCTCACCAGGCCCTAGGACCAAGTCGCCATGGAGTCCTGTGCAAAGAATCGGACGAAACTCACATGGTCGAGTCTGTCGCAAGGGCGTGCTCGTTCTCCAACGCACCGCCTTTAACTCCAATATCGTCAGGCGGAATTCTTCTCGAAGCAGTCACGTGAAGTGTGAACGTTGTCCAGAAGTTCCTTTGTTCGGCAATGGCCATCAACTTGTAGCGAGGGTGGGTTTTCTAAGATTTTGCAAAGAGCAAACTCCATAAGCCACATTGCCAGATAGGTTGTAACTGTAAAGCAGCTTCAATCCGACGCCGTTGCTGACGCGAGATTCGCCTTGGGCGCCCCTTTTCTTTTTCAGAAACGGCTACACGCATCATTCGACTAAAGAAATGGAGATTGAATTGGAGATAGAAGACGTTGTGAAGTCGGCGTTTGCGATGCCACTTACGAGTCCGGGGTTCCCCAAAGGTCCATACCGTTTCATCAATCGCGAATACATGATCATTACTTATCGAACCGACCGCGATGCTCTTGAAAAAGTAGTACCCAAGCCGCTTAAGATCTTAGACGACGTCGTGAAGTATGAATTCATAAGGATGCCTGACAGCACGGGGTTTGGGGATTATACAGAATCTGGCCAGGTGATACCTGTGGAGTTCAATGGAGAAAAGGGTGGATACGTCCACTCAATGTTCCTGAATGACCATCCACCGATCGCTGGGGGCCGGGAAATCTGGGGCTTTCCGAAAAAGCTTGCTAATCCGTGCCTAGAAGTCGAAATTGACACTCTGGTCGGCACTCTCGACTATGGAAAACTACGTGTCGCAGTCGGAACAATGGGGTATAAACATCGTCAGTTAGATCATGAGACGGTGTTGGCTTCCCTTAAAGAGGCGAGTTTTCTACTAAAGATAATTCCCCACGTAGATGCCACTCCAAGGGTCTGTGAACTAGTTAAGTATTATCTAAGCGACATCACACTGAAGGGCGCATGGACTGGACCTTCGGCGATTGAGTTGCACCCTCACGCTTTGGCTCCTGTAGCGGATCTTCCGGTAAGAGAAGTGCTGTCAGCGACTCATCTCCTTGCCGACCTGACCCTGGACCTTGGAGAAGTAGTCCACGACTACCTACAGACCTAGGCCAAGAGCTTTCTTCCAAAGAGGAAACTGAGACTTAGCAACTAGTAACTCGGCGGAAGGAGCTTCCGAG
>JABEUM010000020.1 GCA_013044475.1 Acidimicrobiaceae bacterium | reverse complement strand
GACTTATGGCAACCCAATGATTCTACGACGAATCGAGATAAATGTCACTTCCGCCCTACCTAAGAGTCGGGAATGATGATCATTGTAAATTTTGAGGGCAATTTTCTCTGTCGGAGCAGAAATATTCCAAATGCGAGCAAGCGGCTGATCGGCTCTTATGCCCTTTTTGCGCTTTTTGCTAACTATATTTATTTAAGAATCGTAAGTTGCTAACTAAATAATGCAATAGTATCCTTCCAATTACTTACTGGTAGGCTGAAGGGACTAGGATTTACAGATGGGCGAATTTGCAGACGCTATTGCTAGTAATGCCTCAGCGGAGGATCTAGCTGCAATCCAGCTACCTGAATCCTTCCGAGCAGCGTTCGTACGTCAAGAGGACGTAGAGATCTTCTCGGGGCTAAAGACGCAGGAAAAGGATCCGAGAAAGTCCCTACATGTAGAGGACGTGCCTTTCCCGGAGATGGCACCAGACGAAGTAGTCGTCGCCGTCATGGCGTCTTCGATTAACTACAACACCGTGTGGTCGTCTATTTTCGAACCGGTTCCCACGTTCGAGATGCTAAAGAGACTCGGCCGGAGCGGCAGATACTGGGCAAAAAGGCACGAACTTCCCTACCACATAGTGGGGTCGGATGGTGCTGGCGTCATTGTCAGAGTCGGTTCGGCGGTCAGAAACTGGAAGATCGGCGACAAGGTCACGATCCATTGCAACTACGTCGACGATCAGGATCCAACCGGCCATGACGACTCGATGCTATCTTACGACCAGAAAATTTGGGGTTTTGAGTCCAACTTTGGAGGCCTCGCTGACTTCACCCTGGTAAAGGCTAACCAGCTGATGCCGAAGCCTTCCCACCTGAGCTGGGAGGAGTCGGCGGTCAATGCTCTTTGCAACTCGACCTCATACCGCATGCTCGTTTCGCGTAACGGTGCATCGATGAAACAGGGTCAGGTAGTACTTATCTGGGGAGCAAGCGGAGGAATCGGCGCATATGCCGTCCAGTATGTGCTTAATGGCGGTGGAATCCCAGTGGGAGTCGTCAGCTCACCGGACAAAGTCGAACTTCTCCACGAGATGGGGTGTGAGGCGGTCATCGACCGAAAGGCCGCCAACTACCAGTTTTGGAAGGATCCAGCGACTCAAGACGAATCTGAATGGAGACGCTTCGGAAACGACATCCGGAAACTCGTAGGGGACGATCCAGACATTGTCTTCGAACACCCTGGCCGCCAGACCATGGGTGCCTCGGTCTACGTGGCAAAAAGGGGAGGTCTAATAATGACCTGCGCTGCCACTACCGGCTACATGATTGAGTACGATAACCGCCACCTCTGGATGAAGCTGAAAAGCATAAAGTCGAGCCACTTCGCCAACTACCGAGAGGCTTGGGATGCCAACAAGTTGGTATCGCGTGGCAAGATTCAGCCAAACTTGTCCGCTGTCTACCCCTTGGATGAGGTAGGAGAAGCCGCCTTTTTGGTCCACAGGAATCTACACGAGGGCAAGGTCGGCATCTTGTGCCAGGCGGACAAAGAGGGTCAGGGAATCGACGATCCAGAGTTCCGAGATGCCGTCGGAGAGGACAAAATAACCCTCTTCAGAAGGCATTCCGAGCAGGTCGCCGAAAAACGTTCCGGAATCTAAGCCAACGCAACTGGAGTCGGCAATGCAGCCTTTAGAGATTGATCACGTGGCAATCGCGGTAGAGGACATCGAAAAGGCGGTGTCCTACTACCAAGATAGTCTCGGCGCCAAGGTCGTACATCGGGAGAGAATCGAGTCTGACGGGGTCGAAGAGGTCCTTCTAGCCGTGGCAGAATCCTACATCCAGCTGCTGACGCCGACCAATGAAGGCTCACCCGTGGCGAAGTTCCTCGCAAAAAAAGGCGAGGGACTTCACCACATAGGTTGGAGGGTACCAGACTGCAGCGCTGCGCTCAAGGAGCTCAAGGAAAAGGGTGTAGAGGTCATCGACCAGAAGCCCCGTCCCGGGTCAAGGGGAACTATCGTAGCCTTCATACATCCGAAGGGTTCTTTTGGAACAATGATTGAACTCGTTCAAGAGATGCCTGAAGGGCACTAGCCACAAGCTATCTGCGGCACGATTCTGCGTCGGCCACCTGCGTCGTGCCGGGCGCCCAGTTTCGCTTCGGGTCAGACTTCCCTAATCCCGTCCGAACCAACTTCCTATCTACCGGTTGACCCGACGTTGGATTCCCTTAGTTGAAAGTTCAACTTATTTTACGAAAATAGGTCTTTCCCGCTCTGCCGTCGTATATCCTTGAATTGTGGAAGATCAAAAGTGGCTCAGCAAAGAGGAGTCCGAGCTCTGGATTCACTTTCTGGCGGTTTCGCAACTTGTGGACCGGCTAGTGGATCAGCATCTTCGCAAGGAATTCGACCTGTCCCACTCCGACTACGAGATCCTGGCCAGGCTCTCCGAAGCCCCGGACCGCATCTTGAGAATGGGCGAATTGGCGAACACAATTTTCGCTCCTAAGAGCCGGCTTTCCCACCAAATAGATCGGTTAGCGCTGCTTGGTTGGGTAAGTCGAAAAGGATGCCCCTCCGATGGCAGGGGCGTTATGGCCCAACTTACAGACAGGGGCTATGAGTTACTGAAGGCGATCGCCCCGAGCCATGTAGCTTCGGTCAGGTCTTACTTCGTCGACCTAATCCCGAAAGAGCAAATGGAGTGCTTCACGGCGACCCTCGCCACCGTTCTCAAGGCGATCCCCGGTGGATGCGCTGTACTACCCCCACAGTTTGCAGAGGCTGAGGGTGGCGGCTGCGCAGTCCTTTGACCTTTAGGGCCACAGGTGGGCCAGTAAATGAGTCACGAGCTCGACTTAGCGATAGCGACGCTTGATTATCGATTAAGGAGGCATCTATGCGTATGCCAGCGATCTTTTTGGGTCATGGTAGTCCAATGAACGCAATTGAGGCGAATGAGTTCTCCCCAGTCTGGCGAAACCTGGGTGAATCTCTACCGCCTCCCAAGGCCATCTTGTGCATCTCGGCGCACTGGTATACCCGGGGCTCTGGAGTGACTGCGATGACTAAGCCGAGGACCATACACGACTTTGGTGGCTTTCCTCAGGAGCTCTACGAGGTTCAGTATCCTGCGCTAGGGGACTTAGACCTGGCAAAGCGTACCCGGCACCTACTCGCTTCGAAAGCTGAAATCGCCCTCGACCAGAGTTGGGGTCTCGACCACGGAACTTGGTCCCTCTTGGTACACCTATTTCCCAATGCGGACATTCCCGTCGTACAACTAAGTATCGATGCCACCTTGGACCATAAAGATCATCTGGAGCTCGGCAAGATGATCACCGATCTGCGAGAGGAGGGATACTTAGTCCTCGGGAGTGGAAACGTAGTGCACAATCTGCGAGCGAGCTTCGCAAGCCAAGACGCTACCGACGGATTTGATTGGGCCAAGAGGTTTGACCTTGAGGTCAAGAAGCGGATAGAAAATAGGGATTTTTCGAATTTGGCCGATTACGATCAGATCGGAGACGAGGCCAAACTCGCTGTTCCGACCCCCGAACACTATCTTCCGCTGCTCTACGTCTTGGGCACGGCTGGACCCGAAGAAGAACTCTCCTACGTCGTTGAGGGCTACCAGTGGGGCGGGATCTCAATGCTCGGAGTTCAAGTCGGCTAAGGCATCACCCGCCGAGGCGGAACTGGCCGCAAACTCGCTCAAAAAGAGATAAAGGGGAACCGGTTCCGGTTCCCCTTTTTTGCTGCGGAGGGGGTGGGATTTGAACCCACGGTGCCCTTACGGACACAGCGGTTTTCGAGACCGCCCGATTCGGCCACTCTCGCACCCCTCCTTCAAGCTCCTCTAGCTTAGAAGCGAAGCAATTCAAAGAAGTCCGTAAGAAGAAGAGAACTCTCCTTTTCCCTCACCCCGGCTAGGCGCCTAATTTGGTGGTTAAGTCTCGGATCGCTCGCCACGTTATAGAGCGAACCAACTGCCCCTGCTTTTGGGTCAAAGGCCCCAAAGACCACGGACTCAATTCGGTGCGCGAGCATCGACCCGGCACACATAAGACAGGGTTCGAGGGTCACCACTAGCGTCACACCATTGAGATAAGGACCGCCGAGAATTTCAACGGCGTCCTTTATGGCAAGAATTTCGGCGTGAGCGAAAGAATCTTTTTTAATCTGCTTCTCGTTATGGCGTTTAGCGATCAATTTCCCCTCAAATACACATCCTGCAGCGACGGGAATGTCGCCGTGCATTGGGGCCAAGGCAGCCTCGTCGAGGAGCTCGTCCATCACCGTTTCGACCGAAAAATCAAATATCTCAGGGACCAAAACCACCTCCGAAGTGGTTAAATGCAAGTCCCCCGAACACATGCCGGGGGACCATGGCGGAGAGGGTGGGATTCGAACCCACGGTGAGTCTCCCCACACGCGATTTCCAATCGCGCCGATTCGGCCACTCTCGCACCTCTCCTTAGCTGCTACAGGCTATCGTGTTTTTAACAACTTCTTGCAAGACTGTTTTATGTGGCGGCTGGGCCCTGCGCGGCGTAGGTCGGTGAACCGGGTCAGGGCCGGAAGGCAGCAGCCCTCAGCCGCTTCCTACGGGTGCCGCAGTAAGCCTGGCCGTCACATAAAACAGTCTCGCAGGAGGCCCGCGCTTTGATCGAGCGTGAGCACAGACGTTGTCTGTCATGGCTCTGTTGACCCAACCCCAACTTCTCGGCTCCTTCGGTCATCGTCTCGGTGCTAACCCGAAGCTATCGCCACTCCACCTCGACCAAAAACGGTAGGCGAAACCTAAACTGAGGTCTTCTCGAAAATTTATAGAGAACCGATACCAAAACTTCTAAGTTGCAAACACAATTCAGTGCAGACCGGGGATTAGGCCTGGCCTTTATGGAAAACGTCGACTTGGTTGCTCCCGACCCTCCGCCAAGACGTGCCCACTTGTTGCGGTTTCTCCCGCCATCTTTCGGTGTAGTTTGATTCCATGACAACTGACATCTATCAACGCCTTGAAAATCTGGGAATCACTCTCGGTGAACCACCGGCGCCAAAAGGCTCCTACCTGCCAATTCTGACCCATGGAAATGTCTGCTACCTCTCGGGCTCACTCCCCTACAAAGATGGGGAACTGCTCCACCCTGGTATCGTCGGAAAAGACATCGATGCCGAAACCGCTAAGTTGGCCGCCGCCCAGTGCGTCAAGAATTCGCTGTCGGTAATACATCATTCGCTCGGTGGGATCGACAGGGTCAAAGGTGTAGTGAAGGTCGTGGGTTTCGTCGCCTGCACTGCGGAGTTTACTCAGCATCCCAGCGTCGTAAATGGCGCTTCTGATCTCCTTGGGGAGGTCTTTGGCGAGTCCGGGAGACACGCAAGGTCCGCCGTAGGGGTCGCATCACTGCCCCTCGGATCTTCGGTTGAAATCGAGATGATCATCGCAATTTGAACAGTTCGGAACGCACTCCCCGTCTGTGAAGGCGAGGATTGCGTTCCTGGGCCTTCAAAGGATCCTTCTACCGCTTAGAGCTCGTCCTATTGTGAGTTCGTCAGCGTAGTCCAAATCTCCGCCAACGGGAAGCCCAGAGGCTATCCGCGTGACCGTGATCCCACTATCTTGTAGCTGCCTAGCGAGGTACATCGCCGTGGCCTCACCCTCGATGTTCGGGTTCGTACACAGGATGACTTCAATAATTGTTGCATCGGTCAATCTTTTTAGCAGTTCTTTGACCTTTATGCGATCCGGTCCGATTCCCTCTATCGGATTGAGGGCGCCCTGTAAAACGTGATAGAGACCCTTATACTCTTTAGTCCTCTCCAGGGCAACCACGTCCTTGGGCTCCTCGACTACACAGATCACCGAGCGATCTCGAGTCGGATCCTCGCAGATCTCGCATATTGGCCCCTCGGAAAAGTTAAAGCAAACCTCGCAGAAAGTAGCTTGGTCCTTCGCCCTCCTGATCGCGTCCGCTAGGCGATAAACATCAGTTCGCTCCGAGCGCAAAAGGTAAAAGGCTATCCTCTGGGCGGATCTTGGCCCTATACCCGGCAGACGTCCCAGCTCTTCGATTAGATCCCTCACACTAGGCGTATACATCTAACTTCTCATATCCCCTTCTGGGCTATCTCTCGCGTACCAGGAAAGACCGACTCGATCACTGCACCGAGGCCGTCGGCGGTCGACTCGGCTGGCACCGATAGGTCAATAAATGACTCTTGATCCTCATCGGGCTGATCAGACACAGCCAGCTCCGACCCGGTTAACTCCTCTTCCGCTTTGAGCACGACCCGGACAGTGCTAAGTGAGAAGTGGGCCTTTATCGCAGCCTCCACCTCGGTTAAATATTCGGCGCATCGGTCTCGGTGGACCCGATTAGGAAGGACGATAACCACTTGGTCCCCGACTACCGACAGACACCTACCTGCGACGAAGCGCGCCCGTGCCTTATGCGAGACCGTCGTCAAGATCTCGTCATTAAAAGATGCTGCGAGTCGATCCCTGTTGAAAGTAGATCCAATCTTCTCCTCGAGTTTCGATAGTGGATCTACAGCCGTGCCCTGAGGCGCTTCCGGCACTCGTTCAGGGTTGGCTCTACCGGAAGGATCCCCTTGCGCCAATGCGCCTTGGTTCTGTTGGCCGGGTTTCATTGGAGCCAAGGTCTCTTTGTCTTCAGGATCGGTCTTAGGAGGTACCGTAACGGCATCGGTACGCCTGTCCCCCGGTCGAGGAGTTCTCATACCCGCCCTGATGCCAGCTAGTTGATCACCTATTGGCGGGCGCATTGCGATCACCGAGGAGTCGGGTGGCTCGTCGATCCGAGGAGGCCTTGACTCTTTGGCCCCAGAAGGAGTCGAATCAGCCAAGACCACATGAGGGTGCTCTGGGATTTTTTCGGTGGATGTCTTGGTCGAGCTCCCCTTGCCCATGTCGGCCAATTCGCCTTCGAGCTTGAGTAACCTCGCCTCCAAAGAAGCGACTCTGGAGTCATCGGCACCACCGCTGCGAGCCGGGGCACAGAGGGCCAAAAGGCTTGCCTGGAGAATCAAGGTCGGGTCAATAGCGTCTTTAAGGGTAGGGGCTATACGCGCGAGGCCCTGAACGAAGCGCACTACCGATGCTAAAGAGACCGGCCCGAGGCCACTCTTAGTTGCTTCAAGAATCAGCTCAGACGTTCCGTCTCCCGAAGCGACAACGACAAAAGCATCTCTAGCGACCGAGATAAGCTCTTCCAAGATTCTCTGCGGATCATAACCATCCTCGGTTAGCTTTATCGTCAGATCAAAGGCTAGCTCGGTTTGCGAGCCAATGATTGAAGCTGCGAGCCTTGGGACAGAGCCGGCGGACCCTCCAGGTACGCCCCCTAAGGCAGCTACCTGGTCCAAAAAAGAAAGGGTATCCCTGGCGGATCCAGATCCCCTCTTCGCCACCCATTCGAAAGCGTCCTCTTCAAGGTCGATGCCAGCCGCCAAGGACACACTCTTAGCCAGGTCTTCCAACAGCTTCGGTTGAAGAAGCTTGAACTCAAAATGCTGCGCCCTGCTTCGAATCGTCGACAGTACTTTCTGAGGATCGGTAGTAGCTAGAACGAATACAACCCGCGCTGGCGGCTCTTCAAGGGTCTTCAAAAGTGCCGACGCTGCTGCGTTAGAAAGCATGTGAACTTCGTCGATGATGTAGACCTTCCACTCACCTATTGAAGCATTCGCTACCGTTGCAATAAGTGATCGAACCGAATCCACGCCTGAATTGGAAGCTGCGTCCAGCTCCTCGACATCGAAGGAGCGCCCCTCGAGAACCGAGATGCACGAGGCACATTCACAACACGGCTCACCGTCCACAACTGAGGAGCAGTTCAACGCCTTGGCCAAGATCCTCGCGGTGGAGGTTTTCCCGGTTCCACGGGGACCAGAAAATAGGTACAAGTGAGAAACTCGGCCCAAAGCGACCGCATTCCTCAGTGCAGCGGTCACGTGGTCTTGGCCAATGACCTCTCCAAAGCGCTGAGGCCTAAAGCGGCGGTATAGGGAGACGTGATCGACGGTTGTAGCCACAGTGCGATAATAGTCGACACGCCCTGATTGCCAACTTTAGATATCTTCTAAACCTCAGCGAAAGGTAGGTTTCTGTCTTTTTAGGGCTACAACTTTCCCAGATTTAACTTGGTGTTTCTCCGCTACGAAGCGAAGCGTCATCCCGAACGCCATCTGGCGCTTGAGAAGCATGGGCAAGCTCGCATTTGAGCAATGTCCAGTCTAAAATCCGCCCTGCGGACGTGCCAAGTCAGATGGAAACGCTATGGTAATGATCTACTAACTTTTATCAGGCGTTAGAGGCTCCAGTTTACGGAGTAAAACTTGGCCCTGATAGGGCCGTCGGTTACCAAGACCGAGATATGGCTAACAACTTTAGAAAGGGTGAGCGTGCAAGAATCTGCTTCCATTCAGAGGAGTAACTCCAGATCATTCGGGTTTCTCCTTGACGCTGTAGCTAGTGGCTCTATAGCGACAGTCATTTCCGTTGTCACCTACGCAACGCTTATCGGCGTCTCTGCTCAATTCAGCTTCCACCTCAGTTTTACCCCAGTGCCGATAACCCTTCAGACTTTTGCGGTACTCTTCGGTGGGGCAGCCTTGGGCTCGAAGCGGGCCGTTTCTGGCACCCTCCTCTACATGATCGTCGGCCTCATAGGGTTGCCTTGGTTCGCAGGAGCTACCGGCGGGATAAGCGTCGCATCCTCGCCCTCAATGGGTTACATAGTTGGATTCGTCTTCGCATCCTACTTGGTAGGACTCTTGGCGGAAAGGGGTTGGGACCGCAACGTCGCCAAGACCCTAGTTTTGGTAATTGCAGGAAATATTGTGATCTACCTATTTGGTGCTTCCTGGCTCGCTGAGTCCCTTGGAATCACAGCTTCAAAGGCATACCAGCTCGGCGTTTCGCCTTTCCTTGTCGGGGACGCCTTGAAGGCGATCTTGGCCACGGTCGCGCTGCCGGTCGCATGGCTAGGCCTTTCCAAGATCGAAAGCCACAAGGGGTAGTTACACTCGCCGAGTAGGGGTCTCTGGCTGGCGGCGATACTTTGCTATCGTCTCTGGCCAGAGACCCTTTTCTATTTGTAGTCCTAAAGGGAACTTCTCGGTCTCGAGCGAAGTCACCCTAGAAAGGTCCAACAGGTAACTCAGTCTCTCAAATCCGACAAACCCCAAAGTCTCCAGGTGCGAGGTGAGCCACTGTCCGTCAATCAGCTCGAAACCCAGAGTGTCTAGGAGCGAAACTAGCCCGATAAATGCAGCCTTTGAAGCATTTGGGACGAGGTGGAACATCGATTCTCCCGAGAACAACCCTCCAACCGCAACCCCGAACAGACCTCCAGCAAGCTTGCCGTCCAGATAAGCCTCGATGGAATGGGCCGATCCCATCTCAAATAGCTTCATGTAATGATCGAGATAGCTGGCGGATATCCAGTTCCCTTCGGGCCGAACCGAAGCGCAGCAACTTACGACATCCGAAAATGCACTATCTACTCGAATCTCAAAATTCCAAAGCGCCTTGCGGAGGGACCTGTAAAGCCTAAGCTCGGACCTAGGCGAGCCCCTTGTCCCTTTAAGTCGGAAAACACCCCTAAGAGCGGGAGAGAACCATCCGACGCGAGCCTCACCTGCCAGATCCACCTCCATAGGAAATATCCCAGAGCGATATCCGTCCAAAAGTTGCCTCGGACCCAGCTCTTCACCAACAAACAGCAGGTCACCAGCGTCAGGGTGCTCTCTTAGTAGTCGAATAACCGACGATAGGCCCGGAACAGTCTCACCCATGTCTAGATGGAATTTGGTCAATAGGAAGCTTTTGGTCCATTGGGTTGGTAACCTTTTGGGCTATGTCGGAACACCCGATGTCTGAAAGACTAGCTGAACTAAATAGGCGTAGAAGCGAGGCCCTGAACGCAGGTTCACCGCACGCTATCGAACGCCAGCACCAAAAAGGGAAGATGACTGCCCGAGAGAGGGTCGAATACCTCCTCGATGAAGGATCTTTCCAAGAACTCGACATGCTCGCGCGCCATCGAGCGCATGGAATGGGCCTAGACGATACTCGTCCGTATACCGATGGCGTAATAACCGGATTTGGAACGATCGACGGCAGAAGAGTCTGCATATTCTCTCAGGATTTCACCGTATTCGGTGGAGCACTTGGAGAGGTGTTTGCCGAAAAGATCCACAAGGTTATGGACCTTGCTAGTTCCGTCGGGGTGCCAATGATTGGCCTCAACGACGGTGCTGGTGCGAGGATTCAAGAGGGCGTAGTATCCCTCCACTCCTACGGGGGGATCTTCAGGCGCAACGTCAAAAGCTCGGGGGTGATACCGCAGATCAGCGTAGTCTTAGGACCATGCGCAGGCGGTGCGGTTTACTCCCCGGCGATGACCGACTTTATCTTCATGGTCAAAGAGACTTCGCACATGTTCATCACTGGTCCTGACGTAGTCAAGACCGTCACCGGCGAAGAGGTGACCCTCGAAGAGCTCGGCGGGGCTATGAGCCACGCCACGAAGTCTGGTGTAGCAACTTTTGTGCTAGACGACGAGAAGTCCTGCCTTGACGAGGTGAAGTACCTCTTAAGCTTCCTCCCGGCCAACAACATGGAGGAGCCACCCTTTTTACCTTCGGGCGACGATCCGGAAAGGCTGGTCCCCGAACTCTCCACCATGATGCCAGCCAGTCCTAACCAGCCATACGACATGAAGAAGGTAATATCGCTGGTCCTCGACGACGGAGACTACTTAGAATACTTCTCTCACTGGGCTCAAAACATCACCTGCGGCTTCGGGCGCATTGACGGTCACGTTGTCGGAATAGTGGGGAACCAACCGGCGGTTCTCGCGGGAGTGTTGGACATAGACTCCTCGGAAAAGGCCGCAAGGTTCGTAAGGACCTGCGACTCGTTCAACATTCCGATCGTAACTTTCGTCGACGTTCCAGGATTCATGCCCGGGGTTGACCAGGAGTATGGAGGGATCATTCGCCACGGAGCGAAACTGTTATACGCCTACTGCGAAGCGACAGTGCCACGGGTCCAAATCATCACCAGAAAGGCCTACGGTGGGGCCTATGTCGTCATGAACTCAAAGAGCGTTGGTGCGGACCTGGCTTATGCCTGGCCTTCGGCGGAACTCGCAGTTATGGGCCCGCAGGGGGCAGTTGAAGTCCTCCACCGAAGAGAAATAGCCGGCTCGGACGATCCGGTTTCACGCCGCCTAGAGCTCGTCGAAGAGTACACCGAGCGCTACGCAAATCCCTATGTGGCAGCCGAAAGGGGATTTGTCGACGATGTTATCGATCCACAAGAGACCCGCAAGGTGCTCGTTCAAGCTCTCAAGATTCTCAGGACTAAGAAGGAAGATCTGCCGAGAAGGAAGCACGGCAACGTACCTCTGTAATCGAGAACACTAAAGGGACAGTGATTCATGGATACTGAAATTCCAACCGACCAAGAGGCCGCCCTGGCGATCGCCGCCGCATACTCCATGATCGCTTTTTCTAGAAGTGTCGAGGAGCCAGTCGGTCCTAAGACGGACCCGACGACTTGGAGATTTTCTGCTCGGTGGTGGGGTCTGTCCACCAATTACGAGAGGCCAAGGCCCTCGCATATTCGTTAATCCTTATAGCGGCCACAGACACCGTAATACCACCACTTTAGCGCAGGGATAGTTCGGCTAAAGGTCGCTGTCTCGATCGTCAGCGCTTAGTTACTCCGAAGGGACCCTAAAACCCGAGTTCCTTACTTCTGTGCTAGTTATTCGGACCCTGAGGGGCGACTATCACTAGTCCAAGCCCCGGAAGGGCCAAGTTGGTGACCGCCTTCTCCATGGCTTCATTCGCCTTGGAAAGTATCGTCGCAGGATCCATCCCATGGGTCGGGTAGCTTGCCACCCCCGCCGAGACCTTGACGATTCTGTCGTCTCCATACTTGGATTGTGCTATCTGGATCCGCTCGGCGGTCCACGCACCCCCATCCTCGTCCGTATCGTCAAGGATCAAGCCGAAAACTAGATTCGAAAGCCGACATGCGATATCCGCTTCCCTGACCGTCCGGCTCAATAGAACGGCGAATTTCACAATGAGTTGGTCGTTGTCGAATTGACTCTGGATCGAATTGTCGAAACTTAGCCGGATCAAAACTACGGTGACCGGCCAGAGTCTCCTCCTTGCCGTGGCCACCTTAGGGATTAGCACGGCGTTGAAGAACTCGTCATTCTGAAGACCTGTAACGGGATCCATCACGGCAGACTGCTCAGAATCTGACGCCAAAGACGTATGCTGCGAACCCTTAGCGGCCTCATCGTGGTCCCTTCTGACCCGGAGATCTGTCACCAATAATACAACTACTGCCGAGACAGCGCACAACCATGCCCCGAGTAGCAGCGAGGCCTGCTTTGCGGCTACACCGGAGATTGCCATGGCGCCACTGGCCGCCAAAAGCCCTACTACGGCATATCTCCTTTCCCCCATCACACTCTTATCGGCAATCTCCGAAAAAACATTGATCCGAGTCTAGATCTAGCTTTCATACATTACTGATCTGAGCTCTTTGTCTAACGGTCAATTCAAGCAAATCATGCATAATCTGCGAAATCTCGTAGTCCTTTGGCGTATAAATCCGAGCGACACCCGCCTCGATAAGCACCTTTTGGTCCGCCTCGGGGATGATCCCACCGACGACGACCAATGCTTCCGAACCCTGCTCAGCCAGTTCAGCAATAATTTGCGGTACGAGTTCCAAGTGCGAACCCGAAAGGATGGATATCCCAACGAGATCCACATCTTCATCACGTGCCGCTACGGCTATCTGATGCGGGGTCAGGCGAATTCCTTGGTAGATCACTTCAAATCCAGCATCCCTCGCCGCTACGGCTATCTGCTCCGCCCCGTTAGAGTGGCCGTCTAAGCCGGGTTTTGCGACCAGCAGCCTGGGAGGACCACCATCCAAGGAACGGGCCGAGCTAGCGAGGTCCCGTAGGATCGCCTCCCGCTGGCCAAAGCCGCCACTTACCCCAGTAGGTGCTCGGTATTCGCCGAATACCTCTCTCAGCGCTCGCGCCCACTCGCCAGTAGTCCCCCCAACCAATGCGAGCTGAATCGTCGCCTCCATCAGATTGTCGTCGGACTTTGCAGCGGCCTTCAGGGCGTCCAATTTATCCTCGACTTCGCCGGAATTTCTCTTGAGGCGCCAAGCCTTTGTAGCTTCGACCATCTCAGCCTCGACCTTCGGATCGATCACTAGGTGGGTGCCAAGTTTTGATTCACTAAGTGGAGATGGTTCAGTATTGACGAACCTGTTGACGCCGACAACGGCAAGCTCGCCCTTCTCTATCTTCGAAGTCCTCTCGGACTGGCTCCTTACCAGTCTCGATTTGAGTTCGTCAATGAATGAGAAGACCCCGCCTGCTGAGAGAATCTCCTCGAGTTCAACCGTGGCTCCTTGGACGATCTCCTTCACCAACGAATCCATGACTATGGATCCTTCAAATATGTCCGGATAGTCCAACAGATCCGTCTCAAGGGCCAAGATCTGCTGTATCCTCAGTGACCACTGCTGGTCCCAGGGTCTTGGAAGCCCGAGCGCCTCATTCCACGCCGGTAGTTGAAGCGCTCGAGCTCTAGCGTCTCGAGAAAGTAGCACGCCCAAGGATTCCAGTACGATCCTGGGTACATTATTCTCCGGCTGCTGCTCAGTAAGGCCGAGCGAGTTGACCTGCACCCCATAGCGGAATCGTCTCAACTTCTCGTCGGTCACTTGGTAGCGCTCTTGGCAGATCTGATCCCACATCACATTGAATGCCCGCATCTTGGCATTTTCTTCGATAAACCGGATGCCGGCATTTACAAAGAAAGAGATCCTCCCGACGACCAGAGGAAACTCCGACTCCGGAATCCTCTTTGACTCTTTCACCGCGTCTAGGACACCTACCGCAGTTGCCAGGGCGTAGGCAACCTCCTGCACCGGGGTAGCCCCGGCCTCTTGGAGATGGTAAGAACAGATATTTATCGGATTCCACTTTGGAACCCTACCTACGGTGTAGGTGATCGTGTCGACTATCAGCCTCTTGGAAGCCTCTGGTGGAAATATGAATGTACCTCTAGAGAGGTACTCCTTGATGATGTCGTTCTGGGTCGTTCCAGACAGCACCCGCTCGTCGAGCCCCCTCTTTCTGGCCAGAGCGATGTACAGGCCGAGAAGCCAGGCTGCGGTAGCATTGATCGTCATCGAGGTATTCATTTTTTCGATCGGGATACCGTCGAAAAGTTCCTCTATGTCCCCAAGGTGTACTATCGGAACGCCGACCTTGCCAACCTCGCCCCGAGCCTGGAAGTCATCTGGATCAAATCCTATCTGAGTTGGCAGGTCAAAGGCGATTGATAGCCCCGTCTGACCCTTCTCGAGGTTCAATCTGTATAGCTGGTTCGACGCCTTAGCGCTCGAATGCCCCGAATACGTCCTCATAACCCACGGGGCGTCGGGTTCGCTGAACCTAGCACTTTTCACTTGGTCACCCAAATCAGACATGGCCAAGACCATCCTTTAGCAGTATCAAGTCGCCCGCAAAACACCGATCGTTCTACGGGCGAAAGCCTTGACTAATGGTAGTCGTAGAAACCGCGTTTGGTCTTTTTCCCGAGTTGACCGGCTGCTAACTTCCTCCGGAGCGTTGGGGCGGCCAGGGTCGCTACATCTCCGAACTCCCGATAAAGCGCGTCCAGAATTGCCACCGATGTGTCTAGGCCGACCAGGTCCAAAAGAGCTAGCGGACCCATAGGAAATCCACAACCTAGCTTCATAGACCTATCGATCTCCTCGGCAGTTGCAACCCCTCGCTCAAGGAGCTTCACGGCACTATTGAGGTAGGGAAATAGCAGGGCATTTACCACGAATCCCGCTTCGTCTTTAACCAGCACCGCGTCCTTGGCACACTTTTTGACAAAAGCGGATGCCGCTGCAATGGTCTCATCTGACGCAGTAATCGGCCGGACTATCTCGACGAGCCCCATGACGGTAGCCGGGTTGAAAAAGTGTATTCCGCAAACGAGTTCTGGCCTTCTCGTTGCCGCTGCAAGATCCACTACCGGTAATGTCGAGGTGTTGGTAGCCAGGATAGCGCCGGGCTTTACGATCCGATCGAGATGGTCGAAAAGATGCTTCTTTACCTCCAGGTCTTCCACCACTGACTCGATCACCAAGTCGCAATCGACTAGTTCGTCTATCTCGGTAGTGGCTAGCAGTCTCGAGAGGGCGTCTTGGGCGTCTTGGGATTCTAGACGGCCCTTCTCTACCCTTCGGGCCAAAGAACGCTCGATCGCTCCCACCATGGAGACAGCGCTCTCCTGTTTACGAGAACGCAGAACGACTTCGAATCCGGCGAGCATTGCAACCTCTGCTATCCCCGACCCCATGATTCCCGAACCGACAATTCCGATCTTGTTAATCTGCATAAGCCCAAAATACCGAATATTAACGCTCTTGTGTGTAGTACTTTGAATTCAATTGTCTCTTTTAGCCCCTAAAGACCGATTGACACCCAAAATCCACTGATTAGTCAGCTCAAAATCCACTTTTGTCCCCCGATATTCATTTCCAACTGTTAAGGGCCAAAGGCGGCGATGGGGCTTCCGAATCGAGGCACTCAGGTCCTGGGAACCGTTCCGTCGCCGCCAGAACCGACTCGGGAGACCAAGCCACTAGCATCCCATATATCGCCCGTAGGGGCACAGTGACCCAGGCAGCAAAGTTCGGGTGGTTTCTGCCCGAACGCCTTGAAGCTGAAATGTATCGGCTCCCCGGTTAGTTATACCCAGAGAAAGTTTCAACTCAACGGTTCTTTGGAGGTCTTGATATGTCGATTAAGAGCGCCAAATGGACCGCCAGGCCCGGGGTTTGGCAATCTCTTGGAACGGCAGAAGACCTGAAAATTGTCGCGACCACCCCTATGTTTCACCATCTCATTGCGACGGCCAGGATCTCCAGCGCAGAAGTCAGGGTGGATGAGCAGGGCGTGCCGACCTTTGCAAGGGTAGAGATAGCGGCTAATTCATTGATCGGGGCTACTGCGAACCTTACCGCAAGGATTGCATCTCAACCGATACTCGACAGCGCAAAGTTTCCCCTCATAGTCTTTGAATCAAACTCCTTTCAGCCCCTAGTAGAAGGTTTCAAAGTCAGTGGGGTCCTTCAGATCAAGGACAGGTCCATAAAGAAGGATCTGTCGATTAGAAAGCTCACCTGGAGTGGTATCGAGGCTTTGATTATCAAAGGACACGTCGATCTGATGGCGGCAGAGGTCGGCATCGGACTCATTAAGCGGAGGTTTTTAGCAAATACCTTGCGGATCGAGTTCACCACGACCTTAGAGTTTCTAGCTAATCAGTCGAGCCATGATAGCCGTCACAAGCTCAACTAGCTACCAGTTCGCTTTCAGCCGTTGGCTGAAACCACTTGAACTCCGCACTACCACCCCGGGAACCAAGCCCGGGCGAAAGTTTATATCCAGAGATGACGAAAGGATGGCCGGAATTGTCGGATCAGACCGAACAACCGCACCGTCATAAAGACCACTCCCTGACAGTTATTTTGTTCGTGATCGCCACCGCCCAGCTGATGGTAGTTTTAGACGCTTCGATCGTGAACATCGCGCTCCCATCAATGCAGCGAGAATTACACTTCTCATCCGCCTCGCTGGAATGGGTCATTAACGCCTACGCCCTCGCATTCGGCGGGCTACTGTTGCTCGGCGGCCGCCTCAGAGATCTCTACGGCCGCAAGAAGCTATTTGTTATCGGGATAGTAATTTTCACCCTGGCGTCTTTTTCTGGTGGCTTAGCAACGAGCCAGCTTTGGCTGATATCTGCGAGAGTCGTCCAGGGAATCGGTGGTGCTATCGCATCGCCGGCGGCCCTGTCACTCGTCACAGACAACTTTCCTGAGGGCAAGCCAAGGGCGAAGGCGATGGGCGTCTACGCTGCAATGTCGGGTGCCGGCGCCGCCTTGGGCCTGCTGCTTGGTGGGATACTAACCGACTTTGGGTCTTGGCGCTGGGTCATGTTCGTCAACGTTCCGATAGGGGTGGTGCTCAGCATCGTCGCATCTAAAGTTTTGCACAAGTCAGACACCAAAACTGGCGGCCTCGACCTACCCGGAGCGATCTCGGTAACGCTGGCCGCGACACTTTTGGTCTACGGTCTATCGCACGCATCTACTAGCGGGTGGAGATCCACGGTTACCGAGGTTACCCTCGCCTCCTCAGTCGTGCTTTGGATCGCTTTTTTCTTCATCGAATCCAGGTCCACCCATGCTCTAGTACCTTTGCGGATACTCGCTAACAGAAACCGTTCTGGCGCTTTGGCGCTGATGCTATCTATCGGCGCATCGCTATTCGGAATGTTCTTCTTCCTCACACTCTTTATCCAGGACTTCCTCCGCTATAGCCCGCTAAAAGCTGGCTTTGCCTTTTTGCCGGTGTCGATAGCAATTGTTGTTGCAGCTGGGGCGACTTCCCAGCTAGTGACCCGATTTGGTCCAAGGGTCTTTCTCCTAGTCGGTCCGTTCGTAGCAGCCATAGGCTTAGTGCTGCTAACCAGGATCACCCCGAGCTCGACCTACTTAACGGGGGTGCTAGGGCCGATGCTTGTCCTCGCTATCGGAGCAGGGATGACCTTCGTCCCACTCACCCTGACCGCGGTAGCTGGGGTAGCAAAGACCGACGGCGGGGTAGCCTCGGCGGTGCTCAACACCACCCAGCAGATCGGTGGCTCGATAGGCCTGGCGGTATTAGTCACCGTTTCAAGAACTGCTGCCGCAAACAAGGTGACTTCACTCGTCCACCGGGCCATAGCTTCATCCCCGACGCATTCAATTTCCGCATTAACTCAAGCGGCCCTCGTCTCCAAAGCGACCATCTCGGGCTTCGATGCGGCTTTTTGGGCATCGGCGATCATAGCTATTTTGGGATTTGTAGTCGTTGTAGTCTTTATAAGGGTGAAACGAGACGATCTAGACCTTGAGGGAGCAACCCTGCCGCTCTAGGCGGAGGCCAAGGAGATCGACCAAAACTGATCGCCAGACAATTACTCTCGAGCCAGCCCTCCCTCTCGTGCGGCAGAATTTCGGCTCATCCCAGATAAGCCATATCACGACCTGCACCCAATCTGAGGATCAAGGCACTTGCCCGGATCTTTGAGATCACAACGGTCGAGCGAGTGCGGGACTACCAGGATGAGCGGTTGGCCTTAGTATAGAAGGGGTTGCAACAGTTGTCGCAGTGATGCGCTATAACAAGATCTAATGAATTTACGTGAGTGGGCACTGTCTCAAGGTATACACCCGCAGACGGCATATAG
>JABEUM010000019.1 GCA_013044475.1 Acidimicrobiaceae bacterium | reverse complement strand
GTGACGGTGATGTGTGATTCGTCATCGATGTCAATTGCGATCTTCTGGATTGGCCAGGAGTCGTAAGTGACCACGATGCTTTGGTCAAATAGCGGAATCTCTATCAGCTGCGGGGCAGGTGGGGCGATCGACTCAAGTTTGCGCTTGGCTGCGATCTCCAGTCCGGCGAGTATCCAGTCGGTCTTTTCGGCGATGATCGATTCGAGTTCTCTGTTGCTCAAACCCTTTGGCACCGTGACTACAAGGCCATCTCTGTGGTTGATCCTCAAGATGACCCTTTTGGCTCGGGGATTAATTCGCTTTTGATACGAAAAGTCCGAAGGAAGGACTCCCTGAGCTGTGTTTTCTTCTCTTTCGACCATGGACCCCGCTGCTCCGCTCCATAGAACATCAACCGCAAGAGACCTTAGACGGTTATGCGCCTCTGGGGCTGCGTAAGAGGAAGATAGCTTGACCCGTTCGTCGCCTTGCGCAACATTTAGAGAAATTGTTTAGCACCGTCCGTTTTTGCGACTGGTAGGGATTCTTAGTGTCCGGGCGATATCGACGAAGCTGGAGTTACGCAGCTGAGATGAGGTCCGTGCTTCAAGGGCAGGTGAGCAGGGAAAACATCCAGGCAAAAGAGAGATGCCGAGTAAAGTCTTGCGCCTTGGATTGTGGGCGAACAACTCCCGAGTTGGTTGTTTCAAGCCCGGTAGATTTAGCATCTTTTTTTATTTAATAGTTTGTATAAAGCCGCCGATACGGTGGAAGGTTCTAATTAGTTAATCAGATGGGGAAAGATTACTAGCTGGGTCTTCGATGATTTTCCTTCTGCTGGGTGAAGATGATTCTTTGGGATGCGATTTATCCAACTGAGGAGTAGATATCCAAGGTGACACCGGCGCGTTCCTCTGATGGTTTGGGTCATGGCTGATTTGAGCGATGGCCAGGGAGGTGCATTAGCGTGGTTTTCAGCCTGGATCTAAATGGTCTCAGTCCTCCATATCGGACGATTGTCGCAGACCCTCCGTGGAGACGCCCAAACAGCGCGGCGTTCTCTCAGATACCTCAGTTAGAACCCGATAGTGCTGGCCCATATTCGACCATGGCGGTAGAGGACATAGCGGCTATCGACGTTCGGAGCTTCTATTCCAAGCTAGCTAACCTCTTTCTGTGGGTACCGGCTAGACATCTCGACTGGGGTAACGATGTCGCTAGGGCGTGGGGATTTGTTCCACTCGCCGTTCTGAACTGCATGGTCGCCGATAGCCAAGCAAAAAGGGCAGGATCACTCCCAGAGAACGTCATGATCTGTCGCAGCGAAGCTAGCGCAGACTATTCTCTCGCCGAGATCGGCAAGACCCGCTACCATTGGCAAAGTGGTGACTCGAATTCGAGGCCAGAGGAGTTTTACGAGCTGGTGAGGAGCAAATCGTCCGGCCCCTACCTCGAGCTATTTCCGCGTTCATTTCGTAAAGGCTGGGACTCTTGCGGCAGGGGACCAACTGAGGCCAAAGAACGGGTCGTTATCGACGTGACCGACGTAAAGGCCGAACAGTCTGGGTCGATCCTATAGGTACCAATATCTGGCAACGAAACTGGAGCCGGAGAGGGGTTATCTGGCCCGGCCGCAAGCTTTGGTAATTTGAGTTCGGACTGATTGTGAGCTTCGATTGATCGGCGGCGCTTGACCGACTACTGCGTGGTACTTGGAGCAGTTCGACTTTCAGTTTGCCGAGATAGCGCTATCTGGAATGGTTTCGTATTGCGAGCGTGCTCAGAGCTGACCGAATGATAGTCGACTTTTATGTCGGCTGAAATGAAGCTGAATTGCGTTGGTATCGTTCAGAACTACTTGGTTATCCGAGCAGAAGCGGTCGGCAATGCCCAATCTATTTCACGAGGCTGGCCTTCTGCTCCGCCAGAAGTAATCGCCCATAATCGGATTAGAAGCGGCATCGGGGGTGTTCTACTAACTGGTCGACCCGGACGATTTGGTTCGAAAGGCAATGGTCATCCTCTTTGTGAGTTGCTAGTTCGGACTGTGCCGTTGTGTCGATCCTGAAATCGAATATGTGAATTGGAGTTTGTAGTGGCAGTTGATCTAAATGGTAGTTCATCTTTAGGTGGAGAGTTTTTGATCGGCGGCTCCCTGAAGGTTCATCGCCTCGGATATGGTGCGATGCAGATCACCGGGCCGGGAGTTTGGGGTGAGCCAAAAGATCGTGACGGTGCGATAGCAGTTCTCAGACGAGCCGTAGAGCTAGGAGTCGACTTCATCGACACCGCCGACTCGTATGGCCCCAATGTCAGCGAGGAGCTGATCGGTGAGGTACTTTCATCTGGAAACCATGGGGTAAAGATAGCAACCAAGGCTGGCCTGGTTAGAACCGGTCCAGACGTCTGGCTCCCAGTCGGAAGGCCAGAGTACATTCGCCAGCAGGCGGAGATGAGTCTTAGGCGACTCGGCATCGAACGGATCGACCTATACCAGCTGCACAGGATAGATCCAAAAGTGGAGCTGGCAGAACAGATAGGCGTCTTTGCTGACCTACAGCGAGAGGGCAAAATTGACAAGATCGGACTATCCGAGGTCAATGTCGCAGAGATCAAAGAGGCCTCAAAATATGCCAAGATCGACTCGGTGCAGAACCTCTACAACCTTTCAAACAGGAGTTCAGAAGCCGTTTTAGACTACTGTGAGACGAGCGGTATCGCATTTATCCCGTGGTTCCCGATTCAAACTGGCGCACTCGCCAAAGACGACGGGAAGCTCGCGAAGCTAGCTGCGGAATTGGGTGCTACCCCAGTGCAAGTCGCACTCGCTTGGCTCTTGAAGAGATCACCAGTGATGCTTCCGATTCCGGGCACCAAGTCGGTTGCCCACCTCGAAGAGAATCTCGGCGCCGTCTCGGTCGAGCTGTCGAAGGACGACTTTCAGAGCCTTGAAGCTTTAGCAAACTAGCAACCAATCTCAAAGTCAGCCGATTGTTGACCGGAGTCCTCTTGGATGGCGAGACACTTTAGATTGACTAGCTGGCTCCAAGTCGGTGTTTACTCCGTCGAACCTAATAGCTTGTGCTAGCTGCAGCTTAGAAGCTCTATAGATCGCTCACAAAATGAGGCACCCTGGCCGGTCGCTAGACCGGCCAGGGTGAGGATGAGAGACGAACTGGTTGTCTTGTTACTAAGCGTCGATCGGACTTTCCTCTGTTATTTTCATCTCCAGAGCACTCGCCGAGGCGCTAACTAGCGAGGGGGTCACCTCAGTCTTTGCCGCTACTGGTTCGGTCGCAGTTGGTCGGCGTATTTCGGCTACTCGCCACCACCACGAAACACGGTGCTCGAGGTAGTTATCGACGCTATAGCGATCTGGTCCCGAATAGTAGTCAAGGGCGATTAGGCCCAAGAACACCATCACGTAAATGATGCTGGTGCCGATATCCGTGGATCCTGCGGTGTAAGGTCCACCGAAGCCTTCGACGGTAGACCAGATCAGGAAGCTGAGTATCGTCGCTCCTATGTAGGTGAGCTTGCGTGCGAAGCCCAGGATCAAGCCCAGTGCTATCAGGGTTTCTACCGCTGCGACTAGGTAAGAAAAGAAGGCTGCCTGCGGGTGCTGGAGTCGGATCCAGAAGTCGAGCCACCAATTAAGCCACCCGGGTTGCCCTTTTACTTCGTTCATGATCATGCTCATGTAGTTGGCTCTGAAACCTGGAGTCCACTTAAGTGCGGCGTCGATCGCCCAGACGACCCCGAAACCTATTCGTAGAGCGTCCTTTGGCCAAGGCGAGCCGAATTGCACCGAGGAAGCGGTCTTGGATTCTCGGTCCGTCATCGCTGACCTCCTTTTCTCTCAACATCGGCGTCCAATATGGACTCCTACGCTCATCGTGCTACGAGGATGGGGGTAGGGGGTAGGGCCATTGGTCTGCACCGCTGGAGTCTGACGGCTCATGATGCCACACGCCATGCGATGTCCTGCCACGCAGCAGTTGGTGTTGCCCGCCGACGGCATCCCAGGGATTTGAGATGAGGGTAACTCGGTTCTGGTCAGCTAATTAGTCGATTGGTAGCAGCGGATCGCTTAGGCTTGTCATAAGACGGTGTTGATCGTGACCATTGGCCCTACCCCCTACCGGTATCACCTACGCATAGTTAAACACAGCCCGAAGTTCGGACCGACCGGAGGTGAGCATGATGATGTTCTGGTACGGAAGTCACTTGGTGTTCTGGCAAGCGGCACTAATGTCGCTCGGCATGGTAATCTTCTGGGGCCTGCTGATCTGGGGTCTTTACGTACTTATCACCGGTAGTTCTCGCCAATCAGCCATTCATCACCCACCCTTGGGTGATGACGCTCGTCAGATCCTGGACCAGCGACTCGCCCGTGGCGAAATCGATCTCGATCAGTACCATCGGCTCATCGAAGCGCTTGGTCATGATCGGCCAAAGAGCCAGACGGATATGGGAGCCCCAAGTGAGTGAAGTCGATCACAGTTGTACCCCGCCAACTGCTAACCCAGCAGCTACCCGAGCCGCGAGAGGCTACGCATCCGGCAAGGATGACTACCTAGCCCGGTTGCGTAAAGTCGAAGGCCAAGTCCGTGGTTTGCAGAAGATGATCGAAGACGATCGGTGGTGCCCCGACGTAGTAACTCAAGTTGCTTCTGTCAACCGGGCTCTGCAAGAGGTGGCGGTCGGGTTACTCAATGACCATATTCGGCACTGTGTAGTCTCGGCGGCGAGTCATTCACATACCGACGGTGACGCCTGTCTCGACGAAGTAGCAGCTACTATCCGTCAGGTAATGAAGCTCTGAGTGTTGTAAGAATTCTCCGGATATGACTTTCCCCTCGGATGCCGAGGAGATGGGAGTATATCGGTCTGTCCGGCAAGAGAACTTTTTGCACCGAGATGCATAACAGTCTCAGGTGGAGCTGAGACGACTAGCTCCACTCGGATCCTCTTCGAACTTATCAGGTCATAGCGCCTAGCAAAACTCGGATTTCCACGGGGACAGCTCTCTTGGAGTTGCAGCTTAACCCAGAAGCATCACAGTTCTGGTGCTTGGGTAGTTCGGGCAGGTCAGACATGATGACCAGGCGATTGACGATAGCCGACCGCGGGCAGATACCACTTGGGGCCCAATTGGCCCTTTATGACTTTACCAAGTGTTTACCTTTTGGTTACCAGATAACTAGGCGCAAGCAACCCTAGCGTCACACTCGGCGAAGAGACTATCGCTCATAGTTTTACTTTGCAGAGGTACCCGAGCTACTGGTCTAGCATTCTGCCGGTCTCGGAGGGAAGGGAAATCAGTTGTCAGATAAGCCAATGTCGGTCTCGGCTGCACTCGACGAAGCGCCGTTGAGCCGCTTTCACACTCGGGCGATCTTCACGGCCGGCATGGGGTTCTTTACCGATGCCTACGACCTTTTCATAATCGGAACCGCGACTACCCTGATCTCCAAAGAGTGGGGTTTGTCTTCTGCACAAACCGGCTTAGTTAATTCGATTACCCTGCTGTCAGCCTTCTTCGGAGCCCTCCTCTTCGGAAGGATCGCTGATATCATCGGCCGCAAGCGCACCTATGGCTTAGAAGCCGCTTTGATGGTTTTTGGAGCACTCGCATCTGCATTCGCTCCATCTTTTATCTGGCTTCTGATCTTCCGCTTCATTCTCGGGATAGGCGTGGGTGGCGATTATCCGATGTCGGCGGTATTGATGACCGAATACTCGAACGTCAAGAGCCGGGGAAAGCTCGTTGGCTTGGTCTTCGCTATGCAGGCCATTGGAACGGTGACCGGCTACATCGTCGCATTAGCCCTGCTGTCCGCTAACGTCCATCCGGATATGGCTTGGCGAATCATGCTTGGTTTTGGAGCGATCCCGGCCGCTGGAGTGATCTATCTACGCCGCAAGATGCCCGAATCCCCCCGCTACCTTGAAAGGGTCGAGGGCAGGTCGGCGGAGGCAGCAACGGCTATCGAGAAGTACTCAGACGGTGTCGTGGTTGCTTCGGTACAGCAAGGGAAGCAGGCTCGGATCACCCTAAAGCAGTTCCTCTCGAATCGTAAGTATCTCCTCTACCTACTCGGTACCGCAGGATCTTGGTTTGTTTTCGATTATGCGTACTACGGTAATTCGGTCTCTGCTCCGCTAATCGTCAAGAGCGTGCTAGGTAAGTCGGGAGCACACGTGCTGACCGAAGCTATCGCCCTTCAGCTGATAGTATTTTCGGTGTTTGCGATCCCGGGATACTATCTGGCCGCTAACTACATGGATCGAATAGGGCATAGGCGGCTTCAGCTCATTGGATTCTTCTTTATGGGCCTTGCCTTCCTCCTCATCGGGGTAATTCCTCATATCACCACGGAGGTAACACCATTCCTGCTCCTCTTTGGGATTAGCTACTTCTTTGCCGAGTTTGGGCCGAATGAGACTACTTTCGTCCTCGCAGGTGAGGTCTTCCCGACGAGTATGCGCTCGACTGGGCATGGAATTTCAGCAGGAATCGCCAAGTTTGGCGCCTTCCTTGGCGTCTACCTGTTTCCGATTATCAAGAGCCACTTCGGAGTCTCTGGTGCACTCGAGTTCTCCTTCGGCATGGCGCTAATCGGTATTCTGCTCACCCTGTTGCTGCCCGAACCGGCGGGAAAGAGTCTCGATGAGCTTTCTGGTGAAGAGGCCATCGCTTCAGCAGAGGCCATCGTTAGATCGGCCGAAGTGAAGGTAACTCGGCTTTAGCCGAGGTTGCGCTCGATCACTCATTTCGGATTCTGTAGCGACCCCTGCTCGGCCGCTCAATACAGTCATCACGAAGGCCCAAGATCGCTCCACTGCCCAATTCATAGCGTATCACCTTCAGGACTTGCAAGCTGGCGCTCCAAAGCTGCGAATGCATCAATGATGTCCGGGGCCTCAAAGGCTCGGTTTCGCCTGCCGACGTTCACCTGCCGAAGGACTTCGGCTTCCACGAGGCGGGTGATGGCTTCGCTCGTCTGGACGAAGCTCCGGCCTATCAGTTCCGCAGCGCTGTTTGTCGTCACGACCGGGGCTCCGACCAATGCTCTCAGCAGTAGGTCGGTCGCCGAGTTGGCACGAATTCTTCCGACTCGTCCCCTCCAGCCTTGTTCAATTTCTGCAGCCCGCTTCTCGAAGGCCCGGGCGTCAGAGACGGCTCGGGTACATGATCCAGCGAAGCGCCCGACCAAAGTGTTGAGTCCCGCAAGCGCCGGTTTCGATGTTGGAGTGCCGACATAGCGAAACTGTGTTAGTCCGTCGATGTAATCCCTCGCCCAAGTGGCGAGGATGAGGGAAACGGGAGGTAAAACGTGTGCTGCGAGGCCCCGACGACGAAGGACGAGGTGGATGAGCGCCCGACCCGTTCTCCCATTGCTCTCCACGAACGGGTGGATCGTCTCGAACTGAGCGTGCGCAATAGCCGCTTGGGCAACGGCGGGCAGGTCGTCGGTGGATGAGAAGGCGCACAAGTCTTGCAGAAGGCCGCTGACGTTTTCTGGAGGAGGAGGGACGAAGGCAGCCGAGCACGGGTTGTAGGAGTTGCCGCCGATCCAGTTCTGCTGATTCCTGACGACGCCTCCATGCTTTTCCAGTTGTGTGCCAGCAAGGAGGCGACGGTGGACGTCAAGGAGGAGGTCCACCGTGATGGGATCACCGCCTGAGACACTTTCGACGACGAACATCATGGCGTCGATGTTGTTCAGGACTTCGGCTGCGGTCACGTCGGGTGCAGCTTCGTGCATCCCTCGGACAACCTCGGCGTGGAGGAGCCGTCGGGCTCCGATCTCCAGTCCTTCAATTCGGGATGAGGCAACAGCTTCGGCACGAAGGAGGATGCGAGCGAGTGCCTGTGTGTCAACGAGGGCCGTCGCCTCGGTGTTCAGACGGACGATGGCAGCCTCGGCATCGGCAACGTCTGCTGCGACATCTCCGTCCAGCGTGATCCGTCGGTCCACAAGCATGTCCGGTATGTAGGCTTCAAACTCACAGGAGCGGTTACCCGCATGTGAGGGAGCCGAAAAGTCGCTGATCCAACGACGCCGGACAACCCTAGACATGGTTCCTCCTTACTTAGGCTTATCATATAACCCTAAATAAGGCCTCAGCGTTATTTTCGGTTATTTCTCGTCTGGCCTGTCCACTCATGCGCTCTCCATGAGCCGGTTGAGTGCGATCCTGGTCACGAGGATGCGTCGTCCAATCCGAATGCAGGGAATCTCGCCATAGGCGACAGCTTCGTAGGCGAAGGTTTGAGAGATGCCAAGAACGGTGGCCGCTTCTTCGACGGATATCGTCAAGCGCTGTTCTTGTCGATCCTCGATGACCGGTCCGACGGTCAACGTGCAGTTCTTCCCAGCCGAGTACTTCCTCGGCCTCCTTGAACGCACCGAGGTGCTCGTTCCACCAGTCGAGCTGAAAGACTGTATTCGCTGCAAAATGGCAAGGATCGACAGCTGAGTGGTCCAAATGGGGCCGTGGTCTATTGACCGCCGAATTCCTCCCTTAGAGTCGTAAAGTCTGGCAACTCTCCGCTTTTGCGTAGCTGATTGACAATTGGGACCAAATGGCCCAAAACCGCCTCTGCTTTCTTTGTCCCCAATCCACTCAATGCTCTTGCGGACGCTAGTTCAGTCTGCAATTCGATCGATATCCGAAGCTCTTTGCCCAAGGGCGTCGCCGTCGCATCAGGGGCTACCAAGCCGCGTTCGGTGAGTGATTCCTTTGCTAAAGACCATTCAGCTTCATTCCATCCCCTCATCGAGATGACATCTTCCTTCGTACCGTGACCGAGGGCCACCATCAAGACGTGCGCTTGTACGCCGGATATGTCGTTATTCATCAAAATGGAGTTGTGGAGGTCTCCCCTGTGCTCTCGAATTAAAGTCGCCGCATGGAATAGTTTCAGGTGGGGACTGCTTGGTACTTCGAGTCCGGCGTTCGCACTAAAGAGGACCTTTCCCGCTGGATCAGCCGAAAGCACCGCTTCGGTTATGGCATCGGCAGCATTCGCTATCTCCTCGGTATCGATCCACGGAGCGATTAGCCTCCTCATGGCCCGGTCGATACCTACAAGCCGGGCTTCTAGGTACTGTGCTGGAGTCGCCACTTCCCACGCAGCCGGTATGGAGTTGCTCACCATCTTTGGCGAGAAGTTGTAAAATGCCGCGGCCACCGCACCAGCACTCGCCTCGCCCATCGGCGCTGCCCTACCGGCAAAGTACCTCGCCCAGCCGCCTTTGATTCCAACCTCTTTGAAGGCATCTCGACACTCTTGTACGAAGTAGGTCGTGTCGTGGTAGGACTCTAATTGACGCCAGATTTGATCCGCCAGACCAACCATTTCGTTTGGGTAGGTTGCAAAGCTCATGAGAAAAAAACTATCAGAGTTTGCCGTTGATAGACGTGTCGCAAATTAACTGCTGTCCTGAGCTAGCGGTGACCGATCGGCTCTAGCGCCAGTGCAGAGCCGAAGCCGCTAAAGATCGCTCTGCTCGACCATGGAACGAAGAAATGAGCGACTGTAAAGATAAGGATATTGCTAAAGACAGTTAATAAGGTGTAGATTCGATCAGTTGCCCTAAAGGGGTGTGTGTTCGCTTCGGTCGGGGAGGACGATTGCTATGAGGAAAGCTTTTTTGGCACTGGCATCCGCTGGGTCAATGTTGTTAGCTGGCGCAACGGCGTTACCGGCGAGTGCGTCGGTTGCGACGGCATCCAAGTACGTGCCGGTGTGTCTTCCTTCGGCCGCCGCAGGTGTTGCTCATTGTGAAGCGATTCGTCTCAATGATCCGGCGGCCAATTGGAAAGGAACCCACGTTGTGGTTCCGAATAAGCC